>CAYNGV010000087.1:0-9305 GCA_964397005.1 uncultured Sulfuritalea sp. | reverse complement strand
CGATGGCGATGGGCTTCACCCATGCCGCATCGGCGCCGCTGGTGCGTTCCAGCTATCACGCCGACCTGCAGGCGCATGGCGCCGGGGTGACCTGAGACCGACCCGGAAAGTCGGCACTGGCGATACGGCGATCTACGGCTTGCCGGTCAGCGAAAACGGAAAATCACGAATCGAATCGGGCCGGATCATGTTGGCGTGCTGCTCGCCGCCGGACAGTTCCTTGACGCGGTCGGCCACCCAGAGGTTGAGTTCGTTCAAGGAGATGACGCCGTCGCGGTTGAAGTCGCCGCGTCCCGACAGCCCTTCCACCAATGCCTTGGTGAAGGCGCCGTTGTTCCATTCCGGGCTTTCCTGCGAGGTCTCCTGCCCGGTCGACGAGGCGAACACCACGACACCGTTTTCGGCGCTGGTCAGCTCGTTCACCAGCCGGTTGATGTCGCCCAGCGCGCGCTTCTTTCCGGTGCCGAGCACATTGCCGGAATGGCAGGTATCGAGGAAGGCCAGCACCTTGGACGGCAGCGACTGCAGGGTCTCGACGATATCGACATTGGATATGGCGGTGCTGCGCAGGCGGGCGATGTCGGAGTTGCTGGGCAGGAAGTAGTACTGGCTGATGCTGTCGTTGACACCGTGTCCGGCGAAGAAGACCACGGCGATGTCGTTGGCGGTAACTTCGCGCCGCAGCCAGTCCATGCCGTCGATGATGCTTTCCCGGGTGGCCTTCTCGTCGGTCAGCAGGCGCACATCCACGGCGCGGTAGAGCTGGCCGGACTGGGTGCGCAAGGCCTGCGCGAAATCCCTTGCATCTTTCGCCGGGAAGTCGAGCGGCGGTACGCGGGCGCTCTGGTACTTGGCGACGCCCACCACCAGCGCATAGAGTCGTGGGCGCAACTGTGCACTGGCGGCCATGCTGCCATCGGCCAGCCGCTCATGCAGGCGCAGCTTGGCCGGTTCGCCGGCGACGCCGCGACTTTCGGCGATCAGCGCGATCTCGACTTCGTCTTCGGGCAGGGGAACAAAAATCTGCCCCAGGGTTTCTTCCTTGCCGTCCTCGATGGCCAGCGCCAGCGCCGTGCCGGCGGGGCGACCGTTGACCAGCGCGCGCACGCGCACCGCGGAATCCCCGGTGGGCACGCGCAAGGCAAACGAGAGCTGCGCGACGAGTCCTTCCTTGCCTTTCTTCTCTTGCGTCGAGACGATGCGAACCTGTGGCGGCAGCCGGTCGCGCATGGCGCGGCCGAGTTCCAGCGCTCGCCCGACTTCGGCGTCCTGCGCCATGCGGTCGGTCTGCGTCAGGCTGCGGGTGATTTCGTCGGGGTTGTGAAACAGGTCGCGGAAGCGTCCGGCGCCATAGAACAGCGCTTCGCGGTGGCGATCGCGATTGACGTGCCAGCCGACCAGCGCCTCGCCTTCCGCCGAGGCGTCGTAGTGTCCCAGCGGCGTCCAGGTGGTCCAGCTGCGGCCGGCCAGACTGGGGAAGAACGACAGCAGTTTCTGGCCGTCGGCAAGGCGCATCCAGCGGATCACGCCGGCTTCGTCCTGCGACAGTGCGAGACCCGCTTCGTCGGCAATTGTCACGGCAATGCTGCGCGCCTGATTGAGGGTCTCCCAGGTGCGGCGGCATTGGCGGTCATAGTGGATGACGCTGCTGTCGGTACCGATAACGAAGCCGCGTCCGCGCGGATCGATGGCCAGGTTCTGCGCCACGGCACCGCCCAGATCGAGCGGTTTGCCGGCGCACATCACGTGTCGGCCGAGGCGCCAGTTGACCACCTGCGGCTCCCCGGCGATCAGTGCCGGCCGCAGGATTTCCGTGTTCTTTGCTCCGTCCCATGGCAGCAGGGTGCGTCGATCCAGCGAGAACACAAAGCGTTTGGTGCCGGCATTGTCATCGCTGTAGGCGACTGTCCTGCCATCGGGGGAAACCCGCAGACCACCGGGGCGGTTGTCGGAATCGATGGTGGCGTTCTCAACGGCCACATTCAGCCGATCCTGGTTGTCGAGCGTGACGACGGTACCGGCCGAGGTGCCGACAAAGGTCCGGCCGTCGCGCCCGGTGAGCATCGCCAGCGCATCCAGCTGGCCGATGTCGACGACGGCGGGCGGGCTGTTGCCGCTGGCCGGCCACTTGAACATTCGATTGCTCGCCACCTGCGGGTTGAGGCGGCGTCCGGCCCCATACAGGTAGCTGCCGCCCTGCGACCAGGCAAGCGCCAGCTCGCCGACATCGCTGGCGGCCACGCCCAGCTTTTCCTGGCTGACTCTTTGGCGCAGGGACAAGTCGCTGGTATCGAGCAGATCGACGCGCGCCGAGTCCTGCCGGGATACCGCCAGCGTGCGTCCATCCGGTGCCAGGGCGCCCTTGTGAAATGCGCCGCTTTCCGATTCGCGCATCCGGCTCAGTTGCAGGCCGTTGTATTGCAGCACCACGCGCTGGCAAACGGCATACAGTTGTTGCGCGCCATCGAACTCCGCCCACTGACAGGGCGTTTCGGTCGTGGTCTCGCGCAGCAGGGCGAGGGTTTTGGCATCGTAGATGCGCACGCCGCTGGCGCCGGCGATACGTTCCGGCCCCAGTTCCGGGACGTTGTCGGAACCGTAGGCGACGGCCAGGTAGCGTCCATTGGGCGACCAGGCGAGATGATGCACGCGGCCGGGCAGGCCTTCGAGCGTTCGCGTCACGACCTTTTGCGCGGGATCGAAGAAGTAGACCAGGAAAGTGCTGCGCTTGAGATTGTCGCCGGGACGCGAGAAGAAAGTCAGCCCCGAAGTGGCCAGCAGCTTGCCATCCGGGCTGTAGGCCAGCGCGTAGGTGGTTCCCGCGCCGCGCCGTCCCGTCGGCGGCCGCAGCGTATCCACCGCACGGCCCGAGGCCGGATCCCAGAGCCGTATGGTGCGATCGATCGACGCCGTGGCGAGTTCCTTGCCGCGCGGCGCCAGCGCCAGCGCATGAATGGCGCGCAGATGCGCCTGGGTCTCGATGCGCAGGATCGGTTCCAGCGGCACATGCGAATAGGCATCAAGCACCGAGCGCAGCACCGCTTCGCTGGATTTCGGTTCGCTGGAGGCGCGGCTCACCAGTTCGACTTCCACCGGTACCGGCGAACCCACCATCGGCGTGACAGCGGGAGCGGCCGGTTCGCCAAAATTCGGGAAGGATATGCCCGCGCATCCGCACAGCCCGAGCAGCAGCCCCAAACCCATCATTTGCCGCATCATCATCCGGTTTCCTGAATCGCGAGTCGATTGTTTTATCATACGCCGCTATATGCTGCCTGCCGCCAAAGACCCTTGGGTTGCCCGACTGCTTGCCGACCCGATTCTGGCGCTGGCATCCTATACCGAACTGGCGCGCCTGCTGCCTTACCTCGAAGAGCGCGAACTGGCGCCGGGCGATACGTTGTACCGTGCCGGTGACCAGGCGCAGGCGCTCTATCTGACATTGGCGGGCGACCTGTCGCTGACCCCTCCCGGAGGCGCGGCCCAGGCCGCACCCGACGGGCGTGCCGGGGAAGAAGCCGGCGGCGAATTCGACACCCACCTGACCACGGCCGTGAGCACCCATGGCGCCACTCTGCTGGTGTTGCCCCGTGCGCCGCTGCTGGTTTTCTTGTCCGCCCAGCCTTTGCTGCGGGCGAACCTGACACAGTCCTTGACGCGCATTCTGGCCGGCGGACGTCTGGCCTCCGATGTGGTGGCGGCCCCTGATTCGACCCGCGCCGCTGCAAAAAACCGCAAAGTGGTCAGTGCAAGCACAGTCATCGGCTGGCTTGCCACCTTTCTGGCGCCGGCCCTGGTTTTGTTCATGGCGCCGCAGTGGAACCTGGCCCCGCACGCCGGGCATTTTCTGGCCATCTTTTCGGCCACCATCATGATGTGGGTATTCAACCTGGTGGACGAATACATCCCCGGCGTTTTCGCCGTGCTGACCACGCTGGCCATGGGCCTGGTGCCTATCCCGGTGATGCTGTCGGGGCTGGCCTCGGACGGCTTCCTGCTGGCCATGAGCGTACTCGGTCTGGCCACCGTCATCGTCGCCTCCGGCCTCAGCTACCGCCTGCTCTTGCTGCTGCTGCTGAAACTGCCGAACACGCCGTTCTGGCACAACTGCGGCTTGTTGTTCACCGGCTTCTTGCTAACCCCGCTGGTGCCTTCGATCAATGGCCGCGTTGCCCTGCTGACGCCGTTCTACCGCGACATGCTGGAAACCCTGCGGCTGGATTTCAAGAGCCGTTCCGCTAACCGGCTGGCGGTGTCGACCTTTGTCGGCGCCGGACTGCTGTCCGCGGTGTTCCTCAGCAGCAAGTCGGTCAATTTTGTGGTTTTCGGCCTGCTTTCCGATCAGGCGCAGGACCAGTTCCAGTGGCTGGAATGGCTGAAAGCCTCGACCGGCGCCGCCGTGGCCTTGTTGCTGACCTATTTTCTGGCCAGCGGCCTGTACTTTCGCAAGCTGCCCCAGGCAGCCCTGTCGAAGCACCAGGTGGCCGCGCAGTTGAGCCTGCTGGGTAACATGAAAGACCGCGAATGGGCGGCTGTCGGCGGTGTGGCGCTGTTCATGCTTGGCGTGGCGACCACCAGCCTGCACGCGATCCAGCCGCCCTGGCTTGGCCTCGCCATTCTTTACGGGCTGTTGTTGTTCGGCTCCCTGACCAAAAAGGAATTTCGCGAGAAGATCGACTGGCCGTTTCTCCTGTATCTGGCCGGCATCGTCGGCCTGACCGCCGCGCTGAATCACCTCGGGCTGACGCGCCAACTGGCGGAGAAGTTGCCGGAACTGGGCGACATCATGCGCAGCAGCTTCCCGCTTTTCGTGCTGTTGCTGGCCGGAGTGATTTTCATCATTCGCCTGGCGGTGCCGATCAGCGCCACCATCGTCATCCTGGCGACCTTGTTCATGCCGGTGGCCGAAGCGCACGGCGTCAATCCATGGGTGGTCGGTTTCGTGATACTGGTACTTGGCGAAATGTGGTTTTTTCCTTACCAGTGCTCCTACTACCTGCAATTTCAGCAATTGACGCGCAACTGCGAGTTCTATGACGAACGCAGTTTTCTGCGCTTCAACTGGATTTCCAACGGCCTCAAGCTGGCATCGGTGTATGCCTCGATTCCCTGGTGGAAGATGCTGGGATTGCTATGAGGACTATCTCCCCTCCCCTCTTTCTAGGAAAGAGGGTGACCACGGTTCAGCCGCTGACGCGGCTTCCGCAGCGTACACTCCCGCCTTCTTGGGACGGCCCGGCGGAGGCGGCATGAATCGCCTGCGCCTGATCCTGATCAGCCTGTTCCTCGCCGCTTCGGTCGTGGTTGTGGTTGCCTACAACCTGCACAAGCCGCGTGTGCTGGTGTTGCAGAGCTACGACCTCACCTATCCGTGGACCCGCGAAGTCAGCGTGGGATTGCGCCGCGTGCTGGACGAGCATTCCCACTTCGCCGTGCGCTGGTTCTATATGGACACCAAGCGCCATCCGGAGAAGGAATTCAAGCAGAAAATGGGACTCGCAGCGCGCCAGTCGATCGATCGCTGGAACCCGGATGTCATCATCGCGGTGGACGACGATGCCCAGGAATTCGTCACCCGGCATTACGTCAACCATCCGAGCATCAGAATCGTCTTTGCCGGTGTGAATGGAGGTGTCGAGCCTTACGGTTTTGCCGGCGCAGGCAACGTTACCGGAATTTTCGAACGCAAGGATTTGCCGGCACTGAAGGAAGCGCTGATCGCCCTGCGCTGGCAGCGCCAAGCCACCGGACCGCTGCGGGTGGTGCATATCGGTGACACCTCGAGCTCGGTCGAACACGACGACCACTACATGCGGGAGTTCGACTGGCGGCCGCTGGTCAACCTGCCGTCGCGCAGGCCGGGCACCTTCGACGACTGGAAACAGGCCGTCCTGGAAGTGCAGGGCAAGACCGATTTCATCCTTACCACCAATTACCGCAAGCTCGCCCGCGATGCTTCGAACCGTTCCCTGGTTCCGCCGGAAGAAGTGGTGGCGTGGACGGTTGCCAATAGCCATGTTCCGGTGGTGGGCACCAATGGATTCTTTGTCGAGGACGGCGGTGAGCTGGCAATCGGCACGTCGCCCTTCGAGCAAGGCGAGGTTGCCGCGCGCATGGCGGTCAAGCTGCTCGGAGGGCAGGTCGCGAAGGATATTCCCCACGCCAGCACGCACCAGTTCGTGGTCTATATGCGCAGCGCCAGGCTCCATCAGCGCGGCATGGAGTTGCCGCCGCTGTATGAAGCATTTGCCCGAGCCACCAATAACGATTTGCCTTAGTATTCAGCAATCGCCAGCACAAACAACAAAGGAGACTTGAAATGGAAAAGCCCTGGATCAAGAACTATCCTGCCGGCGTGCCAGCCGAGATCGATTTCACGCAGTACGAAACCGTGGCGGCAATGCTCGAGGAATCGATGAAGAAGTATGCCGCGCGCACGGCCTTTGTCTGCATGGGCAAGTCGATCACCTACGGCGAACTGGATGCCGCCTCGTTCAAGCTTGGCGCCTGGCTGCAATCGCGCGGTCTCGAGCCGGGCAGCCGCGTCGCGCTGATGATGCCCAACATCATGCAGTACCCGGTCTGCGTCGCCGCCGTGCTGCGCGCCGGCTACGTGGTAGTAAACGTCAATCCGCTGTACACGCCGCGCGAGCTGGAGCACCAGCTCAAGGACAGCGGCGCCCAGGCCATCGTCATCATCGAGAATTTCGCCACCACGCTGGAGAAGGTGATCGCCAACACGCCGGTCAAGCACGTGGTGGTGGCGGCGATGGGCGACCTGCTCGGCGGCCTCAAGGGCATGCTGGTGAACCTCGTGGTGCGCAAGGTCAAGAAGATGGTGCCCGAGTTCTCGCTGCCCGGCTCCTTCCGCTTCAACGACGTGGTGGCGCAGGGTGCGGGCATGACGCTGAAGAGTGTGCCGCGCACGCGCGAGGACGTCGCCTTCCTGCAGTACACGGGCGGCACCACCGGTGTCTCCAAAGGCGCCACGCTGCTCAATCGCAACGTGGTTGCCAACATGCTGCAAGTCGAGGAATGGCTGCAGCCGGCGGTCAACACGCGCTCCGCCAACGTGCAGCTGAACTTCGTCTGCTGCCTTCCGCTGTACCACATCTTCGCGCTGACGGTGTGCAACATGATAGGCACGCGGATCGGCGCCTGCAACCTGCTGATCCCCAACCCGCGCGACATTCCCGGCTTCGTCAAGGAACTGTCGACCTTCAAGTTCAATATCTTTCCCTGCCTCAATACCCTGTTCAACGCCCTCGCCAACAACCCGGAGTTCGCCAAACTGGACTTTTCCAGCCTAAAGATCAGCCTCGGCGGCGGCATGGCGACGCAGAAGCCGGTGGCTGAGAAATGGACCGCGATCACCGGCAGCAGCATCGTCGAGGGCTATGGCCTGTCCGAGACCTCGCCGGTGGCGACCTGCAACCTGGCCACCCTCAAGGGCTTCACCGGCACCATCGGCCTGCCCATGCCGTCCACCGAAATCGCCATCCGCGACGACGACGGCAAGGACGTGCCGCTGGGCGAGTCGGGCGAGATCTGCATCCGCGGCCCGCAGGTGATGGCCGGCTACTGGCAGCGCCCGGACGAGACCGCCAACGTGATGAGCGCCGACGGATTCTTCAAGTCGGGTGACGTCGGCATCATGGACGAGAACGGCTACACGCGCATCGTCGACCGCAAGAAGGACATGGTGCTGGTCTCCGGCTTCAACGTCTATCCGAGCGAGCTGGAGGAAGTGGCGATGAACTGCCCGGGAGTCCTGGAGGCGGCGGTAATCGGCGTGCCTGACGAGCACTCGGGCGAGGTGCCGAAGATCTTCATCGTCAAGAAGGATCCGAACCTGACCGAAGCGCAGGTGATGGATTTCCTCAAGGAGCACCTCACCGGCTACAAGCGGCCGAAGTACGTCGAGTTCCGTGCCGACTTGCCGAAGACGCCGGTGGGCAAGATCCTTCGTCGCGAACTGCGGCCGAAAAACTGACATGCGCTTTGTCGTCACCCTGCTGGCCGGACTGCTTCTGGCCGGCACCGTCCACGCACTGTCCCTGGCCGATATTTCGGGCAGGGACGCCAGTGGCGGACTCAAGGAGGCGCTGACCCAAGGCGCCGGCAAGGCGGTTGAAATGCTTGGTCGACAGGATGGCTTCCTGGGGAATCCGAAGGTCAGGATCCCCTTGCCCGAAAGCGTGCAGAAGGTCGAGGGCCTGATGCGCGGGCTCGGCATGGGCAAGCAGGCGGATGAACTGCTCACCGCGATGAATCGCGCCGCCGAAGCTGCGGTGCCCCAGGCCAAAACCCTGCTGGTGAATTCAATCAAACAGATGTCGGTGGAAGACGCCAAGGGGATCCTGTCCGGCGGCGAGGACTCGGCGACGCAGTATTTTCGTCGCACCACTTCCGGCCCGCTGGCGGAGAAGTTCAAACCCGTGGTGCGCCAGGCCATCGCCCGCGTCAAACTGGCGGAAAAGTACGACCAGTTGGCCGGCAAGGCCGCCAAGTTCGGATTGGTGCGGGAGCAGGATGCCCATCTGGAAAATTACGTTACACAAAAGGCGCTCGACGGCCTTTACCTGATGATCGCCGAGGAAGAAATGGCGATCCGCAAAAACCCCGCCGCGGCGGTCGGCAAATTGGCGAAGAAGGTGTTCGGCGCACTTTGAGTGGAAATAAAAAATGAAAATTGATTTGCGCACGATCTATCGCTTTCTGCCGATGGACTATTCCGGAGCCTTGCCAACCGGTGGCGACGTGTATTACGAATGCGTGTGTGGCGACATTGTCAGTTCCGTCAGTTTCATCAAGGCTGTCTGCACATGCGGGAACGTGACGGGCGGCCAGGGAAGCGTCACGATCCAATCGCCCGAGAAGGTGAAACCGCTGCGCGGCAAACTGCGCTGAACGCTAACTTGCATGGTCGTCAAGACCACCCCTGTGCCATGAAATCGTTAAAGGCGAATTGGTCGCCCGCCCCCCCCATCCCCCCTCGCGGGGGGCTACTGATGATGCCCTTGCGGAGTGGGCTAAGCCCGCAAACGACGCGGGCAAAGCCACTCCGGATAATCGGCTCGCTTCGCTCGACTATCACCAGTCGCTCCGAGCGCGTTGTTTCACGTTAAAAGTCGGCGCTGGTGATACGGCGCCGGCGGTATTTCCACCCATGGTCAAACTCAACGCGGCCCAACTCGAGGCCGTGCGCCATCTCGAAGGCCCGCTGCTGGTGCTGGCCGGCGCCGGCTCGGGCAAGACGCGCGTCATCACGCACAAGATCGCCTGGCTGGTCGACGACTACGGCG
>CAYNGV010000086.1:7305-9356 GCA_964397005.1 uncultured Sulfuritalea sp. | reverse complement strand
TCGACGCGGCCGCCGACGATGGGCGACACGGCGCCGGATGGCTTCGGTTTGATCGGGATCAGGGATTGGATGTGCATCGGTCTCTCTTGTGCTTGCGGTCAACGCCGCTTGCCGGCCGCCAGCGCTTTCAGGCGATTGCGTGCGATCTCGGCAAACTGGCCATCGGGAAATTTTTTCAGGTAGGCGCTGAAGTCTCCGGCGTCGCGGCTTTCGCGAATGCTTTGCCAGAACAGCAGCTCGGGATCGGGCGCGGTGCCTTCCGCCGTCGGCGCGCCACCCGTGAAGTAGAAATCGCCGGTCAGCGACGAGGACTCCCACGGCACTTGCTGGTCAGCGGTGGCGTCGGCCACGCGCCGCCGCACGCGCTTGAAGACATCCTCGACCTTGAGCCCGGGCTCGTCCAGCATGCGCAGGAATTCCTGGGTGTAGAGCCCGTTGCGACCATCGCCGTCGGAGGCCACCTTGCCCGGCGCGGTAGCGTAGGCGATCAGGATGCCCTTCGGCGCGTCCATCTGCGCCAGGCCGCCCGCCGCGCCGCGAAAGCGCCGCTCGAAGGGATTGTTGCGGCAGGCGTCGAGGATCACGATGCCCAACGCGCTGGTGGCCAGCTGTTCGAGCAGCGAATCGACATCCACCGCTTCGCTGCGCACCGAGGCTTCGGAAGAGATCTGCGCGTCGACCGGGATCAGGTAGTTCTTGCCGCGCACCTGCATGCCATGGCCGGCGTAGTAGAAGATGCCGACGGCGCCGCTCTTCGCCAGCTTTTCGCCAAACTGCGTGATGGCGCGCGTCATGTCCTTCTGCTTGACGTTCTCGCGGGTGATGACATCGAAACCCAGGCTGCGAAATTTCGCCGATATGGCACGAGCATCATTCACCGGGTTCTTCAGCGCCGCCGTCGGATAGGCGCTGTTGCCGATCACCAGGGCGACGCGATGTTCGCCGGGCAGGTCGACGGCGGGCTTCGCCGCGGGGCGGCTGGCGGGTCTGGCACCGGCGAGGCCGGTCACGGCGGTGGGCAAGCCCACGGCCACGCTGGCGCGCACGGCGTTCTTGTAGAGCGCGAAGAATTCCTCGACCTTCAACTGCTCCACCCGGTCCTTGCGCACGACGAGATTACGGGTGGCGGCGGTTTCGCGCAGCAGGCGCTGCGCAAAAGCGATGCTGCCGTCGTCGAGGGTGCCGTCCTGATCCAGTTGGATGTCGGGCACGATGCCGATCTGCTGGATCGATTTTCCGCTCGGCGTGTAATAGCCCGCCGTGGTCAGCTTGAGCGCGGCCTGGTCGATCGGGATGATGGTCTGCACCGTGCCCTTGCCGAAACTCTGCGCGCCGACGATGGTGGCGCGCTTGTGGTCCTGCAAGGCGCCGGCGACGATCTCGGAGGCGCTGGCGCTGCCGCCGTTGATCAGCACCACGATCGGGTAGCCAGGCTCCCTGGCAATCCGCAACGCCGGATACTGGCGGTTGGCGTCGCGCTCGCGGCCCTGGGTGGAGACGATCAGCCCCGCGTCGATGAAGCGGCTGGCGACGCTGATGGCCGAGTTGAGCAGGCCGCCGGGATCGTTGCGCAGATCGAGCACCAGGCCCTTCAACTCGCCGCCGTTTTCCGTATTGAGCGCGGCCAGGGCCGTGCCGACATCATCCGCCGTGCGCTCCTGGAACTGGGCAATGCGGATGTAGCCATGGCCGTCGCCCAGCGACTTGGAACGAACGCTGCGCACCACGATGACGGCGCGCACCAGATCGACGCGCAGCGGGGTCGCCTGCCCCTCGCGCTGCAGCGTCAGCGTGACGCGTGTGCCCTGCCGGCCGCGCATCAACTTGACGGCGTCGTTGAGCGTCATGCCCGTCGTCGGCTTGCCGTCGATCTCGATGATCCGGTCGCCGGAAAGGATTCCCGCGCGAAACGCCGGCGTGTCCTCGATCGGCGCGACCACGGCGGGCACGCCCTGCTTCATCGTGAGCTCGATGCCGAGGCCGCCGAATTCGCCCTTGGTGCCGACCTTGAGCTCGTTGAAGGCTTCGGGTGTCAGGTAGGCGCTGTGCGG
>CAYNGV010000086.1:0-7205 GCA_964397005.1 uncultured Sulfuritalea sp. | reverse complement strand
TGGTGCCGACCTTGAGCTCGTTGAAGGCTTCGGGTGTCAGGTAGGCGCTGTGCGGATCGAGCGAAGCCAGCAGGCAGTTGAAGTATTTGTCGTGGGTGGCGTCGGCCACTGTCGGCGGCGGGCCGGACTTGCGCTTTTCCCACTGTGCCGCCAGTTCCGCGGGAGCGACGGGATCGGCGGAGAACCGCGCGCAGTAATAGCGTGATTTCTCCAGGTGGGCCTCGTCCGGCTCGGTGAAGTACGAAGACCTGACGACGTCGTCGATCCTGTTGGCCAGGCGTTGCGCGGCGGGGCTGAACGCCAGGCGGCGATTGGCGTCGGCCACCGCGATCCGTTCCGCATCGATGCGGCGGAAGATTTCGGCCTGCTGGTCGCTCAGCGAGACGACATCGCTCTCGCGCAGCTTCTTCGGGCTGATGGCGACGTTTACGAAAACGTCCCCGGCAAGACCTTGCGGAAAGTCCTTGCGCACATCCCACGAAAAACGCCGGCCCTTGCCGGGCTCGACGTTGCGCCCGACATCGCCGTCAAGGCGCAGGGAGTCGTGCGGATACAGGCGGCCGTCAATGGCGAACAAGGCGGCCACCGGATTGCTCATGGCTTCCATGCACCGTTCGGGGCGCGTTGCGCCGGCGCAGGTTTTGGCCAGTTCCTTCGGATCGACGGGATTGTCCTCGACCAGGTCGTAGGTGACGACCAGGCGATCCGCCTGCTGGATGGCCGTGACGTTCCTGATCTCGGCGGCGACAGCGGTGCCGACGGCCAGCCACAGCAGCAGGCCGAGCCAGCCCGATGTGCCCCGTGCTCCGGTCTTCATGGGCCGCTCAATCCGGCCGCAGCGGGTTGCCGTGCAAAAAGTCGGCGCTGGTGACACGGCGACCACCGGGCTTTTGCAGCTCGGTCAGGCGCAGCGCGCCTTCGCCGCAGGCCACCACGATGCCGTCGGCATCGGCGACCAGCACCTGGCCCGGCCGGCCGCCGCCGGCGACCGCGTCGCCGCGCCAGGCCTTGACCGGCTCGCCGGCCAGCGTCACCACCGCGCCGGGGAAGGGGTTGAAGGCGCGCACGCGGCGCGCCAATGTTGTCGCCGGCTGGTTCCAGTCGAGCCGCGCTTCGGCCTTGTCGATCTTGCTGGCGTAGGTCACGCCAGCCTCGGGTTGCGGCGTCGCGACCAGTTGGTCGAAGCGCGCCAGCGCTTCGACCAACAGCTTGCCGCCGAGCTCGGCGAGGCGATCATGCAGGCTGCCGGTGGTGTCCCGCGGGTCGATGTCGATGGCTTGCGCCAGCAGCATCGGGCCGGTATCCAGCCCGGCTTCCATCCGCATGATGGTGATGCCGGTCTGCGCGTCGCCCGCCTCGATGGCGCGATGAATCGGCGCCGCGCCGCGCCAGCGCGGCAGCAACGAGCCATGGATGTTGATGCAGCCGCGGCGCGGCAGGTCAAGCACCGCCTGCGGCAGGATCAGGCCATAGGCGGCCACCACCATCAGTTCGGCGCCGCCATCGACGCAGGCGGCGCGGATCGGTTCGTGCGTCGCCGGGTCCTTCAGGCGCTCGGGCTGGAACACCGGGATGCCGTGGGCCAGCGCCACTTTCTTGACGGCCGAGGCTTGCAGGGTCATGCCACGGCCGGCGGGACGATCGGGCTGGGTCAGCACCAGCGCGATCTGATGCCCGGCGGCAATCAGCGCTTCAAGCGCCGTCGCGGCGAACTCCGGCGTGCCTGCAAAAATGAGTTTCACCTAAAAAGTCTCGCGCGCCTGCTTGACCAGCTTGCTCTTGATCCGCGTCTGCTTCAGGCGCGAGAGGTATTCGACGAAGACCTTGCCCTCGAGGTGATCCATTTCGTGCTGGATGCACACCGCCAGCAGGTCGTCGGCCTCCAGCTCGAAGGGCTGGCCGTCGAGGCCCAGCGCACGAACCCTGACGTGACTGGCGCGTTTCACCGTCTCGTAAATGCCGGGCACCGACAGGCAGCCTTCCTCGCCTTCGCATTCGCCGGATTTTTCCAGCAGTTCGGGATTGATGAAGGTTTGCAACCGCGACTTGTCTTCGGAAATGTCGATCACGATCAGGCGCAGATGCTGGTCCACCTGCGAGGCTGCCAGGCCGATGCCGGGCGCGGCATACATGGTCTCGGCCATGTCGGCGGCGAGCTGGCGGATGCGCGCATCGACCTGGGTGACGGGCGCCGCCTTTTTGTGCAGCCGCGGATCGGGGTAACGCAAAATCGGCAATAGGGCCATGAAACCGCTCTTGAAAGAATTGATGCTGGGGGAATTGTCGGGCAGAATCGGGCAGATACGCGGGTGGTTCGCCATCCACACGGACACTCGGCCAGGAGATCACGCCATGCGTCGCATTATATCTGCGCTGCTCATCAGCATTTCAAGCACTGTGGTGCTTGCACAGGGGACCAAGCCCATCGAACTGGCCGACGGCGCGCCCGACCGGCATATCGTCACCTCGGGGGACACCCTGTGGGGCATCGCCGCCAAATTCCTCAAGGATCCCTACCGCTGGGGCGAGGTGTGGAAGCTGAACGCGGAACAGATCAAGAACCCGCAGCGCATCTATCCCGGCCAGGTCATCGTGCTCGACAAGAGCGGCAACCAGCCGCGCCTCAAACTGGTGACGGTGACCGAACCGCGCCGCGAATACGTCGAGCCGCTGAGAAAGGGCATTCCCGCGATCCCGCCGCAGGACATCGAACCCTTCCTCAGCGAGCAGCGCGTACTCGATGCCACCGGCCTCGATGGCGCGCCGCGTGTCGTCGCCCTTCAGAGCGACCGTGTCATAGCCGGCGCCGGCGACACCATCTACACCACAGAGGTCACCACCCAGGAAAAGGGCTGGCAGTTGTTCCGCCCCGGCAAACCGCTGCTCGATCCGGATACCAAGGAAACGCTGGGACACGAAGCCGTGTTCATCGGCACCGCGCGCCTGACCAAAACCGGCGTGCCTTCGAGTTTCCTGGTACTCACCTCGAAGCAGGAAATCGTGCGTGACGACCGCCTGCTGGCAGCGCCGCGACAGGATGTGGTGAGTTACATCCCGCACCCGCCCACCAAGATGATCAAGGCCAAAGTGCTGGCCATGTACTCCGGGGTGAACTTCGGCGGGCCGCAAACCGTGATTACACTCAATCGCGGCAAGGCAGACGGACTGGAACCCGGTCACGTGCTTGCCGTCGATCTGGCAGGCCCCGAAATCAGTAACCGCTACCAGGGCGAAAAGACCAACTACAAGCTTCCGGACGCCCGCAATGGCCTGCTGTTCGTGTTCCGCGTATTCGACCGGGTCGCTTACGCCCTGGTGATGAACGCGACGCATCCGGTGGTCGTCGGCGATACCGTCCGCACGCCTTAACGCCGGCATAAACCCTGAACGTATGACGACGGAGCGCCACGAACTCGCTTCCTGGCTCCGTCTCACGCTGATCCCGGGCATCGGCGGCGAAGCCCGGCGTGCCCTGCTCAACACCTTCGGGCTGCCGCACGCAATCTTCGCGGCGAGCCAGCACGCACTCTCGGCGATCATCGACCCGGCGTTGGCCGAGCGTCTTTTGCGCCATGAATGTGCCAGCGAAATCGAAACGGCACTCGAATGGGAAGCCCAGCCCGGCAATCGCCTGCTCACCCTGGCCGACGCCGACTACCCGCAAAACCTGCTGACGGCGGATGATCCGCCGGTGTTGCTCTACGCCAAGGGCAACACCGCCATGCTCAATCGCCCGATGCTGGCCGTGGTCGGCAGTCGCAACGCGACCGCGCAGGGCCTGCGCGATGCCGAGGCCTTCGCCAGGGCACTCGGCGATGCCGGCCTGACCATCGTCAGCGGCCTGGCACTGGGCATCGACGCCGCCGCCCATCGTGGCGCGCTGGCGACCGCGGCGGGCACGGTGGCGGTCATCGGCACCGGTGCCGACCGCCTCTATCCGGCGCGCAACGAAGCACTGGCCCGCAACATTGCCGAACAAGGCGCCGTCCTCAGCGAGTTCCCGCTCGGTACCCCGGCGCTGGCCTCCAACTTTCCGCGCCGCAACCGCATCATCGCCGGCCTGGGACTGGGCTGCCTGGTGGTCGAAGCGGCACCCCGCAGCGGCTCGCTGATCACGGCGCGGCTCGCCGCGGAAAGCGGGCGCGAGATATTTGCCATTCCCGGATCGATCCACTCGCCACTGTCGCGCGGCTGCCACCAGCTGATTCGCCAGGGGGCCAAGCTGGTCGAATCGGCGCAGGACATCCTGGAGGAATTGCGCTGGGGATCGTCGCCCGTCACGACGCTTGCCCCCGGCCAGCCATCCGCACCGGGAAATGACAGCGAAGAGCAAGTGCTCGCTTTTCTGGGGAACGCTCCCTGCGCGCTCGATACGCTTTCTGCTCGCAGCGGCTTGACGCCCGCCGACCTTCTTGCCATGCTGCTGCCCATGGAACTCGCTGGCCGCGTGGCCCAATTACCCGGCGGCCTCTACCAAAGACTGCATTCATGATCGACATACTGGTTTACCTGTTCGAGAACTACCTGCCCGATGCCTGCCCGGAACCTGCCGTGCTGGCCAGAAAACTGTCGGCGGCGGGGTTCGGCAATGACGACATCAGCGCTGCGCTGTCCTGGCTGGACGGCCTCGCCGGAGAAGAAAGCGGGCTTTGCCGCAACCCGACGCTCGCCAGCTCCACAAGGATTTACGGCGAGGAAGAGCAGGATCGGCTGCCGGCTGCCTGCCGCGGCTTCATTACGTTTCTGGAACAGCACGATGCGGTCGACGCGCCCCTGCGCGAAGCCATCATCGAGCGCGCCCTGGCCCTGCCGGACGCCGAAGTCAGCCTCGACCGGCTCAAGGTGATCGTGCTCGCCGTCATCTGGCGCTACCGCCACGAAGTCGACGCCCTGATCCTCGAGGAACTGCTCGCCGAGGACAGCGACGACGAGGATTTCGGCGGCGGCGGCGACGTCGCGCGTATCCTGCTGAATTAATCCCCCGCTTGCCTTATTGGGATAGCCGCGCTTATGATGCGCCGCTCCCGATCGTGTATTGATCCCGAATCGCCCAAGAAAACAATGTCAAAGCAGCTCATCATCGCCGAGAAACCTTCCGTCGCCCAGGACATTGCCAAGGCGCTGGGCGGCTTCACCAAGACGGGCGACTATTTCGAGAGTGACGACTACGTGTTGTCCTCGGCCATCGGACATCTGCTGGAACTGGCCGTGCCGGAGGAATACGACGTCAAGCGCGGCAAGTGGAGTTTCACGCATCTGCCGATGATTCCGCCGCATTTCGCGCTGAACCCCATCGAACGGACGCAGGAACGCCTGCGCCTGCTGACGCGCCTGATCAAGCGCAAGGATGTCACCGGTCTGGTCAACGCCTGTGACGCGGGACGCGAGGGCGAGCTGATCTTCCGTTACGTGGCGCAGCACGCACTGGGCGCCAAGCAAAAACCCGTGCGCCGCCTGTGGCTGCAGTCGATGACCAGCACCGCGATCCGCGACGGCTTCGCCCACCTGCGCACCGACCAGGAAATGCTGCCGCTGGCCGACGCCGCGCGTTGCCGCTCGGAAGCCGACTGGCTGATCGGCATCAACGGCACCCGCGCCATGACGGCCTTCAACTCGAAGGAAGGCGGCTTCTACAAGACGCCGGTGGGCCGCGTGCAGACGCCGACACTGGCCATCATGGTCGAACGCGAAAGCCGCATCCGCGCCTTCGTTTCACGCGACTACTGGGAAGTCGAGGGCGAGTTTCAATGCGTCGCCGGCACCTACCGCGGCCGCTGGTTCGACGAAAAGTTCAAGAAGGCTGACGATGAGCACGCCCGCGCGGAACGTCTTTGGGACAAAGCGCGCGCCGAGGCCCTGCGCAAGAAATGCCTCGGCCAGCACGGCACGGTGGAAGAGGAAAGCAAGCCGAAGACCGAAGCCTGCCCGATGCTCTACGACCTCACCTCGCTGCAGCGCGAGGCCAACGGCCGCTTCGGCTTCAGCGCCAAGAACACGCTGGGCATCGCCCAGGCGCTCTACGAGAAGCACAAGGCCCTGACCTACCCGCGGACTGACGCCCGCCACCTGCCCGAGGACTACATCGGCACGGTCAAGGAAACCCTCGCCAACATGGCGGGCACGCCCTACGCCACCTTCGCCGGCGCCATCATCAAAAACGGCTGGGTGCATCCGAACAAGCGCATTTTCAACAATGCAAAAATCTCGGACCACTTCGCCATCATCCCCACCGGCGCGGCGCCGAAGAGCCTTTCCGAGCCCGAACAGAAGATCTACGACCTCGTCACCAAGCGCTTCCTCGCCATCTTCTATCCCTCCGCCGAATACAACATCACGACGCGCATCACCCGCATCGAGAAGGAAGCCTTCAAGACCGAAGGCAAGGTGCTGGTGACGCCGGGCTGGCTCGCTGTATATGGCAAGGAGTCGCAGGAAACCCGCGAAGAAGCGGGTGAAGCCGTGAACCTGCCGCCGCTGGAAAAGAACGAACGCGTCTGGGCCAAGGATGTCGAGGTCAAGGCCAAGGCGACCCAGCCGCCGCCGCGCTTCACGGAAGCCACGCTGCTGACCGCCATGGAAGGCGCCGGCAAGCTCATCGAGGACGAGGAACTGCGCGAAGCCATGTCCGAGCGCGGCCTCGGCACCCCGGCGACGCGCGCGGCCACCATCGAAGGCCTGCTGGCCGAGGAATACCTGCACCGCAACGGCCGCGAACTGCAACCGACGGCCAAGGCCTTCTCGCTGTTGTTCGCGCTGGAACAGCTCAAGGTCGACGAAATCCGCTCGCCCGAACTGACCGGCGAATGGGAATACAAGCTCAAGGAAATGGAACACGGCCGCCTCGGCCGCGACGAGTTCATGAGCCATGTCGTGGACCGGACGCGCGAGATGGTCGAACGGATCAAGACCGGCGAATTTGCCGATCCTGACTTCGGCACGCTGAAGACACCCTGCCCTCGCTGCGGCGCCAAGATCCACGAAGGCTACAAGCACTTCACCTGCGAAAAGTGCGACTACAAGCTGTGGAAGGTGGTCGCCAGCCGCCAATGGGAAACCGAGGAAATCGACGAGCTGCTGACGAAGCGCCAGATAGGTCCGCTACAGGGCTTTCGCAGCAAGATGGGACGCCCCTTCGCGGCGATGATCAAGCTGAAGGAAGACCACATGCCGGAATTCGATTTCGGCCAGTCCGATGCCGACGCCGA
>CAYNGV010000085.1:0-9581 GCA_964397005.1 uncultured Sulfuritalea sp. | reverse complement strand
GGCAGGCGCAGCGCGTTCATGCCGCCGGAAATGATCGGCGTGGTCGGCTTCATGCCGTGCCATTCCTGATGGTAGTAGGGGCCGTCCGCGGAATCCCGTTCGATCATGTAGGCGATGTTGCGGTCATCCTTGCCGCCTTCCATCTTGCCGTAGCCCATGGTGCCGACGTGGATGCCCGACGCGCCCTGCAGGCGCGACATCTTGGCCAGCACGAAGGCGGTGTAGCCGCGCACGGAGGAAGGCGAGGTGACGGCGCCGTGACCGGCACGGTGATAGTGCAGGTACTGGTTCGGGTACTGACGACGCGCGGTAGTGATCATGCCGGGGCCGCCGACATAGCCGTCCACCAGGAAAGCCACCTTGTTGGCGTCCGGGCCGAAGGTTTCCAGAATGTAGTCGGCGCGGGCGAGCATTTCGTAATGGTCGTCAGCGGTGATGTTGGCCGAGAACAGCTTGGCCTGGCCGGTTTCGTCCATGGCGCGCTTCATCGCGTCATACACCAGCGGGATGACCTTCTTGGTCGGGCAGAAAACCTGGTTGCCCTGGGGTTCGTCGTTCTTGATGAAGTCGCCGCCCAGCCAGAACTGGTAAGCCGCCTTGGCGAAGGGCTCGGGGCGCAGGCCGAGCTTGGGCTTGATGATGGTGCCGGCGATGTAGCCGCCGTTGACGCGCGGGCGACCCAGAATGTCCCACAGGTCGGTGATGTCCTTGGCCGGACCGTCATACATGCGCAGCATGGACCAGGGCACATAGAAATCCTGCATCTGCAGATGCTTCACGTCACCCATGCCCTGGTTGTTGCCGATCGCCAGCGTCAGGAAGGACACCAGCATGGCGCGGCCGTCCGTCAGGTTGCGGTCGAACAGGTCATTCGGGTAAGCGACCTTCATCACGCCCTTGGCTTCGTCGATGAAGTAAACCAGCGCATCCACCCCCTTGGTGAAGTCATCGGTGGTGCTGACTTCCACGTTGGTGCCGGTGGACGATTCGGCGGCAATGTGTGCCGCTACCTCAAGGTAGCCGTAGCCGGCGGCGGGCTGCATGTGATAGGCGACCAGCACATGCTTGTCGCCCTTGATCAGGTCTTCTTCCTTGAGGCTCAGGTCGGCGTAGCGGTTCGATTGATCCATGGTGTTCCTCCTTCGGTGTTGTTCGTTGAGGCAATTGGTGCAGTGGGTTCAGCGGATTGACGACATCTTAGTCATCAGCTTGCATAAGTGAAAGTCACTATTTTTTATCAACATCATAAGCAGTTTCGTGCCACTGCCGGAGCATGGGCACTGTCACCCGGCCAAGATCGGGCAACACGGCCAGCGCGCCGGAAAAGTCGTGGTCGCGGGTGTAGCCGGTCAGCGTGATCACGGTCGCCAGCCCGGCCGCCGCACTGGCCTTGAGACCATTGGCGGAATCTTCGATGGCGAGGCAGGCCGAAGCCGGCAAGCCCAGCTGTGCCAGCACCCATTGGTAAATATCCGGTGCCGGCTTCTTGTTCGGCGCCGTATCGCCAGCGCCGACTTTTTCAAACAGCGCCATCAGTTCGGCGGGCAGCAAGGCGGTGACATTCTCCGGCGTGGTGGTGGTGGCGATGGCCAGGCGCAGGCCGGTTGCCCTTGCTTCGCGCAACAGGCGCTCGACGCCAGGGCGCAGGGGGATGCCCTTTGCGCACAGTTCCACATAGTGTCGCGTCTTGGCGCCATGCAGTGCCCTGATGCGAGCCTCCGCATCCGCCTGCTGCAGGAACCCCGGCGCGTGTCGCTCGCAGAAGAAGCGGATGCGCTCCTTGCCGCCGGTCACTTCCAGCAACTCGCCATACAGCGCCTCGTCCCAATGCCAATCCAGTCCGGCCTCGGCGAAAGCGACGTTGAAGGCGGGACGATGGCCGTCGCGCTCGGTATCCGCGAGCGTTCCGTCGACATCGAAAATCAGGGCTTCGAGCATGGGCGACAGCATAAATCCTGCCAACCATAAGTGACAGTCATGCTTTCTTATGGCGGTGATAAGATGACCAAAAGCGGTCGGTCAGAGGCCGTCGAGAATGGCGGGGGGAGCATGACGGGCAATTCCAGCGGCGCATCCAGCCTGATGAAGTCGGTCCGCGAAGACGTGGTCATGTCCACCTATTCCGTGGCGATGATCGCCGGCACGGTGCTCATGCTGGGCAACATGTCGCGCAACCTGCACCTGGGCAATCCGCTGAGCATTTCGTCCAGCGCCCTTTACCTCGCGTTCCTGGTCATCTACGTCCTGCGCCGCCGCATCGGCGCCCGCTGGCTGGCGCCGATACTGCTGGTCGCGCTCTATCTGGCCGCAAGCATCGGCTACTTCATCTATGGTTTCGTCGGCAACTCGGCGCCCCTCTACCTGACGTTGTGCATCGTCGCCGTGTCCTTCTACGGGCCGCGCGGCGGCGTCATGGCCGCCATTGCCTCCGGGGCGATGATGATCGTGGCGGCGGCGCTGGCGCTGTCGGGGTATCTGGTATTCGGCTTTGACATGAACGCCTTCATCAGCAGCCCCTTCAGCTGGATTGCCGCGCTGACCACCTTCGCCGCCATGGCGGCCATGGCGTTGACGCAGGTGGGACTGATGCATCGCAATCTGGAGTCCCTGTTGCTCGAACAGCAGACCCGCATGAAGGAAATGGCGGAAACCAACGGGCGACTTGAAGCGGAGATTGCTGCTCGGACGAAGGTGGAAATGGAATTGCGGCGCCAGTCGGCGCTGCTGAATAACATCCTCGGCAGTTTGCCGCCGGGGATCAGCGTATTCGATGCCCAACTGAAACTGCTGGTGTGGAACGAAGGCATGGTCGACGTGCTGGAATTGCCGCCCGAAGTCATGGTCCGCGGCGCGTCGTTCGAAGATATCTTCCGTGTGCCGGCACGACGGGGCGAATTCGGCCCGGGAGACCCCGAGGAGCATGTGCGGCAACGCCGCCAGTTCGTCATGCAGTTTCAGCCGCACAGCTTCGAACGCCGACGTCCCAGCGGCCATACCCACCTCGTGGTGGGCAAGCCGTTTCATGTCGATGGCGAGATCGCCGGTTTCATCACCACCTATACCGACATCACCGAACGCAAGAACAGCGAACTCGAAATCCGGCGCAGCAACGCGGTGCTGCAAAGCATCCTCGACAACATGCCGGGCGGGGTCAGCGTGGTTGATGGCGAACTGCGCATGGTGGCCTGCAATGAGTTGTTCAAGCAGTTGCTCGATTTTCCCGACGAACTGTTTGTCGAGCCGCGGCCCGCCTTCGAGGCTTTCATCCGTCACAACGCCGCCCGTGGCGAGTACGGCAGCGAGAACCTCGAACAGAAGATTGCCGACGCGCTCGAACGCGCGCGCCATCCGGTCGCCCACATCTTCGAACGCGAACGCCCTAACGGAACCGCGCTGGAGATTCGCGGGGCGCCGCTGCCGGGCGGCGGCTTCATCACCATCTATACCGACATCACCGCGCGCAAACGGGCCGAACGCGAACTTCTTCGTTTGCACGAACGTTTTTCGCTGGCGTTGAAAGCGGTGGGGCTCGGCATTTTCGACTGGGATGCAAAGGAGAACAAACTGCTGGCCGACGCGCGGGTCTTCGAGATATTCGGCGTCTCGCCCGACGGCAGAAACGGCCAGTTCAACGACTGGACCGACTACCTCCATCCCGATGACAGGGAACGCACCATCGCTCACGTCATTGCGGCCTTGCGCGGCACGGCCACCGACGTCAAGCTGGCCTACCGGATAGTCAGGCCTGACGGCACCATCCGCCACCTGGAAGTCCATGACCACATCATACGTGATGCCACGGGCAAGGTTCTGCGCCTGATCGGCGCGGACTTCGACGTCACCGAACGCAAGGCAACCGAAGAGCGCCTGCTGCTGGCCGAACAGGTGTTCGACAACAGTCCGGTGGCGATCATGATTACCGACCGCGAGAACCACATCATTTCGGTCAACGGGTCCTTTGTCCGGATTACCGGCTATGCCGAAGACGAGGTTCTCGGGCGCGATCCCGGGGTTTTCGGCTCAGGGCTGCACAACGCGGAATTCTTCAAGCGGATGTGGCTGTCGCTGGGCGAAACCGATTTTTGGGAAGGCGAGATTTGGGATCGGCGCAAGACCGGCGAGATCTACCCGAAGTGGATGACCATCAATGTCGTGCGTGACCGGGAGGACGCCAGCCGGGTCCACTATGTGTCGATATTCTCCGACATCACGGAAAGAAAACAGGCCGAGGAGCACATTCACCATCTGGCGCATCACGATCCGCTGACCACCCTGCCCAACCGCATGGAACTGGAAGCGCGGCTGGAACAGTCGATCGCCGCGGCCGACCGCAACCGGCACAGCGTCGCCGTGATGTTCCTCGATCTCGACCGCTTCAAGACCATCAACGACACGCTGGGCCATCATGTCGGCGATCTGCTGCTGATCGAAGTGGCGCGCCGCCTGCGGCAAACCGTGCGCTCGTCCGATACCGTGGCGCGCCTCGGCGGCGACGAGTTCGTGGTGGTCCTGCCCGCTCTTGAAGCGCCCGCGGTTGCCACCACGGTCGCGGGCAGCATACTGGCCGCGCTCGGCCAGCCTTATCTGATCGAAAGCCACGTCCTGCACAGCACGCCATCGATCGGCGTCAGCATCTATCCGCAGGACGGCAATGATGTCGGCACCGTGATGAAGTACGCCGATACGGCGATGTATCACGCCAAGGAAATGGGACGCAACGGCTTCCAGTTCTTCTCGCCGGAGATGAATCGTGCGGCGATGGCGCGACTCGACGTCGAACAGCAGTTGCGCGACGCCCTGAAGCTCGACCAGTTCGTGCTCCACTATCAGCCGCGCCTCGATCGGGGCGGCCGGGTGACCGGAGTCGAGGCGCTGATACGCTGGAACCGGCCGGGTCTTGGCCTCCAGCTGCCCGAACGGTTCATTCCGATCGCCGAGGAGAGCGACCTCATCGTCCTCATCGGCGAATGGGTGCTGGCGGCTGTCATCCGCCAGTTGCGGGCGTGGCGTGATGCCGGCATCCCGGCGCCATCGGTGGCGATCAATCTTTCCGCCAGGCAACTGCGCCAGGCAAGCCTGCCGGAGCACATCGCGGATGCATTGAAAAATTCCGGCCTGCCCGCCCGCCTGCTGGGGTTCGAGGTGACGGAACGCATGGCCATGGAAAGCCCGGAAAGATCTGCCCTGCTGCTGCGGGGACTGTGCAACATGGGCATTGCGCTCGCCATCGACGACTTCGGCACCGGCCATTCATCCTTGTCCACCCTGAAGCGGCTTCGCTTCGACTATCTGAAGATTGACCGTGCCTTTTTTTCCGAAATCACCCACGATTCGAACGACATGGCCATCGTCAGGGGAACCATCGCGCTGGCGCACAGCCTCGGCATCAAGGTAGTCGCCGAAGGCGTCGAGACCGCGGAGCAAGTCACTTTGCTGAGGAGCGCGGACTGCGACGAATTCCAGGGCTTTTATTTCTCGCGGCCGCTGCCGTTTGACGAACTTGAATCCTTTCTTGAAAACAATTTGAACACTCAGTCATGAAGAATGTCACCCTGCGTCAACTCAAGATATTCGAGGCGGTGGCCCGCCACCTTTCCTTTTCGCGCGCCGCCGAGGAACTGCACCTGACCCAGCCGGCGGTGTCCATGCAGGTACAGGCCCTGGAAGACCAGGCAGGGCTGCCGCTGACCGAACAGGCCGGCAAGAAAGTGCGGCTCACCGCCGCCGGCGAAGAGGTGGCGCGCCAGGCACAGCGTATCGCGGAGCAACTGCGCGAGGCCGGCGAAGCGCTGGCCGCGCTGAAGGGGGTCGAAGCCGGGCGACTGAAGATCGGCGTGGTCAGCACCGCCAAGTATTTTGCACCGTCGCTGCTGGCTGAATTCCGGCGCCGGCATCCCGGCGTCGAGCTGGAGCTGACGGTGAACAACCGCGGCACCATCGTGCGCCAGCTTGCCGAAAACAGCATCGACCTGGCCATCATGGGCACGCCACCTAGCGAGTTTGAAACCGTGGCCACGATTTTTGCCGAGCACCCGCTGGTGTTCATCGCCGCATCCGACCATCCGCTGGCCGACAAGAAACGCATCGATCCGCAGCGACTGGCGGAAGAAACCCTGCTGATCCGCGAACCCGGCTCGGGCACGCGCAGCGCACTCGAGCGCTTCCTCGCGGAGCATCGCGTCACGGCCGGCGCAATCATGGAGCTGGGCAGCAACGAGACCATCAAGCAGGCGGTGATGGCGGGGCTGGGGCTATCCTTCATTTCGGAGCACACCATCGGGCTGGAACGCTCCGTGGGCCGGCTGGTCAAGTTGAACGTCACCGGCACGCCGGTAAAACGCCAGTGGCGCCTGGTCTATCGCACCGACAAACGCCTGATGCCGGCGGCCACCGCCTTCGTCAGCTTCATGGACAGCGAAGGATCGCGCCTGATCGAGGCGCAGGTCGGCAAGCAGGCACCGGCCGGGCGCTGAGGGCCAAGGCCGGCTATCTGGCCGGAGCGAGCCAGAGCGTTGCGGTGACGCCCAGTCTGGTGATGAACGCCTTGACGTGGTAGCGGCCGACGGTGAGGCGTTTGCCGCCGCCGGGCAGCGCGCTCATGACGATGTCGGTAATCTGGTCCTCCGGCAGGTTGGTGGCGCCGGCGGCGTGCCACAGACGAATGTGGCCGCAGTTGTCGCGATCGATCAGCAGGGCCTTGTCGTCTTGTGCCGCGGAGAGGCGGATGGTCACGCCGTCACTGGTTTCATAAGCGCGGGCCGGGCCGGCGCTGGTCTGCATTTCTGCGCCGCCCTCAGGCCTCGCGGTCACTTCAAGCGCCATGGCTTCGTCGTCGGAGAGCCGGCTTTCGCCCTCGGTGTGCCAGACCAGGTAGCCGCCGCCCGGCTGCATCTGGATCAGCAACACGTTGTCGGCCGCACCGGCAGCTGCCGCGGCCAGCCAGACGACGAGGAACAGCACACGCCTCATGGACTCTTCCACTTGATCGAACAGCCGATGCCCGGGGTCTGCTGCACTGGCCCCTGTCCGCTCAAACCCACCTGCCGCATTGCTTCGAACAGGTCGCGGCGGACACCTTCGGCCGCGGTCTCCTTGCGTGATTCGTCAAGCCGGCCGCGATACTGCAATTTCAGATCGGCGTTGTAGCCGAAGAAATCCGGCGTGCATACGGCGCCGTAGGCTTTCGCCACTTCCTGCGACTCGTCCAGCACATAGGGAAAGGGGAACGCCAGCTCGCGCGCAAGCCGCACCATGTTCTGCCAGGAATCCTCCGGATAGTCGGTCGGGTCGTTGCTCATGATGGCGATGCTGCCGACGCCCAGCGCGGCGAGTTCCCGCGTATCGCGCACGATGCGGTGGATTACCGCCTTGACATAGGGACAGTGATTGCAGATGAACATCACCAGCAAGCCTCTGGGACCACGCGCACTGGCCAGGGTATGACGCCGGCCGTCGACGCCCGGCAGGTCGAAATCAATCGCCGGGAGGCCGAAGTCGCAGACGGGTGGGGAAAGACTGGCCATGCACTGCCTCCGATAATTGGCGATAATCCGAACATGATACCCAGATTCTTTTGCCCCTTCCCGCTTCACCCCGGCGCGACCGTCGAGCTGGCCGCGGAGGCGGCCCACCATGCGCTGAAGGTACTGAGAGTCGGCGCTGGCGACACGGCGATCCTGTTCGACGGACGCGGCGGGCAATGGCAAGCCACGCTTCACCCGGCCGGCAAAACCTTGCGCGCGACGCTCGACGCATTCGACGACATCGACTGCGAGTCGCCGCTGGACCTGACGCTGATACAAGGCCTGCCGGGCAGCGACAAGATGGATCTGGTGGTGCAAAAAGCGGTCGAACTGGGGGTGCGGCGCATCCAGCCGGTGACGGCAAAGCGCAGCCTGGTCAGGCTTTCCGGAGAACGCGCGGAACGCCGCGTGGCTCACTGGCGCAACATTGCCATCGCCGCCTGCGAACAATCCGGCCGCAATCGTGTTCCCGCCGTCGCACCGATTCTTGATCTGCCGCAATACCTTGGCATGGCGGCGCAGGAGAATGGGCTACGCTTTGTGTGCGCGCCGGAGGCCACCGGGTCCCTGCGCGACTTGAAGGCGCCTGCGGGTCCGGTCAGTTTGCTGGTAGGCCCGGAGGGCGGCTTCGAGGAGGGTGAATTGTTGGCGGCGCGGGCCGCCGGCTTCCATCCGGTCAGGCTGGGGCCGCGCGTGCTGCGCACCGAAACCGCCGGACTCGGCGCCTTGGCGGCGATGATGGCACTTTGGGGAGATTGGTGATGTTCGAATCCGCGGAAATCGGTCACAAGATCGACAAGGACACCTACAAGAAGGCCGTGCCGACCCTGCGCGCGGCGCTGCAGGATGCCCAGTACGACCTCAAGGAAAACGGCAAGATTCCGGTGGTGGTGCTGGTCAGCGGCCAGGACGGCGCCGGCAAGGGCGAGACCATCAACATCCTGTACGAATGGATGGACCCGCGCTTCATTTCCACCCTGGCATTTTCGGCGCCGACCGACGAGGAGCAGGCGCGGCCTTTCATGTGGCGCTACTGGCGCGCGCTGCCGCCCAAGGGCCGCATCGGCGTGTTCGCCGGGTCGTGGTATTCGAGCCCGATCCATGACCGCCTCGACGGCAGCATGAGCAAGGCGGACATGGATGCGCGCATCGACCAGATCAACCGCTTCGAGGCCATGCTGGTCAACGAAGGTGCGCTGGTACTGAAGTTCTGGTTCCACCTGACCAAGGAGGGCCAGAAGCGTCGCCTGAAACTCCTGGAAAAGGACCCGAAGACGGCGTGGCGCGTGACCAAGTGGAACTGGGAACGGCTCAAGACCTACGACAAGCTGCAGGATGTCGTCGGCCATGTATTGCGCATGACCAATTCGCCCTGGGCGCCGTGGATCATCATCGAGGGCGAAGATGATCGCTATCGCTCGATGACCACCGGCAAGATCCTGCTCGAGGCGATTCGCCAGCGCCTGTCCGATGCCGGCAAGCAGACCACGCCGGTGGCGCCGCCGATACGCGTGAATATCGACGGGCGCAATGTGCTGTCCGAGCTCAACCTCAAGCACGCGCTGAAAGAAAAGGACTACGAAGAGCAACTGGCGAAATGGCAGGGCAAGCTGTCCGAGCTGGTGCGCGACCCGCGCTTCAAGGGTCGCTCGCTGGTGTGCGCCTTCGAGGGCGCCGACGCCGCCGGCAAGGGCGGCGCCATCCGGCGCATCACCGCCGCGATGGATGCGCGCGACTACCAGATCATCCCGGTGGCGGCGCCCACCGAGGAAGAGCGCGCCCAGCCCTATCTGTGGCGTTTCTGGCGGCACATTCCGCGCAACGGCCGGGTGGCGATCTTCGATCGCACCTGGTACGGCCGCGTGCTGGTCGAGCGTGTCGAGGGCTTCTGCGCCGAGGCTGACTGGCTGCGCGCCTATACTGAAATCAACGATTTCGAGCACGACCTCGCCGATGCCGGCGTGATTGTCTGCAAATTCTGGCTGCAGATCAGCCAGGAAGAACAGTTGAAGCGCTTCAAGGAGCGCGAGAAGATCGAGTTCAAGCGCTTCAAGATCA
>CAYNGV010000084.1:0-9630 GCA_964397005.1 uncultured Sulfuritalea sp. | reverse complement strand
ATGTTGAGGCCCAGCGACAGCAGCACGAACAGCACGGCAAAGTTCATGATGCGCACCCAGGCGGTACCGGCCGAGGCCAGGACGAAAGGCAGCGCGATCAGCGCGACCGCGATCAGGGCCAGGCCGAACTTTTCGCGATGGCTCATTTCCTTCAGCATGCCCATCAGGCACGCTCCGAGACGCGCTCGCCGAGCAGGCCGGAGGGGCGGAACACCAGCACCAGGATCAGCATCAGGAAGGCGAACACGTCCTGGTAGTTGCTGCCGAAGACCACGAAGTGGGCGCCGTCGACACAGCGTTCGCCCATCCAGCTCCCGGCTCCGGGCCAGCCGCAGAGGTCGCTGAAATCTCCGATATAGCCTGTGCCCAGCGCTTCCACCAGCCCGAGCAGCAAGCCGCCGAGCATGGCGCCGGCGATGTTGCCGATGCCGCCCAGCACGGCCGCGGAGAAGGCCTTGAGGCCGAGGGTGAAGCCCATGGTGTAGTGGGCGATGCCGTAGTAGGTGCCGTACATCACCCCGGCGACGGCGCCCAGGCCGGCGCCGATGACGAAGGTGGCGGCGATTACCTGGTTGGCATTGATGCCCATCAGGCTGGCGACGTGGACGTTTTCCGCCGTGGCGCGGATGGCGATGCCGAAACGGGTGCGATAGACGAACCAGGACAGGCCCGCCATCATCGTGAAGGAGAGCAGGATGATGGTGATTTGCACGGCGCTGATCGCCGCACCGCCGATGCTGAAGCTCGGGTTCTCGATGATCTGCGGGAAGGCCAGCGGATTGCGGCCCCAGATCAGCAGGGCAACCTGCTGCAGGATGATGGACATGCCGATGGCGGTGATCAGCGGCGCCAGGCGCGGCGCATGGCGCAGCGGACGATAGGCCGCGCGTTCGAGCAGGTAGCCGATGGCCATGCAGGCCGGAATCGCCGCCATGACGCCGGCGAGGACGATGGCCAGTGGCGGCATGCCGCTGCCGGCCAGCGAAGTAATGATGGAAAAGGCCACCATGGCGCCGATCATCACCACTTCGCCATGGGCGAAGTTGATGAGTTGAATCACGCCATAGACCATGGTGTAGCCGAGTGCGACAACGGCATACACGCTGCCGGTGGTGAGGCCGTTGATGATCTGCTGCAGCAGGATGTCCATGTCGCCCGGGTATCAAAAAAACGGGGAAGCCGCCTGAGGGCGACTTCCCCGTTCGTTTCAGCGGATGCTTACTTCTTCGCGGGAGCAGCCGGTGCCGGAGCTGCGGCAGGAGCAGCAGCGGGCGCTGGCGCGGTCGCCGGAGCGGCCGGAGCAGGTGCAGCAGGTGCCGCAGGTGCAGCCGTAGCCGCCGCAGGTGCAGCGGCAGCCGGAGCACCTGCAGGAGCAGCAGCGGGAGCAGCGGCCGGGGCAGAAGTCGGCGCTGGCGCCACGGCGGCGGGAGCGGAAAGCGCCGCATACTCATCCAGCGTCAACGACTTGCCGCTCTTGAGGATGGCGATCGGTGTGATCTTGCCTTCCTTCAAAGTGAAGATCGTCATCTCGGCATCCTTGCGGTCGCCCTTTTCGTCAAACTTGATGTTGCCGCTGGCGCCGTTGTAGTCGCTGGCAACGAGTGCCGGCAGGTATTTTGCCGGATCGGGCGAATCGGCCTTCTTCATCGCGGCGATCAGCAGATTGGCGGCGTCGTAGGTGAAGGGCGAGTAAAGGATCGGATCGACCTTGAACTTGGCCTTGTAGGCGTCGAGGAATTTCTTGCCGGAGGCTTGCACCGGAATCCCTGCCTGCGAGCAGAGCAGTCCTTCGGCGGCGGGGCCGGCGAGTTCGGCCATCTTGTCGGTACAGGCGCCGTCGCCGAAGGCGAATACCGCCGTCATCTTCAGCTCGCGCGCCTGCTTCAGCAGCGGTCCGCCGGTGGCATCCATGCCGCCGTAGAACACCGCATCGGGCTTCTTGCCCTTGACCTTGGTCAGCACGGCCTTCCAGTCGACGGTCTTGTCGGTGCCCTTCTCGCGCGGCAACACCTTGACGCCCGCGGCCTTGAGGGTTTTCTCGACTTCGTTGGCGAGGCCTTCGCCGTAGGCGGTGGCATCGTCGATGATGGCGACAGTCTTCGGCTTGTTGTTGGCGGCCAGGTAGTTGGCAACGGCGGGACCCTGCTGGTCGTCGCGACCGACGACGCGGAACACACCCTTGAAGCCCTGCTCGGTCAGCGCCGGATTGGTGGCGGAGCCGGAGATCATCGGCAGGTTGGCGGTGTTGTAGATCGCCGAGGCGGGAATCGTCGTGCCCGAATTCAGGTGGCCGACGACGCCGGCAACTTTGGCGTCCACCAGTTTCTGCGCCACGGTGTTGCCGACTTTCGGATCTGCCTGGTCGTCTTCCGACATCAGTTCGAACTTGACCTTCTTGCCGCCCAGGCTGACGCCGGCCGCGTTGGCTTCATCGATCGCGAGGCGCGCGCCGTTCTCGTTGTCCTTGCCCAGATGCGCGATGCTGCCGGTGAGCGGGGCGACGCTGCCGATCTTGATCACCATGGGCGGCGGGGGCGCCTGCACGGGCGGCGGGGGAGGAGGCTCTTCCTTGCCGCAGCCCATCAGGGCGATAGCGGCGACTACGGAAAGCGAGAGGGCATTCTTGGGCACATTCATGGCGATGCTCCGTTCAGGTCGGGGAATTGATCATGATACGTCGAATGACAAATCAGCCAGCAGGATTTTTGCCTTCTGCTCTTGACTTGTCAATGCTGCTTCGGTTTTGCAAGCCAACAAAAAGGCCAGTTCCGCTTGCGGCGGAACCGGCCTTTCAGGGTGCCGAAACGGAATTACTTGGCGCCGGCCAGAATCCACTTGATCAGAGTCTTGGCATCCTCGTCCTTGAGGGCGGCATTCGGCGGCATCGGGATCTGACCCCAGACGCCCTTGCCGCCGGCCTTGACCTTGGCGACCAGCGCGGCTTCGTCAGCGGCCTTGTACTTCTTGGCGACGTCCTGATAGGCGGGGCCGACCAGTTTCTTGTCGACAGCGTGGCAGGCCATGCAGCCGCTCTTGGTGGCCAGGTCCTTGTTGGCGAATGCCGGAGCCGAAGCCATTACGCCGGCAGCAACCAGCGCGGAGATCAATACCGATTTCATGGTGAATTCCTTGTTATGTGGATAAGAATGAATGAACAACGCAAGCCGACGCGAATCTTACCGGATTCGAGGTGCGCTGAGAATCCGCGGCATCTTCAAACCAGCTCCTCCAGATTAGCTGTCGGGGCTGAGCAAGTAACGCCGCGACATACCCAGGCGTTGACGCGATCACTTTCGGGCTTGGCCAGCGTCGCCGGCAGGCCGGGAATTCCATTGGGCAGAGCCAGCACCAGCCGCTGCGGCGCGGCCCCCAGTGCCTGGCGCCATTTTGTCATCTGGTCGGCAGGACCTCGCAGGACAATGACGTCCGGCGGAGTAAGCGCTTCATCAAGGGTCAGCAGCAGGCTGCCAAAACCTGCCGGAGAGCGACAGATCTGCGGCCAGAAGAGTTGCAGGGTTTTTTCAGCGGCGGCCAGGTAGCGACTCTCGCCCAGCAGGTGACCCAGACGTTGCAGGGCGCACGCGGCGACTCCGTTGCCGGCGGGCGTTGCATTGTCGTGGCCGGTTTTGGGGCGGTGGATCAATGCCTCGTGGTCGTGGGCGGTGAAGAAGAAACCGCCGGCCTCGCGGTCTTCGAAGCGGGCCAGCAAGGTATCGGCCAGTTCGACGGCGAACGCCAGATCGTCGTGGCGGAACTCAGCCTGCATCAGTTCCAGCAGTGCCGCAAGCAGAAAGGCGTGGTCGTCGAGATAGGCGTCGAGATGGGCGCGGCCATCCTTTGCCGTTGCCAGCAAATGGCCCTCGCCTTGCCACATTGTTCGGCGAATGAAATCCATCGCCCGCTGTGCCGACACGAGCCAGTCGCCACGATCGAAGACGCGAGCGGCATGGGCCATGCCTTCGATCATCAGCGCGTTCCAACTGGTCAGCACCTTGTCGTCGCGTCCGGGCCGGATGCGCCGTTCGCGTGCGGCGAAGAGTGTTTGGCGCGCCGATTCAAGCAGGAGGGCTTCGTCCTCGCTCAGGCGGTTGACGACTTTCGCATGCCAGTGGCGACCCTCGAAATTCGGCGGGCCGCCGAAGCCCCAGTGCCGTATCGCCAGCGCCGAGTTTTCCGGGGGCAGCAGCGCTTGAACTTCGTCGCGATCCCAGACGTAGTACTTGCCTTCCTCGCCTTCGGAGTCCGCGTCGAGAGAGGAAAAATAGCCGCCGTCGAGCGCCTGCATTTCGCGCAGCACCCAGGTCGCGGTTTCAGCGGCGACGCGGGAATACAGCGGATCGCCGGTCTGCGCCCAGGCATCGGCGCAGAGCCCGAGCAGCGGCCCGTTGTCGTAGAGCATTTTTTCGAAGTGCGGAATTTCCCAGCGCTCGTCCACGCTGTAGCGGCTGAAACCGCCGCCGATCTGGTCGTAAATGCCACCTTCGCTCATGCGCGTCAGCGTGGTCAGCGCCATCTGGCGCGAGGCCGCATCCGTGCGACGCAGGAGGAAGGCGAGGTCGGTCGGATGCGGGAATTTCGGCGCGCCGCCAAAGCCGCCATGGGTGCGATCGAAAGCGCGGGCCAGGGACAATTCGGCTTCCGCCAGCGGTTGCGGGTTGAACTCGGCAACCGCTCCTGACGCCGGTACCGTGCCGGCCAGGGCGCGGCGCAGCTCTGCATTCTGCGTTTCGATGTCGCTGCGCCGATTGCCGAATGCGTCGGCCACCCGCTCACAGAGATCGGCGAAGCCGGGCAGGTTGTAGCGTGGTTCCCGGGGGAAATAGGTGCCGCCGAAGAAGGGCGTGCCATCCGGGGCGAGAAACATTGTCAGTGGCCAGCCGCCGCTGCGCTGGGTCAGCATCTGGTGCGCGGTCTGGTAGATCTGGTCGAGGTCCGGGCGCTCCTCGCGGTCGACCTTGATGTTCACGAACAGGCGATTCATCACCGCAGCGACATCGGCGTTCTCGAAGGACTCGTGCGCCATGACGTGGCACCAGTGACAGGCGGAGTAGCCAATGGAGAGCAGGATCGGCCGGTTTTCCCTGCGGGCCAGGGCGAGCGAGGACTCGTCCCAGGGTTGCCAATGCACCGGGTTGTCGGCGTGCTGCAGCAGGTAAGGCGAGGTTTCGGCGGCGAGCCGGTTGCCAGGCGTAGACATGGAAAAGGCCTCGGAAAATAGGCCTCCATAATACCCGATAAAATTACTCGGATATAACCTTTACGGCATCAGGTCCTTGAGCAGGCTGTCGACCTCGATCTGCGACAGCCGGCCTTCCTCGGTCGGGCCGCCGCCTTCGGTGACGATGATGGCGCCGACCAGTGCCTTCAGGGCGTGGCGAATCGACTGCCCGGCCAGGTCCTGAAATTCCTGCGCGACGATGATGTTGGTGAGGTGGCCGCCGAGTTCCTTGAGCGAGGCTTCGATGTCCTTGCGGCTCCAGTCGCGGCTCAGACTGTCGTTCAGTCGGGTCACGATGAGTTTGGCGCTCTCGGCTTCGATCAGCGATTGGGTGGCGGCCTCCGCTGTCATGCGCTCTACATTGCCGAGGATGGTGGAGACATCCTTGGGGTTGCCGCTGCGCTTATTGCTGAGCCCCTTGGCCGCCTTGTTGAGTTCCTTGGCCAGCGACTTGAGTTCGGACAGCACCGCGCCGGTGTTCCTGGCCGCAGCCGGACGCCGCGTCCCCGGCCTGGCGGCTGGTTTGCGGGGCGCGGGGCTGGGCGCTGCGGGCTTCTTGAGACTGCTGCTCTTGCCAGGCATTTTTTTCGCAGCCATGTTCAGATCCCCATCTTCTCAAAGATTTTTTCGAGTTTCTCTTGCAGCGTGGCGGCCGTGAAAGGTTTGACGACATAGCCCGAAGCCCCGGCCTGCGCTGCCGCGATGATGTTCTCCTTTTTTGCTTCGGCGGTGATCATGAGGAAAGGCAGAGTTTTCAGCTTGGCGTCGGCGCGCACGTTCTGCAGCAACGTAAGTCCGTCCATGTTGGGCATGTTCCAGTCGGAGACGACGAACTCGAAATTGCCATCGCGCAGTTTGCCCAGGGCCACGGCGCCGTCTTCGGCTTCTTCGACGTTGGTGAAGCCAAGCTCTTTAAGCAGGTTGCGCACGATGCGGCGCATGGTCGAAAAGTCGTCGACGACCAGAAACTTCAGGGAGGTGCGATCGGGCATGGTTTTGTCCGTGCGTATGGCGAATAGCACGCACTATGCCTTAAGCAGGAAGCGGCCAAAACCGCGAATACGGGCGGGAAGTCCCTAGCTATCTCCGAACAAGCCGCGCCACCAGCGCTTGCGGTTTTCAGGTGTGAGGCGGGCCTCGGGCATTTCGTCGGGCTCCACGCGACTCATGATCCAGCCCGGCCCCGGCGGGTTTTTTGACGAGCCGCAGGAGGAGCCCAGGTTGTTCGGGTCGTAAATCTTTATCAGCAGCGGGTTTTCGAGATCGTCGGCGTACACGATGCCACAGTAGGATTCATGGTGTTCCGCGCGCAACAGGGCGTCGATGCGTTCGATGAAGGTCGCGACCGTAGCGGCATCGGCCGCAACAGTCGGTTCTGCTCCGCTTGGCGTGCCTGGATTTCCGCTTCGCGGGCCGGTGCTTTGCATGCCGGGACTACCGCTTCGCGGGCCGGTGCTTTGCATGCCGGGACTACCGCTTCGCGGGCCGGCAACGCCGACCGCGTGCAGATACCAGCCGGCGGCGGGGTCGATCCGTTTCCAAAAAGCAGTTAACTGGTCCCAACTCATCACCGACCAGAGGCGGCTGGTGTTTAGACGCTGGAATTCAGTCAACTGTGCAGCCATCTGCGTCTTGTCCGTCGCCACTCAGGATGACTTCAATACGACAGGGACTTTACATTCGCCTGCAACAGGTAGGACGCGACATCGGCCGGCTTCGCCACGCCGATACCCTCGGTCAGGTCGGTAGCCTTCAGATCGCTGTTGGGCAGGAGCAGGGCGCAGACCTCAACTTTGGCGCCAGCTTTCATGAGGCCTTGCAGCATTTCCTTGGGCGACTTGTTGCTGGGTTTGAGGGCCATCGATTCCTTGTCCTTGACCGCCAACTGACCGCCATCGCTGCAGAGCAAAATGCGGACCGTTGCTTTTTGCACAAGCGCCTGGTTGGCCAGAACGAGAGCGACACCCTGAGTTTGGGCAACTCCGGAATTGATGCTGATAAAAAGTTCTGCCGAACTTTGGGCATGAACCGGAAGCGCGCAGGCAAAACCCAGCGCGAGGGCGATGGACAGTTTCTTCATTTCTTGCTCTCCTGTGATTTGCTGCAGGGGTCCGGGCGGCGATTAGCCGCCCGGCCTTCAGGGCATGACTACTTCTTCGCCGACATGGTGTAAGTGCCGTCGGCATTGAACTTGACATCGGCGTCGAGGAAAGAGGCCTGGACCTTGCCGCCGAGCAGTTTTACCGTGTCGTAGGCTTCGCCCGAGCGGGCGCCTGTACCGCAAACGAACACCACCGGCTTGTCGGTCGGCAGCGTGCCGATCTTCTTCTCCAGTTCGTTCATCGGGATATTGACCGAACCCTTGATCATGCCGGAAGCGACTTCCTTGGGATCACGCACATCGACCAGCATCACCGAGCCCGGGTTGGCCTTCCAGACCTGCTCGAAGGACGCCACCGTGACCGAGCCCTTCTCCTTGCCCGGCACCAGAGCTGCCGAACTCGTTGCCGGACCGGCGGCTGCTCCGGCGGGGGTGCCAGCGGCAGCCGGCGCACCATGCAGCTTTTCCCATTCCGGATAGCCGGGCGGGTAGGTCAACACATTGGTGTAGCCGAGCTTCTTCGCCTTTTCCGCGGAGTTGTCGGAGAGCACGCACTCGAGGCCGCCGCAGTAGAAGATCAGCGGTGTGGCCTTGTCGGCGGGCAACTTGTCGACGTGCTTGTCGAACTCGCTGTCGGAAATGTTGATCGCACTCGGGATCATGCCCTTGTCGGCCACGCGTTTCGGCCGCGCGTCGACCAGGACATACGGCGCCTTGTCCTCGGCCAGCTTCTTGAGGTAGGCCGCGGATACCGACATCTGCGCGCCCTTGGCTTTCCATTCGGGCGAACCGGCCGGATACACCTTGATGTTGGTGTAGCCGAGCTTCTCGGCCTTGAAGGCCGAGTTGTGGCTCAGCATGCATTCCAGCCCGCCGCAGTAGAACAGCAGCAGCGTGGCCTTGTCGGCCGGGAGCTTGTCGACCATCTTGTCGAACTGGCTGTCGGGAATGTTGATGGCGCCAGGAATATGGCCGAGGTCGTATTGGCGGGCCGCCGGGCGCGAGTCGATGATCATCACGCCCTTCTTCGGCGGAATGCTCACGTTCTGGCGCATGAAGTCGAAGTCGATCAGCGCCTTTTTGTACCAGCCGTCCTTGGGCTGGATGACGGCGGCGTCGGCGGCGAAGGCCGGTACCGGATAGACCAGCGGTGCGGCACCAAGACTGGCGACGACGGCGACGAACAGGGTGAGTTGTTTCGCTCTCATGATGATCTCCTACAGTAGGGTGAATTTTTCGGTGGACTCGTTATATCTTACAAGCATATACCAGAGCAGCAGCAACCCGCCGCCGATCAGCAGGGTCCAGCCCCAGCTGCCAAGCATTTCCGGCAGGTAGGCCTGAAAGCCGACCCGGGTCATCTCGAAGCTTTCGACATTGGTTTCGTCGATCGCGGTGAGGTTGAATTTCTTGAACAGGGCGCTGGCCGTGGACCCCATCCAGGAGAAGAAAAACATCGTCACCCACAGCTTGATGTGGCCTTCGCCCATGCGCCACAGTGAACCCGAGGCACAGCCGCCGGCAAACACCATGCCGATGCCGAAAATCAGGCCGCCCACCAGCGAGCCGATCCAGAAGGTGGCGGGGATCGCGACGTAGGGGTCGATCACTTTCTTCTGGAACAGCAGCGCGGCAATCGGCATGCCGATCGCCAGCGCCAGGATCACGGCCTTGGTCATGTCGCCCTCGGCCGTCATGAAGGGTTCGCGGAAGGCGCGAGCGAAGCACAGGCGCGAGCGGTGCATGATGAAGCCGATGGCGAAGCCGGCCAGTACGATCACGGCGCGGGCGACAAGTTGCTCGTTGGCCGAGCCGTACCACTGCGTGGCCCAGATCAGGACGCCGATCACCATGGCGAGGCCGAGCAGCGGAAAGCGGCGCGTGATACTTTCGGGAATGTCGAGCGCGGGCGGAGCCTGCATGCCCCACTCGATGTTGTCCAGGGTCCACAGCAGCAGCTTGAGCCCGATCGCGGCTCCGGCCAGCAGGCCCAGCCACATGGCCCAGCCGGCAGGGGAGGAGTGCAGCACCGGATTGAAAAAGCCGCCGGTGGTGCAGCCGCCGGCCAGTGCGGCACCGATGCCGAGCAGGCTGCCGCCCAAGGCGGCCCAGAGGTATTCGAGGGGTGGCGGTCGATTGGGGCTGAATTGCCGCGACAGCAGCGCCGCACTGAACGCACCGATCACCAGCATGATGTTCATCAGCGACATGCGGTGCGTGAGAAAGCCGTCGAGCTCCTTGGGCACGCCAAGCAAGGGACCGAGGCCGATCAGGTTGTTGAACCAGTCGCCCCAGAACTTGACGCCGCCGA
>CAYNGV010000083.1:0-9659 GCA_964397005.1 uncultured Sulfuritalea sp. | reverse complement strand
TGCTGACCAGCCGCGCCGACACCGCCGAGACCCGCGCCGCCTCCTGCGCCATCGCGCTGCTGATGGCGCATGCGAAGCGGAAAGCCGCGAAAACCACCTAGTCATCCCCGCGAAAGCGGGGATCCAGGGTCGCACGGACTGCTGGATTCCCGCTTTCGCGGGAATGACGGAGGCTCACCATGACCGACGCCATCCTCACCATCAACGCCGGCTCCTCGAGCATCAAGTTCGCCCTCTTCGAGTACGGCGCGCCGCTGCGGCCGCAGGCCGCGCTGCGCGGCGAGATCGACGGCATCGGCGGGCAGCCGCGCCTGACGGCGCAGGATGCGAACGGCGCCGTGCTGGCGGAACTGACTTTTGCCGATCTGGCCGGCCTGCCCGCCGACGCGCAGCACCATCGCACGCTGGACTTCCTCATGCAGTGGCTGCGCGAGCACGATGGCGGCTGGCAGATCGCTTCAGTAGGGCACCGCGTCGTGCACGGCGCCGACCGCTACGCCGCCCCGGTGGTGCTCTCGCCCGCCGACGTCGAGGCGCTGGCCGGCTTCATCCCGCTGGCGCCGCTGCACCAACCCTACAACATCGCCGGCATCCGCGCCCTCTCCGCGCTGCTGCCCGGCGTGCCGCAGGTGGCCTGCTTCGACACAGCCTTCCACATGACCCAGCCGGCGATCGCGCGCCGCTTCGCCCTGCCGCGCCGCCTCTCGGAGGCCGGCATCAAGCGCTACGGCTTCCACGGCCTCTCCTACGAATACATCGCCCGCGTGCTGCCGCAGCATCTCGGCGCGAAGGCCGACGGCCGCGTCGTCGTCGCCCACCTCGGCAACGGCGCCTCGATGTGCGCCATGCAGGAGCGAAAAAGCGTCGCCACGACGATGGGCTTCACCGCGCTCGACGGCCTCATGATGGGCACGCGCTGCGGCGCCATCGATCCGGGCGTGCTGCTGCACCTGATGGAGTTCCGGCAACTCGACGCGGCCGGGCTGAACCGGCTGCTCTACAAGGAATCGGGGCTGCTCGGCGTCTCCGGCATCAGCCAGGACATGCGCGCCCTGCTCGCCAGTCCGGCGGCCGAGGCGGCCGAGGCGGTCGAGCTGTTCTGCTACCGCATCGCGCGCGAGCTGGGCTCGCTGGCGGCGGCCCTGGGCGGACTCGACGCCCTGGTGTTCACCGCCGGCATCGGCGAACATGCCGCGCCGGTGCGCGAACAGGTCTGCCGCCGGGCCGAATGGCTCGGCGTGCGGCTCGACGACGCCGCCAACGCCCGCCACGCCACGCGCATCTCCGCGCCGGACAGCCCGGTCGACGTCCTCGTCCTGCCCACCAACGAGGAATGGATGATCGCGCAGCACGCCGCGGCGCTGGTGCAGTGAGCATGGCGCACGACCACGCCCACGACCACCATCACGGCCACGCCGCCTATCTGCCGCTGGCGCTCGCCGTCACCTTGCTGTATGCCGGCGTCGAGGCCGGCGCCGGCTGGTGGGCCGGCTCGCTGGCGCTGCTCTCGGACGCCGGCCACATGCTCACCGATGCGCTGGCCCTGGCGCTGGCGGCGGCCGCCGCCTGGGCGGCGCGGCGCCCGCCGACGCACCGCCTCAGCTTCGGCCTGCAGCGCATCGAGATCCTCGCCGCGCTCGGCAACGCCGGCTTCATGCTGGCGGTGATCCTCGGCATCGCCTGGAGCGCGCTCGACCGCCTGCTGCATCCCGTGCCGGTGCAGGGCATGGTGGTGACGGCCGTCGCCGTCGTCGGCCTGCTGGTCAACGTCGGCGTCGCCTGGCTGCTGGCGCACGGCGAGGAAACCCTGAACACGCGCGCCGCCCTGCTCCACGTGCTGGGCGACCTGCTCGGCTCGGTGGCGGCGCTCGCCTCCGGCCTGGTCATCCAGTTCACCGGCTGGACGCCGGCCGACCCGCTGCTCTCCCTGTTCATCTGTGCGCTGATCCTCGCCTCCACCCTGCGCCTGGCGCGCGAGGCGGTGCATGCCCTGCTCGAAGGCGTGCCGCCGGGACTGACCTTGCCGGAAGTCGGCCGCCGCATGGCGTCGATCGACGGCATCGTCTCGGTGCACGACCTCCATATATGGTCGCTCTCCTCGCGCCGGGCCGCGCTCTCGGCGCATGTGGTCGTGCGCGACCTCGAGGCCTGGCCGCGCATCCTCGCCGACCTGATGGAATTGCTGAACGCGGATTTTGAAATCGGGCACGCCACCCTCCAGCCCGAGCTTTTCCAGCCCGCCCTGTACGCCATCGACGAACCGGCAAAACCCCGCTTTCAGGGGTAGGGCCGCTAGGGGGGTAGACAATATTCTGGTGTTCGCCAAGGAATTATTCTGGCGTTGGGGTTTGATTCGTCTGAATTTTTGCCTTTTAGGGCGGGAATGCAAAAATGGACAAAAGCGCTTGAGAATTGCCCAAGAATGATCGAAATGCGCAATAGTTCAGTCGGTTATCGCTCCAGCAATGGATCGAGAGGGTAGGAAACCGGGAAGCTCATTAGCAGAACAGCGAGAGGGATTTATGGAGGGAAAGGAACCGTTTAACGGGAGGGAAAGGAGCCTGAAAGGAACCAGCATGTTGAAAGCATAGACACAAAATGCTGCGCTGCGAGAGATGGTTATTTCGTCAATTCGACCGCCTCGATTACCGCTTTTTCATCAATCCTGCCAGCACCTCTAAATGAGCGGTAGAGCAATGTAACGACTCCGGCTTTTTTCCTGGGGTCAATGGAAGGGGCCAGTTTTTCTACTGATTCAATGATGCCGGAGAGAAGCTGGGCATCGATCACGGCAACCTTGTATAGCGCGAGTAGGGCATCGAGCTCGCTATCAAGCGCCGCATTGTCAAAACCTACCTCGCTAAGCCTGTAAAACGCGGTTGTCGCCGCAATCTGAAAACCAGTATCAAGCCCAAGGCTCTTAGCAAGCCATCGGAATGCTTTAGCCTCGTTCATGTCGAATTCATTGGTCATCACCCCGGTCAGAATGTAACCAACGTCCACGCGCCCGACTTCAGCAAGCGATTCCAAATACCTGATATTGGGCGTTCGCAGCCCCGCTTCGTAATTGCGCTGCGCTCTTGCTGTCACCCCTGCCACATCAGCGAAATTCCCTTGGGAAAGCCCCATTTTTTCCCTCAAATCCCTTATTCGTTCCCCATATTTATTCTTTTCAGCTTGTTTTTTCATTGACATCGCCCCATTTGTTCCGCATCATTCCTAATATTTCTTCATATTATCAGGAGGAAGGCGAATGCGAAACGAGGCCGTGTTGACACTTGAACAAGCGCGGGAAGAGCTGGATAGGCGTGGCATCAGTGTTGCCTCCTTCGCTCGACAACACAACCTGCATCCGCGCCTCGTTTGTGCCGTTCTATCTGGTCGCCTGAAATGCCGTATCGGTGAATCGCACCGTGCTGCTGTGCTGCTTGGAGTGAAAGATGGAGAAATCGTCAATGGATAGCGCGGCAACAAGCCTAATCTCAGCACAAAGGCAAACATCTCTTTCAACTGGTGGCGAGCCGGTATCGAATGAGCTGTGGCTTGGCATACCCCAGTTCGCCGCGCTCGCAAGCATCAGCGAGCGAGCGGCAAGAAAAGCGGCAGTCGTATGCCTCAACGGCGGCACCTGGTGCAAGCAGCACCTTGAAGTGAGCGCTATCGAGGGTGAGGGCGGGCAGGGCGGAAAATCGTTAAAAGTCTATATTCCTAGCTTACCCGACAATTTGCGCGCCATTTGGCACAGGCGGAACCCTGGTGCCCTAGCTTCACCGAATGCGGAACCCATCACGTTACCCGCGTCCGTCATTATCGATACCAACATCGGCCGCCGCGTCGCCGAGCGGCAATGGAAACTTTCCATCATCGCCCCAGCCCTAGCCTACAAGAAACGCAGCCGAGGCCGCGCATCCATGCTGCGTGAGATCGCCACGACACCGCAGCCGGGATTGAACGGAGGGCGCAAGAAAATCGCGCTCAGTACGCTTCGCGCTTGGCTTGCCGAAATCGAGCGCGGCAACGAAAAAGCACTTGCACGCCCGCCCCGAGCGGATCGCGGCCGGCGTCGGCAGTGCGTCAACCGGCAATGGGATGATGCTTGTCCCTTGCCAAGAACAGAAAAACACCGCATCGCGGCAGAGATCGAAACCTACATTCGCGGACTGTGGCGCAGCGGCGCAGGCAGCGAAAACAAGATCAATAGCCTTGCGTCAACCAAGCTCACCGAGTTGTCCCGCGCGGCGGGTTGGAACAACGCGACACCAGAGCTATGCACTCCCGGCTTGCACCTGGTGCGGCAGCACAAGGAATGCCAGCTTGTGTCGGTCAAGGAAAGGGACGCCAAGGGCTTCCACGATCATTTCACGCCGCGCATTCAGCGTAGCCGCGAAAGCTTGCGCCCCCTAGATATCGTCATTGGCGACGTGCACCCCGATGACGTCTACATCCGCCGCGAAGACGGCAGCATCGCCACTGCCCGCATGATTGCCTGGCTCGATCTTGCGACAAATGATTTTTTCTACTCACTAGTACTGCTGCCCAAGCGGCGCGGCATCACTCAGGCACATATCGTGCAGTCTTTCGTTGATATGGTGCAGAAGTGGGGCCTGCCGCGCGCCCTCTATCTCGACAACGGCAGCGAATACAAATTCGGGTCGTGGGTGGAAGGATTCAGGACGCTGCAAGGGTTGGTCGAAGCGTGGCATTCTTTCCAGTTTCATCTTCGCAGCGCAGATGAAATTGACGCATCTGCCGGCGTGAGCGCCGATGCACCGGCGGCGCTACCGGCCGTCACTCGCGCCAGGCCGCATAACGCGCCCGCCAAGGCAATCGAAGGCATGTTCGCCGCCCTCAGCAAATTCACTGCGGCGATCCCCGGTTATGTCGGTGGCGACCGCATGAGAAAGCGCACGCACAAGCTAGGCGAAGCGCCGAAACCCTACCCCGGCACATGGGAGGAATTTCAGCGGGACTACGCCGAAGCGGTCGCTTTCTACCGCAACGAAAAACAGGGCGGCACGATGGAAGGCAAATCGCCCAATGAGCGTTGGCGCGATGCCATCGAAGCCGGATGGCGCCCTATCGAAGCCGGGCCGGAAATCCTACTCGCCGCCTTCGCCGACTCGGAGCGCGTGCGAGTGCATACAGGCGGCATTCGCTGCGGCGATGAATGGTACTACGACGATGCGCTGATACCCATGATCGGTCAAATGATCGAAGTACAGTTCGCCAAATGGGATGACCGCTTTGCCCTCTACATCGATGCCGCTGACAAGTATGTACTGATCCGGAAATCGATTTCATATCACCCAATGGACAAGGCCGGTGCAGTCGAACAGGGCCGACGCGTAGGGCTGCAAAACGCCGAAATTCGCCGCCTCAAGGAAAGTGCGCCACGCGTGGACTTGATGGCCGAAGTTGCCCGCCACAATACCGCCCTACCGGCCCCGCCTCAAATCCCGGAAGGCATGCCGATCATGCTTGACGGCGAATTGCGGCAAACCGCGAAAGCAATCAAGCGCGCCGACAACCTGCCCGCCTCGCAACCTGCCCGCCTGACACCCGGCGAATACGTCGACCCCCACGGCGAAATCCGCGAGATTTTCCCCCGCTTGGCGCAGCCAGTTGCGCCGGCACAGCTCAAGCCGCACATTGCCGACCTTATTGCCGCACGGGGATCTCCGAAAACGCCGAAGCCCGACGCATCCGCCGATGCGCCGGGCTCCGATGTTCTTGCCGCACTGTCTACCCGCTCCCCCATCAACCATGAAAAGGAAACGAATGAATCATGATAGCAGAAATCAAACCCCTGAAAGACGGCTTCAGCGCCGAAGACCTCGGCACCCTGGAACGCGTCGACAAGCGCCTTGCCGGCGGCTTCACCCTTGAGCGGCTGCAAGTCGTAACGGGCATCCCGCAGACGCACCTGCGAACCCTGCTGAAGCGCCAACCATCCGATTACCGCAATCCAAGCCGCCGCGACAGGGATGCCCTTTCGGCCCTTGCCGCATGGCTTGTGGACGAAGAAGCTGCCCGGCCAGCCAAGCCCCGCGCCAATACAAAAACCTTCAAGCGGATTTATGACCTGATCGAATGGGCGCACTCGGAGCGCGAAATCATCGCCATCACCGGCGGCGTGGGCATCGGCAAAACGGAAGCGGCTCGCGCCTATGTCGAAGACCATCCCCGGATGTACAAAACCCCCGGCGCGGTATTCGTCAAATTCGGCAAGATCGACGGCAACCCTACGCGGGCGCTCGCGCGCATTCGCTCCGCATTGACGGAATTGCAGGGCGGCAGGCAAGGGGCCGCGATGGACGATATCGTTTCGACGCTCCGGGACGGCGATTGCCTGATACTCGACGAGTGCAACTATCTGGGCAACGCCGTCGACATCACCCGCGATATTTACGATGAAACCGGCGTGCCCATCGTCATGGTTGGTAACCCCGGTTTCAGCGGCGCCGTGTGGAACAAGCGCGACACCTGGGACGCGCAGGCGAACCGCACCATGCGATTTGATTTTCCCTCCACCACGGAGGCCGACGTTGACGCCTTCCTGGCTTGGAAAGGCATCACAGGCGCCCCTATGCGCAAGGCCGCCGTGCAGATCGCCGCGCGGCCTGGCAGCGGCGGCGGGCTGCGTAGCCTGGCCAAGCTTCTCCAACTGACCGGGCGCGACGATGCCGCACCGAGTGCGGCAGAATTGATTGAGACTGCGCGGCAAGTCGGGAGGCTATGACATGAACCGCGCCCGCCTCTATGCAATGATCCATTTGGCGGTAAAACGCCTGGGCTGGGATGACGGCACCTATCGCGCCTGGCTGGAAAAGCACACCAGCAAACGCAGCTGCTCGGAATGCAGCGACAGCCAGTTGTCCTTGGCCGCCGATCTGCTGCGCGATCTCGGTGCCCTCGATCAACCCGCACCTATTCCGGCCGGCGGCAGCGGCCCGGATCGGCCGACGCAAGCACAGCTGCGCGCCGTGACGGCTGCCGCGAAGAATTGCGGCCTGTCTGGTGCCTTCAATGATCCCGCTCTATTGACCCTGTGCCGCCGCATCGCCAAGGTGGACAACATCCGGTTTCTCGACCGGCACGGCGTTTCGGCTCTTATCAACGCCCTCGACGGCTGGGCCGCATCCAAGGCGCGGAGGCGCAAGGCTGGAAAGGCAACAGATGCTCACGAAAGTCGCGCCGTTTGACCCTGACGCCCGCTGTTGCTGGGAGTGCACCCACGGCGGCAAGCCATCGAAGTGCAAGACGATCATCTGCGCAGTCGACGGCAACATCGTCTTTCGCCTGGTGCCAGGACACTGCCCGGCGTTTTGCGAGAACGAGCGGGCAGTCGCTCAACGCAGGCGCAGGGCTGCCAGGCTTGTCAAAACCGTTTTCCCGGCTCGCTGAGCGCCTTTTGTGGGCTGAGCATACCTCGAGCTATCCCGAAAACGATTAACGCGACTCGGATGGATTTAACGCGGGTTCCGGGGATTCTGAATTGCAGGGGCTGCCCTCACAGCGAGGGTGAATTTCAAATCATCGATAGGAGGCATCATGGCTGATCGCTACACCACCGCCCTTTCCGAGGGCGACATTCCCGCACCCGAATTAATCGACCCCGAAGACCCGCGCGTGAGAACCATCCGTGAAATCCTCGCCAGCGCAACGCCGACCGGGAAGCCCGCCGCAGTCCCGTTGCATGAGCACTGTGCCTTTGATGATCTGGAAAAGCGCATTTGCTTCATTCAGCGCGGCGTGGAAGCGATCAAGGGCCTGGGCGCCATGATGCTGCCCGAACATGGAGACTTCCAGATGAATATGGCGCACAGCTCCGACGCGGCCGCCGTCTTCAACTTCTTTGGCGAAGCACTGAGTGGGCCGGCCTATGCGGCTTACGACGATCTGAACCGCATCCGGTGGGCTGCGGAGGGAAAGCAACCATGAGCGGTCTTACACCCCTGGAAAAAACCGGCAATCTGTTCAAAGTGACAAGCGATATCGGCAAGGGGCTGTGCGCCCTGGGGCAGGTGCTCAGCGCTGCGGACTTGGAGCGGTTGGATGACGCCACCCTCTCCGGCCTGGGCTGTCTGTTGGAAACCATCGGCGGGCAACTGCTCGAAACCTCTCACCACGGCCGCGATATTGCCGGCGTGGAACCCAGCTGAACGACTGCCCGTCGCGCGCCCCGAGAACCCGCCAGAATCGCGTCTGGCGGGTTTTTTCTGGCAACTTGACCCGCTGGCCTTCGCGCCTTACATTCGCACCATGTCCGAGGCGTATACCCTCCCCGCCATCGTCTTCACGAGCCTTGCTGCCGCCGTAGCGAGCGGCAGCCCCGTCATGACGGGGCTTTTTGTCCTCGCGCTGCTGCTTACCGCCCTCGATTTGCTGCTGACGCTCTTCCGCGGCTAACCCCCCGAAGCAATACCCCCTCCGACACAGATCGGGTAGCTGGCATCATTTCGTCATGCTGCTTCACGCCGACGATGTGCGCCAGGAAGACATGGAACTGCTGCCGACATTCATGCGCGATGTAGCCCGCCTGTGCGGATTGGAGGCAGCGTGCTGCCTGGCCGCCCAGCTGGGCGGGCTGGACTTCCCCGTGCCGAAGGGAGCGGCGAACAACCGCGCCGGCATGCGTCGTTTTGCCGTGCTTGCCGGCGCGATGGGCGAAGAGGCGGCGCGGATTTTTTGCAGGGAATACGGCGGCGAAAGGGTCTTCGTCCCGTTTTGCAGAGCCGTGTTGCGACGCATCCGCGATCGCGCGATCGTTCGCGAGTTCGATGCGGGCGCCACCGTTGGCGATCTTGTCCTGCGTCACAAGCTCAGCTATCGCCAGATCGAAAAAATCCTCAAGCGACCGATTGCCCTTTGAACATGAATGCCCCCGCCAGACTCTTCCAGATTTTCCGCGCAGGATCGCATCGCGCGATGGACGGCCGCGTCTTGCAGTTCACTGGGGCTGACATCGATCTCATGGCGCAAGCCTACGTGCTGCGGCGCGAGCCGGCACCCCTGGTACTGGGGCATCCGCGAGACAACCTGCCGGCCTACGGCCGTGTGCGCAGCCTGCTCGCAAGGCATGGCGGGCTGTATGCCTTCGCGGAAGTCGACGACGATCTGGCCAGCTGGGTACGCGCCGGGCGCTACAAGAAGGTGTCCGCCTCGTTCTCGTCGCCGGGCCAGGCCGATAACCCGACCGGGGCTTGGTTGCTGCGCCACGTCGGTTTTCTCGGCGCATACCCGCCGGCAGTAAAGGGAATGTCCGATCCCGCCTTCGCCGCGCCTGCAGCCGCCAGTTTCAGCGACGCCGATGGGGAAAACGCTTGCTTTTCGGCCGCCGGCGACGAATTCGCGGCGCCGCTCGGCTTTCGCGTCGATGCGCGCCGCCTCGCAATCCATCAGCGCGCAATGTCATATCAGGCCGCCTGCCCTGCGCTGTCCTACCCGGAAGCGGTTAACTTCGCGGAAGCCATCTGACCCGCCCGGCACGTCACCTATAAGGAAACCATCATGCAATACAAAGTCATCAGCCCCCTGCAACACGATGGCCGCACTTTTCAGCCTGGCGTGTTGATCGACCTGCCTGAAAAGGATGCCGCCCCGTTGCTGGCGTCGCAAACCATCGAGAGAACGGCAAAGCCGTTCACCGCGAAACTCCA
>CAYNGV010000082.1:0-9918 GCA_964397005.1 uncultured Sulfuritalea sp. | reverse complement strand
GTCGACTGGTACATGGAAGGCAAGATCAACATCGACGACCTGATCACCCACGTGATGCCGCTGGAGAAGATCAACCAGGCCTTCGACCTGATGCACGAAGGCAAATCGATTCGCTCGGTGGTCACCTTCTGAACCGAATGGAAGACCGCAAAGCATGACGATCACCAGCATTACCCAAAACAAATGCTTCGGCGGCGTGCAAGGCGTGTATAGCCATGTATCGCCTGAGACCGGTTGCAGCATGCGCTTCGGCGTCTTCCTGCCGCCGCGGGCCACGGCGGAAACTCCGGTGCCGGTTCTCTATTGGCTCTCGGGCCTGACCTGCACGGAAGAGAACTTCATCATCAAGGCCGGCGCGCAACGCGTTGCCGCCGAACTGGGGCTGGCCATCATTACGCCGGACACCAGTCCTCGCGGTCTTGGCCTTGCGGGCGAGGACGACGCCTACGACTTCGGCAGCGGTGCGGGCTTTTACGTGGATGCAACGCAAGCGCCGTGGTCGCAGAACTATCGCATGTACTCCTACCTCACGCAGGAGTTGCCCTGGCTGATCGCCGCCAATTTTCCCGTCGATCCGGCACGGGTAGGAATCTTTGGCCATTCGATGGGCGGACACGGCGCGCTCGTGCTGGCTCTGAGGAATCCCAAGAGCTACAAATCAGTGTCGGCCTTTGCGCCGATTTCTTCGCCCATGCGCTGTCCATGGGGCGAGAAAGCACTAAGCGGCTATCTCGGACCGGATCGCGATGCGTGGCGGGACTATGACGCCACGGCCCTGATTGAATCGCGCGGCTGGAGGGGGCCTCCCCTGCGGGTCGACCAGGGCACCAAGGACCAGTTCCTGGAAACCCAGCTCAAGCCGGAACTGCTGCGCGAAGCCTGCCAGCGCGCCGGCGTGCCGCTGGAACTGTGGCTGCGCGAGGGCTACGACCACAGCTACTACTTCATTGCCAGCTTCATCGAGGAGCATCTGCGCTTTCACGCGGGCAATCTTCTGAATGGCAGGGCCGCCCTCGACGCCAGGGCGCGGGCGGCCATCGCATAACACTGGACAACAACAGGCAAGACCCGGCACCGGGGGAGTTGGCGCCGGGTCTTGCCTGTCCGCGGATTACGCCGCGGCCCTGCTCTTGGCGACGTGGGTCGAGATCGCGTCCATCAAGGGCGGCGACAGGCAGTCATAGGGTTCCAGTCCCAGCTGCTTCAGGCGTGCCCGGATGGCAGGCATCTGCGCCGGATCGGTACCCGTTTCGATGATGGAAGAAACAAAGGCGGCGAACTCGGGGGGTGACCAGCCACGAACTCCCGAGAGTTCGGTGTGAACAAAATCGAGGCCATAGAACGGGTGGGCCTTGTTCTCGATGCGGCCGAACATATGCACGCCGCAGCCGGTGCAGGCATGGCGCTGAATCGCCGCATTGGAATCGACGATCTTCAACTTCTCTTCGTGGGCGGTGACCTTGACCTTGTCGCGCGAAACGACGGCAACCTGTGAGAACAAGGCTCCTTCCGGCTTCCAGCACTTGCTGCAGCCACAGGCGTGGTTGTGCGCGGTCTGTGCGCTGATCGTCACTTCGACGCGGTCCGAAGGACACTTGCAGTGCAGGACTCCCCCTTCAAAAGCCGGCAGCGCCGGCATTATCCCGGCGTCGATCGACGGGTGAATCTTTACAGTATTGCTCATGAATCGTTTCCTCCTCCCCTATGGGGATGCGGTAGCCAAAGGACTTTCACCCCAGGGCATTCGTGTGTCATCCATCGGGAACAAATTGCGGCGTTCCCTCCTTGCGCAGCAGCACCGAAGACGGTGCTACCCGGTCGCGGCAAGTGCAATTGATGCCTCCACTTGCTTGCTGAAAAATAAACCGGCTGACGTGGCGGGACAATCAGGATGAATACCTAGAGAGCTGAAGGTTGTCCCTGAGCGGCTCAGAGACGTGTTCCGATGCGGATTGGCCGGGCGAGTCCCGCGACCGGCATGGCAAGCTTCGTACTCTCCTCGTCTCATTTTCTGCTCGATCGCCAAACCATGTCCGGCAATACTTTCGGCTCGCCTTTCCGCGTCACTTCATTCGGAGAATCACACGCGCCGGCGATTGGCTGAGTAGTCGATGGCTGTCCGCCGGGCCTCGAAATATCGACGGCGGACATTCAGGCCGAACTGGACCGGCGTAAACCGGGAACAGTGCGCCCATCACCCAGCGGCGCGAATCTGACCAGCAAAAAGTCGGCGCTGGCGATACGGCAATACGACTCTCTCAGCGCGCGTTGCCAAATAGCCAGGTCTCGAATTCCGCGCGCGGCATCGGCTTGGCGAAGTAGTAGCCCTGCAGGTAGTCCACGCCCATGGAGCGCAGCTTGTGTGCCGTGGCCTCGTCTTCGACACCCTCGGCGATGGTCTCCAGCCCGAGGGCCTTGGCCAGCTGGATGATCGCCAGTGTCATCGAGTAGCCCGATGGTTCGTGAATCCGCCGCACGAAGGAGATGTCGATCTTGAGTTCGTTGACCGGCATCTCGTGCAACTGCGACAGAGCCGAGTAGCCGGTGCCGAAGTCGTCGAGGGCGATGTGGAAACCCAAGTGGTGCAGGTCGTCGAGGCGCTCCGAGGCGTTGGCGACGTCGAGCAGGGCGACGCTCTCGGTTACCTCGAGCACGATGTCCGACGGCGCCAGGCCGGAATTCGCCAGTTCGGTGACCAGTTGCTCGGCCAGGTGCGACGAGAACAGCTGGCGCTTCGAAATATTGACCGCCAGGCGCAGCGCCTGGCCGCGTTCACGCCACTCGACCAGGGCCTCCAGTGCCTGCAGCCAGATCTGGTGGCCGAGTTCGCGGATCACGCCGGTGCTTTCGGCGATGGGGATGAAGGTGGCCGGGCTGACCCAGCCGAAGTCGGCATCGTGCCAGCGCGCCAGCACCTCGGCCACCAGGCATTCGCCGCTCTCGGCGTCGACGATTGGCTGGAACCAGGCCTGGATGCGATTGGCGCCCACGGCTTCGACCAGCTTGTTCTGGATGTAGAGCTCGCGCCTGCCGCCGCCTTTGTCCGAGACCTCGCCGAAGAAGCAGGTCTGGTTGCGGCCCTGGGTCTTGGCGTAGAACATGGCGCGATCGGCGTGGGTGAGCAGGCTGTCCACCTCGTGGGCGTCTTCGGGATACAGCGCCACGCCCATGCTGAAGGTGATCGTGTATTCGCCGTCCTCGATCTTGATCGGGGCTTGCAGCGACGCGGCGATCTTGCGCGTGACTTCGCGGGCATCGTCCTCGCTGCCCAGCCCCGGCAACAGCAGCACGAACTCGTCGCCGCCCCAGCGCGCCAGCGTGTCGCCGCCACGCAGCTGGGCGCGCAGCAGGTTGGCGAAAGACACCAGCAGGCGGTCGCCGGCCTTGTGGCCGAGGCTGTCGTTGATCTTCTTGAAGTGGTCGAGATCGATGAAACAGATGGCCACCCGCTGCTGTGCGCGGCTGGCCATGCGCGTGGCGATCTTGATGCGGTCTTCCAGCAGCACGCGGTTGGGCAGGTCGGTCAGCGCGTCGTGCAGCGCCATGTGGGTAATCCGCTGCTCGTGCAGGTAGGTCTGGGTAACGTCGCGCAGCACGCCGCGAATGCCCGCCAGCGAATTGTCGGGACCGAGCTGGGCGATCAGCCGGCATTCCACCCACTGCTCGTTGCCGGAGTCGCTGCGCAGGCGCAGGCGCAGATTGGCCTGCAACTTGTCGCGCTGCTGGAACGAGGTGCACACGCGCTGCATGGCCTCGATGTCGTCGCCGTGGATGAACTGGGTGATGGGCAGGCCGACGGCTGTCTCGCTGCTGTGTGTCAGGTGGCTCCAGCCCGGGCTGGCATGGACGATCCTGCCGGCGCAGTCGAGCTCGAGCACGGCTTCCTCGAGCATGGCCAGGGTGTCAAGATAGGCGCGCTGCTCACGCTCGCGTTCGACGATGTCTTCCATCATCTGTACCAGCGTGCCGGCGACGTCGCCGATCTCGTCGTTGTCGGCCTGGGCCGGTCCGAGCAGGGGCGCCGCCTGCGCCGGTGAGGCGGCTGCGGCGAAAGACAGGGCCGCGGCGTCCAGCGATTCGATGCGTCGCACAGAGTGCGAAAGCCAGCGGCCGAGCCCGAACCAGAGCATCACCACCACCAGCGTGACGGCCATCAGCGGGCGCAGCATGAATTCCGCCAGAGAGATGCTCTCGACGAAGTCGCGGTGCACGATCAGCGTCGGCGCCTGCGGACTGGCATGCGGCCAGCGCAGACGCATCTGGATTTCGAATCTATTGTCCGCGTGGATCAGGCCCTCATGATGCAGGTCGACGCCTGCCGCCATTTCCTCGCCCGAGGCAGCGACGATGTCACCGCCCGCCTCCAGGAAAAGGTGTATCTCGGGACTCAGCAGCGACCGCAGGGTCGAGGTGTTGAGGGAGCGGAACAGCACCAGCGAACCCTGACCCGACTTGCCCAGCCAAAGTGGCACCGTCATGACCCGATAGAACTCGCGCTGCTCCCGGGCGAGGTACCAGTCCGCCGCGACGGTTGCGCCGAGTTCCAGTAGGTTGTGGGCTTCGGGACCAAAGCCGAAGAGGACCTTGCCGTCGCCGGCGAGGATCATTACGTTGGAAAACTCGATGGATTCCCACTGCGCGGTGAGGAAGCTGTTGAGCTTGGCCCAGCGGATCGCCTCTGGCTCCTCGAGGAGGCGGGTGAATTCGATGCGGCTGCGGGTCTGTTCGGCCTGGGTCTGCCAAATGGTCTCGAGCTTTGGCAGCAGTTCGGTGTAGTAGTCGCGCGTCACGTTGTGCTTCTGTTCGACCTCGCGCTTTTGCCGCGTCGTGAAGCTGTTGTAGCCGACCAGCGAAATGCCGACCGTCAGTACGGCCACGAGTACCGCCAGGCGCACGATCACCTGGCGGCGTATGGTCAGGCGTCGCCGTGGCGGCACCACGGTGGCCGGGGAGGCTGTCATTGGCGGCGGCCGGCCCAGCGGTCGTCGATCAGGCTGTCGGCGGCGGCGAGCTTCAGTTCCGGCATGGCGGCGCGCAGGAAGACGTCGGTCTCGGCGATCTGCGGCACGCTGAAGCGGCCATCGGGATTGAAGATGCCCGGCATCTTGCGCAGCAACTCGGCGATCTCGAATCGTTCCGCCGCGGACTTGGCCGGGGCCTTCTGCGCCACCTGCTCGGGCGGGGTCGCCTGTATCCACACCAGGGTGCGGCGCAGCATGCGCACCAGCAGTTCCATTTTTTCGGGCTGGCTGCGCGTCAATGTTCGCGTGGTGACGATGGCGCTGCGGATGTGATTGAGGCCGGAAATTTTGCCGGCCATCCTGGGATCGGCGAGGTCGGCGAGTATGACGCCGTGGCCTTGGAGGACGAGCCGACTGAAGAAGGGCTCCTCGCAGAAGACGGCGTCGCAAGCCTTGCTGATCATGGCGCCGCTGATGCTGTCCCAGTTTTGCGCCGACGGCAGCCAGCGCACTTCGTTGTCGGCGACGCCGCTGGCCCGGAGCACGGCCTGGGCCACCATTTGCAGATAGGTCTTGCTATTTACGCTGCCGGTCGAGGTGGCGATGGTGCGGCCCTTGAGGTCGGCGACGCTGCGTATTTTTTTCGCCAGATCCTTGTGCAGCACGAGACCCATCGGCGGGGTGCGGCCCGACAGCGGCGAAATGGCGATGACGTCCTTGCCCTTGGAATGGAGTACCGGCAGCGTCGCGAAACCCAGCGCGGCAAGGTCGGCATTGCCGGCGAGCACGTCCTCGATGGCGCGGATGCCGCTGGGCTGGTAGCGGATGGCCAGGCGCGCACCCACTTCGTGGTCGAAGTTCAGCGCCGGGATCAGGTCGATGGGGAGGAAGGGCAGCGAATGCGGCCCCGGGATGTTGACGCGGATCAGGGTTTCGCTACCGCTGCCAGGCTGTGACCAGGCCGAGGCAGGCAGCAGCAGTGCGCCGAGCGCGGCCTGTAGGGTGCGACGCCTGACGGGGTTCATGCGGAACGCTCCTCGCCTGTGTTCTTGAATGCTCCGGCGACTGCGCGGGACGGCGCTGGCAGCCGGATTGATTTTGTCATCATGATAAACTAATCGTGTTAACACCTCAAAGGCATCTGGCATGTCCGGCAATACTTTCGGCTCGCTTTTCCGCGTCACTTCATTCGGTGAATCACACGGGCCGGCAATCGGTTGCGTGGTGGATGGCTGCCCGCCGGGCATGGACTTGTGCGAGGCCGACATCCAGGCCGAACTGGACCGGCGCAAGCCGGGAACCTCACGCCACGTCACCCAGCGCCGCGAATCTGACACGGTCGAGATTCTCTCCGGCGTATTCGAGGGCCGCACCACCGGCACGCCGATCGGCCTGCTGATCCGCAACGAGGACCAGCGCAGCAAGGACTACGGCAACATCGCCGAAACCTTCCGTCCGGGCCATGCCGACTACACCTACTGGCAGAAATACGGCATTCGCGACCATCGCGGCGGTGGGCGTTCCTCGGCGCGCGAGACGGCGGTGCGGGTCGCCGCCGGCGCCATCGCCAGGAAGTGGTTGCAGCAGCGCTACGGGGTGATGGTGCGCGGCTGGATGAGCCGGTTGGGCAACATCGAAATTCCGTGGCGGGACGAAGCCGCGATCGACGCCAATCCCTTTTTTGTGGCCAACGCGGAGATCGTTCCGCAACTGGAAGACTACATGGACGCCCTGCGCAAGTCAGGCGATTCCATCGGCGCGGAAATTACCGTAGTGGCGCGCGGCGTGCCGGTCGGCTGGGGCGATCCGGTGTATGACCGGCTTGATGCCGACATCGCCTACGCCATGATGGGCATCAACGCCGTCAAGGGCGTCGAGATAGGCGCCGGCTTCGGCTCGGTGACGCAAAAAGGCAGCGAGCACGGCGACGAACTGACGCCCGAAGGCTTCCTCGGCAACAATGCGGGAGGCGTATTGGGCGGCGTCTCGACCGGACAGGATGTGGTGGTCAGGATGGCGGTCAAGCCGACCTCGAGCATTCGCCTGCCGCGGCGTACCATCAATCTCGCCGGAGAGCCGACGACGATCGAAACCCACGGCCGGCATGATCCCTGTGTCGGCATTCGCGCCACGCCGATCGCCGAGGCCATGCTGGCGCTGGTGCTGATCGACGCGGCCCTGCATCACCGTGCCCAATGCGCCGATGTCGACTGCCCGACGCCAAAAATTCCGGCCCGTCCGCTAATAAAATGATCCACCGAATTGACTAGAACTGAACTGGACCCGCAATGAATGTCGATCATCACGACCTGCATCACGAATTTCCCGAATACGCGGAGGCCATCCACGGCCTCAAGATGAGCAGCAAGCATTTCGCTCGCCTGTTCGACGAGTACAACGCGCTGACCTCGAAGGTGGAGGCGCTGGAAGACAATGGCTCGCCCGTGGCCGACGTTGAACTTGAAGACATGAAGAAGCTGCGCCTGAAGCTGAAGGACGAGCTTTACGCGATGCTCAAGGCCGGCAAGGCCCACTAAGCGACTGGTCCGCGGCAGCTGAACCGCCGATCGCGGTTGGCGGTATCTCTCATGGGACAAAACGGCCGTCTCTCCGCGTGGTATTTCTGGTACTTCGCCTTCATCGGCGCCTTCCTGCCGTATTTCGCCCTCTACCTGCAGTCCATAGGTCTTTCCGCCGGGCGCATCGCGGTGCTGATGTCGCTCGGGCAGTTCATGCGCCTGCTGGCGCCGCTGCTCTGGAGCTGGCTGGCCGACAGCGGCGGCAGGCGCGTGCGCATCGTCGTCGCGTCGACCGCGGCCGCGCTGGCCAGTTTTTCCGTGGTATTCCTGACCGAGGATTTCGTCGGCCTGCTGATCGGCATGGCGATCCTGCACTTCTTCTGGAGCGCATCGCTGCCGCTGGTCGAGGCGCTGACCCTGGGACATCTGGCAGCCCATCCGGAACGCTACGGCCGCATCCGGCTCTGGGGTTCGGTCGGCTTCATCGTCACGGTGATGGGGGTGGGCTTCCTGCTCGATTCGGCGCCGATTCGTTCCCAGCTCTGGGTCAGCTGGTTTCTGCTGCTGGGCACGCTGCTCAGCGCGCTGACACTGTCCGAAGTCAAACAGACCGCCGGGCAGATGGCCGGTCCGATTCTGGATGTGTTGCGCCAGCGCAAGGTGGTGTTCCTGCTTGCCGCCGGCTTGTTCATGACCGCCGCGCATGGTGCGCTCTACGTTTTCTACTCGATTCATCTGGTGGCGCAGGGCTACGGCAAGAGCCTGGTCGGGGTGCTGTGGACTTTGGGCGTGGTGGCCGAGATCGTGGTGTTCCTGCTCATGCCGCGGATTTCGCTGCGGATCTCCCTGCGGCAAATCCTGCTGGCCTGCTTCGCCCTGGCGACCCTGCGCTTCATGCTGATCGGCTGGGCGGTCGAATCGATCGGCCTGTTGGTATTCGCCCAGTTGCTGCATGGCGCGAGCTTTGGCGCGCATCATGCGGCGACCATGGCGGCGCTCAATCGCTGGTTCGTCGCCGGCCAACAGGCGCGGGCGCAGGCGCTCTACGGCAGCGTTGCCTACGGCGCCGGCGGTTTGGGCGGCGCCCTGCTGGCCGGTGCCTTGTGGGAAAGTGCCGGTCCGGGGATCACCTTCAGCGCCGCCTCGGTACTCGCCCTGATCGGCTTGATTCTGGTCTGGCGCGGTGTTCCGGGTGATTCGGCGGGCGCGGCTGTGCGATAATTCGCAGTCCACGCCGATGCTTTGGAAATCATGTCAAGAACGCTTTACGAGAAACTCTGGGACAGCCATGTCGTCCATGTCGAAGACGACGGCACGGCGCTGCTCTACATCGACCGCCATCTGGTGCATGAAGTCACCAGTCCGCAGGCCTTCGAAGGTCTGAAACTGGCCGGGCGCAAGCCCTGGCGCGTTTCGTCCATCGTTGCCACGGCCGACCACAACACGCCGACATCGCACTGGGAATTCGGCATCCAGGACCCGATCTCGCGCCAGCAGGTGGAAACCCTCGATGCCAACATTCGCGAAGTGGGCGCGCTGGCCTACTTCCCATTCAAGGACAAGCGGCAGGGCATCGTCCATGTCGTCGGCCCGGAAAACGGCGCCACGCTGCCGGGAATGACCGTGGTTTGTGGCGATTCGCATACCTCGACGCATGGCGCCTTCGCCTGCCTTGCTCACGGCATCGGCACCTCCGAAGTCGAGCATGTGCTGGCGACGCAATGCCTGCTGCAGAAGAAGTCGAAGACCATGCTGGTCAGGGTGGACGGAAAAGTCGGCGCTGGCGTTACGGCGAAGGACATCGTGCTGGCCCTGATCGGCCGCATTGGCACGGCCGGCGGCACCGGTTACGCCATCGAGTTCGGCGGCGAGGCGATTCGCGCGCTGTCGATGGAGGGCCGCATGACGGTGTGCAACATGGCCATCGAAGCCGGCGCCCGGGTCGGATTTGTCGCCGCGGACGAGACCACCATCGCCTATCTCAAAGGCCGCAACTTCGCGCCCAAGGGCGACGACTGGGACAAGGCCGTGGCTGCCTGGCGCACCCTGGTGTCCGACAGGGATGCGAAGTTCGATGCCGTGATCGAGATGGATGCAAGCCAGATCGTGCCGCAGGTGACCTGGGGCACGTCGCCGGAAATGGTGACGGGGATCGACGGTACGGTACCGGCGCCCGAGGATTTCAGCGATCCGGTCAAGAGTGAAGGCGTTGCGCGCGCGCTGCAGTACATGGGCCTGACGCCGCGCATGCGCATCGACCAGATCAAGATCGACAAGGTTTTCATCGGCTCCTGCACCAACTCGCGCATCGAGGATTTGCGTGCGGCGGCGGCGGTCGCAAAGGGCCGCACGGTTGCCGCCAACGTCAAGCTGGCGCTGGTGGTGCCGGGCTCCGGGTTGATCAAGGAGCAGGCCGAAGCCGAAGGGCTGGACAAGAT
>CAYNGV010000081.1:0-9985 GCA_964397005.1 uncultured Sulfuritalea sp. | reverse complement strand
CCGTAATCGGAGATTTCCTTGGAGCAGGGGCACAGGCTGGTCGCCGCGACGGTGAGCTTGAGTTCGGTTTCGATCGGGCCGCCCGCGTCGCGCCACACCGTGATCGCCGCATCGAGGTCGAGCAGGCTGGAGACTTTCGAGACCGGCGCCTGCTTGCGGATGAAGTAGGGAAACTTCATCTCGATGCGGCCGGAATTGGCCTGCAGGTGCAGCAGGGTTTCCAGCAACAGGCGGCGCAGGTCGGCCAGGCCCAACGCCGCGCGCGGGCGTTCGAGGATCTCGACGAAGCGCGACATGTGGGTACCCTTGACTTCCGGCGGCAGGCCGACGCTCATGGTCAGCGTGGCGACCGTGGGATGGGCCTCGCCCTTGCCATCGAGCAGGGTCAGCGGATAGCGCAGGCCCTTGACGCCGACCTGCTGGATCGCCAGTTGGCGGTGGTCGCGGCTGGACTGGATGTCGGGCATGAAAAAGCGTTCGGGTGCATTCACGGCGTTCTCCTCGGTAGGGCGTGGCAGGGGTTTCAGGGCTTTTCCGCCAGACGGCGCTCGATCTGCGCGATCAGGCGGCGGCTGTCGGGCGCGGTCAGGGTGCTGAAGCTCTCCACCCGGGTGCCGCTGCGGTCGATCAGGTATTTGTGGAAATTCCACTTCGGCGCGGCCCCGCTTTTGGCGATCAGCTGCGTGTAGAAGGGGTGGGTTTTCGGCGCCGCGATGTCGGTCTTGGCCATCATCGGAAACTTGATGCCGTAGGTCAGGCGGCAGAAATCGGCGATCTCCTTGTTGCTGCCCGGCTCCTGTTCACCGAAATCGTTGGACGGAAAGCCGACCACGACCAGACCGCGATCCTTGTATTTGTCGTAGACAGCTTCGAGTCCTTCATACTGGCCGGTGAAACCGCAGAAGCTTGCCGTGTTGACCACCAGGATCACCTTGCCCTGGTACTGGCACATCGACTGCGGGGTGCTGTCCTGCAAGCGCTGGAAGCTGTGGTCGAGCAGGACCGGGCAGTTGGCGGCGGCAGCGGGCAATGCGGCGGTGAGCCCGGCGGCGGTCAGGAGAAGCAGCGTCAAACTTTTCAGGTTCATGATTTGTCCTGGACAAATTGAAGAATTGGATGCAAGATACGGCTTCAAATTTCTCTTGTCAACCGATTTGTCTTGGACATAAAATAATTTCATGGACAACACCCCGCCTGAAATCACGGCCAGCCCGGCGCAGGGAATCGGCATTGCCGCCGTCGAGCGCGACACCGGACTCGGCAAGGACACCCTGCGCGTCTGGGAACGGCGCTATGGTTTTCCGCAGCCCTTGCGCGACGCCTGCGGCGAGCGCGTCTATCCGGCGGAGCAGGTGGCGCATCTGCGCCTGATCAAGCGCTTGATGGACCAAGGCCAGCGCCCCGGTGCGCTGCTGCGGCAGCCGATGGCGGCATTGAGCGAACAGCTGGCGGCGCCCCCCGAAAAAGTCGGCGCTGGCGACACGGCGGACTGGATCGTGCCCCTGCTCAAGGCGCGCGACATCGATGCGTTGCGTGCCGAGCTGGCGCAGCGCCTGGCGCGCGACGGCCTCGAGCGCTTTGTCAGCGAGACCGTGCCGGCGCTCAACCGGCGCATCGGCGACGGCTGGATGAGCGGGGAAATCGCGATTTTCGAAGAGCACCTGTACGCGGAGCTGGTGCAGAACCAGCTGCGCTCGGCGATTCATGCGCTGGGCGGCCGCGGTACGCGACCGCGGGTGCTGCTGACCACGGTGAAGGACGAGGAGCACCTGCTCGGCCTGCTGATGGTCGAAGCCCTGCTCGCCGCCAACGGCGCCTTCGCCCTGTCGCTCGGCACGCAAACCCCGATTACCGATATCGTCGGCGCGGCGCGGGCGACCCACGCCGACATCGTCGCCCTTTCGTTTTCAGCCGCCTATCCTTGGCGCAAGGCGCGCGATGCGCTGAAGGAATTGCGCGCCGAATTGCCCGAGCGCACCGAGCTGTGGGCCGGCGGCGCCGGTCTGGCCGGGCGCGGACGCGGCGAAGCCGGCGTGCGCATCATCGACGCCCTGCGTGACCTGGCGCCGGCGCTGGAGGAATGGCGCGCCGCGCGCACTGAAGCGGGCCCCGCGGCAGGCGAAACGGCGGGTCGGACCGGATACGAGCAAGAACAAGGCGCGAAATGGAAACCATAGGAACCTGGTGGATGTGGGCGGGATTCCTCGCCATCGTCCTGGTGATGCTGGCGATCGACCTGTTCGTGGTCGGCGGTGGCAAGCAGCACAAAGTGTCGTTCAAGGAGGCCGCCACCTGGTCGGTGGTCTGGGTCTCCGTATCCTTCCTCTTCGCGGCGGCGCTCTGGTGGCACCTCGACGGCAGCGCCGGGCGCGAGGTGGCCAACCAGAAGTCGCTCGAATTCGTCACCGGCTACCTGATCGAGAAATCGCTGGCGATCGACAACGTCTTCGTCTGGCTGATGCTGTTCTCGTTTTTCGGCATCCCGCTGGAATTGCAGAAGCGCGTGCTGGTGCTCGGCGTGCTCGGCGCCATCGTATTGCGCACGGTGATGATCTTCGCCGGCGCCTGGCTGATTACCCAGTTCCACTGGATGCTCTACCTCTTCGGCGCCTTCCTGCTGGTCACTGGCATCAAGATGTGGTGGTTCGCCGAGGAAAAGCCCGACATGGCGAACAACCCGCTGATCCGCTGGCTGCGCGGCCACATGAAGATCGCCGACGAACTCCACGGCGAGAAGTTCTTCGTCTGGAAGGAAGGCGTGCGCTACGCGACACCCTTGTTTGTCGCGTTGATCCTGGTCGAAATTTCGGACCTGATCTTCGCTGTCGATTCGATCCCGGCCATCTTCGCCATCACCGCGGATCCCTTCATCGTGCTGACCTCGAACGTCTTCGCCATCCTCGGCCTGCGTGCGATGTATTTCCTGCTGGCCGACATGGCCGACCGCTTCTCGCTGCTCAAATACGGCCTGGCCGCGGTGCTGGTGTTCATCGGCGTCAAGATGCTGCTGATCGACCTTTACAAGATCCCGATAGGCTTCTCGCTGGCCGTGGTCGCCACCTTCATCGGAATTTCGATCGGCATGTCGCTGCGCAAGGAAAAGCTGGAACGTTCAGCCGCCGCCAGGCGCGAATGAGGGGTCGCCTTGGAAGGCTTTCATTCATGGGATCACGCCGGACTTGCGCTGGCGCACGCCGCCCGAACCCCGTGGCTTGACAGCGTGTTCGTCGCCGTCACCTGGTTCGGTTCGCTGGCGGTGCTGCTGCCGCTGGCGCTGCTGGTCTGGTGGCGACGGCGCGGCGACAGGAACGCCACCTTTGTCGCGCTGGCCCTGATCGGCGCCTCCGCGCTCGGTCATCTGGCCAAATTGATCGCGGCGCGGCCGCGGCCCGAGCTGTTTCCGCCCTTGATCGAGATGCCCGAGGACTGGAGCTTTCCCAGCGCCCATGCGGCGCAGGTTACCGCCTTCGCCCTGGCCTGGCTGCTGCGGCCGGGAGCGGCGCCAGGCCGGATTGAGATCGCCGTGCTTTTCGCCACCGTGACGGCCGTCTTCGCCTCGCGGCTCTACTTGCAAGTTCACTTTCCGAGCGATGTCGTCGCCGGGGCCCTGCTGGCGACCCTTTGGGTCCTGCTGTTGCGTCGTCTGCCGGCATGGCGGGAGACAACACGATGAGACACAAGTTTCTCGGCACCGGCGACGCCGGCTACCATCCGCTGCGCAAGATCCGCACCGTATTTTCCGGGCTGCGCTACGCCGTGCTCTACGACTGGTCGGTGACCTACAAGCTGATCGCATCAGTGGTGGTGCTGGCGGTCGCCTTCGGCGCCCGCGCCTGGGTCGATTTCCTGCTGATCCTGGTGGTGACCGCCTTCGTCCTGGTCGCCGAAATCTTCAACAGCGCGATCGAGGCGCTGTGCGACTTCGTCGAGACGCGCCACAACGAGAAGATCAAGGTCATCAAGGACATCGCCGCCGCCGGCGTCGGCATCACCATCTTCGTCTGGTTCATCGTGCTCGGCGTCGAACTCAGCCGCCTGCTCGATCTTGCCATGCCGTGATGCCCGTGTTCATTCCAGCAGCGAGGCTATGCCACCGGACTGAATCGCCTCGACGGCCGGGTGCGGGATCCGCCGCTGGGTGACAATGGCATACCAGTTCTCGCGCACGTCGGCCAGCGTGCCGAGCGGGCGGGCGCCGAACTGCGCCAGGATGTCGGCATGCATCCCGGAGGGCGCCGGAAACAGGCCGAGCCCGGCGCGGCCGAAAGTCTTCAGCAGGGCGCTGTCGGAAAACTCGCCGACGATCTCGGGCTTCAGGTTGTGCCGCGCGAACCAGGCGTCGATGGCGCCGCGCAGCGGATTGCTGCGCACCGGCAGCAGCACCGGCGCCCCGTTCAATAGTCGCGGAAAGTCGGCGGCATGGCGGGCATGGAGGCCTTCGGCGGCATACAGGTCGATGCCGACCGTGCCCAGCAGTCGCGACTGCAGCTTGAGGTGGGCGTCGGTCGGTGCTGACCTGTCGGTCAGGACCAGGTCGAGCCGGTTCAGCGCCAGTTCGGCAAGCAGGTGGTCGACATTGCCTTCGATGCATTCCAGGCGCATCGACAAAGGCGCCTGCAGCACCGGCTGCAGCAGGCGAAAGGCGACCAGCTTGGGTACCGCCTCGCTGAGGCCCACGGCGAAGCGCCGGCGTCCCGTCGCGTGGTCGGCCACGGCGTGGCGCAGCCGCTCACCGAGCAGGAATATCTGGTCGGCATAGTCGAGCGCGGCGCGCCCGGCCTCGGTCAGCACCAGCGAGCGGCCCTGCGGCGCGAACAGCGCCTGCCCCAACTGCTGTTCGAGCACGCCGAGCTGGGTGCTGATGGTCTGCACCGAGAGATTCAGCCGCTCCGCCGCACGGGTGATGCTGCCTTCCTTGGCAACCGCCCAGAAGTACAGCAGGTGGCGGAAATTGAGGTCGTCCGGGGTCATCGACTATTCCAATAAATGGGAGCATGTTATCCATAAACATCCATTTATTGGAAGCAAAGCTTTCTCTACAGTGCGCTCCATACGCAGCAAACCTGCTGCGGCGGATCAACCCACCAAGGAGGCAGCACATGATTACCCTCAACGATTGCAAGGCATTCTGCACTGTCGATCCGGCGACCGCTGCCGGGCTGTCGCGGCCTCTGGCCGCCTGAGGAGCGAGATACCATGATGAGCTTACAAGCCAGGGAAAGTTTCTCCCCGATCAACTACCCGGGCCGCCCCTTGCGGGCCTACCCGACCGATAGCCCGCGCGCCAAGGCGCGCCTGGTGGTCCTGGCACTGCTGGCCGATGGCCGAATGGATGCGACCGAACTGGACGGCCTGGCGAAACACCGGGCCTTTGCCGAACTGGGCGTCACGCGCGAAGCCTTCTTCGAGGTGCTCTACGATTTCTGCGCCGACGCAACCGGACTGCCCGACGGCCGGGGCAGCTACCTGCTGTCGCCGGCGCTCCTGGAAACCCTGTTCGCCGAGGTCGGCAGCGTCGCGGAGCGCCAGAAACTGGTGCGCCTGATCTTCGACGTCATCCGCAGCGACGGCCATCTGGCCGACGGCGAGGCGCGTCTGATCTGGCATGCGCTCGACACCTGGCGCCTGCGGCTGGACGATGGCATCGAATACCGCCCGCGCGCGGCGGCCTTCAGACAACGGGACCGACAGCGCCAGACGGAAATCAAACCAATGTCGAGCGGGATGGGCCATTGATAGCCACGCACTATCGGAGCAATAGTTGACGAAATTACTCGACATTAATACCCTGAACCTGTCGCAACCAAGGAGACACCCATCATGAACACCCTGAACGAACTTTGTGCCATTGCAGAACGTACCGGATCGGCGAGCTTCCCGCTCCGTCAGGCTTGCGCGCGTCCGCGCTCGGCTGCCGACCAGCGGCCGTTGCCGGTGCCGAGCAGCGAGTCGGCATTCGACTCGTCATGGGAGGCGGTGATGCCCGAGGCGGTAGCTTCCCGCCCCGCCAAGTAATTCCGAGGAACCCGAAATGTCATCACTCATCAATGGCTTTGACGGCGACGGAACGGTGACGGTCAACCGCGTCGTCCTGCGACCGGAGTTCACCGTCGATGACCTGGAAATGCGCGTCGCCGAAATGTGCGAGAACGTCAAGACATACCACTCCGACACAGGCTTCATCGGTGGCTTCGTGGTCTTGAACACCGGGCAGATTTCCAACGAAGGATCCACCGTCGGCCAGGCCGTCGCCTCGCCGCTGAAGGATCGCGAGGCGCTCATCGTGACCTTCTGGAAATCGCTCGAAGAACATGAGCAGAGCCATCGCTCGGACACCTTCCAGCCGCTGTTCCGGCGTGTCCTCGAGCTTTGCGAGAACGGCAACGAGGAGATCGCCTATCGCATGCTCTGGTCCGGTCACGCCTACTCTCCCGAGGAGGCCATCGAGGCTCGCGCGGCGAAGGAGCGTTACTTGAAGGTTGCGTAGGCGCCGCCAATCACGCCATCAACGTAGTACCAGCGCCCATCCTCGCGCAGGAAGCGGCTGATCTCGTGCATGCGCTGCGCGCGACCACCGAGCTTGCAGCGGGCGACGAATTCGACGCTTGCCGTGTCCTCGGTTTGCGTTGCGGCCTTGACCTCCAGGCCCAGCCATTTCGGTCGGGGCTCTGCCGCAAGATACAGTACGGCGGGACGGGACGACGCGTGCCAGGTGGCCAGCAGGTAGTCCTCCAGTCCGAGCACATAGGCGCTGTAGCGCGAGCGCATCAGCGACTCGGCATCCGGCGCGGGGTTTCCCGCATGAAGCGGTCCGCAGCAGGCCGCATAGCCCAACGGGCGACCGCAGGGGCAAGGCGTCACCGCGGCTTGTCGGTTTCGGGCGGCAGCGCGCATTTCCGGCATTCGGGCTGGCCGAAGGGCGAGATGTAGCGCCACCAGATCCAGACCAGCAGCGGCAGCGCGGCGATCAGCGCGATGTCGCTCCAGCCCGGTTGCGCCAGCTCGCCTTTCCACCACGCCACGGCGGCGCGGATGGCCTCGATCAGCAGCACCATGTAGGCGAAGCCGGCGGAAAGCAGCAGCAGCCGTTTCATTTTCCGGCGTACACCCAGTCGAGCAAGGCATCCTGCGCGGCCTGTGCGCCGCCGGCATGGGCGTGATTGACGAAGAACACCACGATCCAGCGCCGCCCGCCCTTGTCCAGCACATAGCCGGCAATGCTGCGCACGCCCTCCAGCGAGCCGGTCTTGATATGCGCCTGTCCGGCGACGCCGTTCTGCTTGAGGCGCTTCTTCATGGTGCCGTCGGTGGCGGTCACCGGCAGGGACGCCATCAGTTCCGGCATCACCGAACTGCGCCAAGCCGCCTGCAGCACGCGGCCCAGGCCTTCGGCGGAAATCCGCTCGCGGCGCGACAGGCCCGAGCCGTTTTCCAGCACCAGCTCCGGGATGCCGAGACCGCGCGCGTCGAGCCAGGAACGGATCGCCGCATCGGCGTCCTGCTCGGTGGCCGGGCGTCGCCCGGCTTCCATGCCGAGCGTGAGGAACAACTGGCGCGCCATGACATTGTTGGAGAACTTGTTGATGTCGCGCACCACCTCGGCCAAAGTCGGCGATGGCGACACGGCGACTGCGCGCGCGTCGGCCGGCACCGCGCCGTCGCGCACGTCGCCCGTCAGCGAGCCGCCGAGTTCCGCCCACAACTGACGGAAAACGCCGAGCACGAATTGCGGATGGTCCATCACGGCGATGTTCCAGCGCTGCTCGCCGCAGTGTTGGGGAAAGACGCCGGTCAGCACCAGGCGCGTCGTCGCGCCGTGGCTGAAGACGTCCGCGCGCAGCCTTTCACGCCAGTCGCCGCAGCCGTTGCCGTTGCCCAGCGTGACCTGGTTGATCAGGTCGAGATTGGCCGGCGCCGGTTCCGCGGCGACGATCAATTTCCTGTTTGCAGGATCGGGAATCAGTTGCAGCGTGACCGCCTTGAAATTCAACAGCAAGGCATCCGGCGCGACGTTGTAGGGCCGCATCGGCTGTGCGTCGAAGCGCGCGGGGTCGGCGCCGTTGGAGGCAAAGGCGCCGCGGTCGAGCACCAGGTCGCCGCGAATCTCGCGAATGCCGCGCGCCCGTATCTGTCGCAGCAAGCGGCCGAACTGGTCGTAGGTCAGCTTGGGGTCGCCGCCGCCCTTCAGATGCAGGTCGCCCGTCAAGACGCCATCTGCGAGTGCGCCGCTGGCGAAGGCTTCGGTCTTCCAGACATAGGCCGGCCCCAGCAGGTCGAGCGCGGCATAGGTGGTGACCAGTTTCATGGTCGAGGCCGGGTTCAGGGCCGTGCGCGCATTGACCGCCAGGCGCGGCCGCGTCGCCTCGACTTCCGCGACCCAGAGGGCGGTCGCCGCCTGCGGAATGCCGGCGTGCTTCAAGGCCTGCGCCACCGGGGCGGGCAGGTCGCCGGCGTTTGCATGCAGGGCCCACAGGCAGGCGAGGGAGAAAAGTACTTTGCGCATGACTCCATCTTATAGAATCAGCGGCCAGAACGAGGAGAAGATCACGCATGGAAAATCCTGCCTGGCAGCCCTCGGCCGCCATGATACGCGCGGCGAAAATCACCGGCTTCACCGACTGGCTGGCCGCCGAGCGCGGGCTGACATTCGCCGACTACGATGCGCTCTGGCGCTGGTCGGTGGACGACCTCGAAGGCTTCTGGGGCGCCGTCTGGGATTACTTCGCCATCCCCGCCGCGACGCCGCGCATCCGCGTCCTCGCCGACTCGCGCATGCCTGGCGCGCAATGGTTTCCCGGCGTGACGATGAACTACGTCGAGCAGGTGTTTCGTCATGTCACGACTGATCGCCCGGCCATCGTTTCGCGCAACGAGGCCGGCGTCGATCGCGAGCTGGGCTGGCCCGAGTTGCAGCGCCAGGTCGGCGCACTGGCCGCCAGCCTGCGCGGCATGGGCGTCGCGCGCGGCGACCGGGTGGTGGCCTATCTGCCCAACATTCCGGAAACTGCCGTGGCTTTCCTCGCCGTTGCCAGCCTCGGCGCGATCTGGTCGGCCTGCTCGCCCGACATGGGGCGCATCGCCGTGCTCGACCGCTTCCGCCAGATCGCGCCGAAGGTGATGATCGCCGTCGACGGCTATCGGTACGGCGGCAAGCCCTTCGACCGCCGCGAACTGATCCACGAACTGCTGGCGGAACTGCACAGCATCGACCACATGGTGCTGCTGCCCAGCCTCGATGCGCAGGCCGACCCCGGCGAGTTTGCCAACTGCACGAGCTGGGCCGCCGTAATTGAGGGCAATGCGCCACTGCAGGTCGAGCACGTGCCCTTCGACCATCCGCTGTGGGTCGTCTATTCCTCGGGCACCACCGGCCTGCCGAAACCCATCGTGCATTCGCATGGCGGCATCGTCATCGAGCACGTCAAGCTCGGCGCCTTTCATCTCGACCTCGGCCCGGCGGATCGCTTCCACTGGTATTCGAGCAGCGGCTGGATCATGTGGAATTGCCAGATGATGGGCCTGCTGATGGGCAGCACCCTCTGCATCTACGACGGCAACCCGGGCTGGCCGGACTGGAACGTGCTGTGGCGTTTCGTCGGCGAAAAGCGCGTGACGTTCTTCGGCGCCGGCGCTGCCTTTTTCCTGTCCTGCCTCAAGGCCCACGTCGAACCGAACGAGGTTGCCGACCTGTCGGCGCTGCGCGTGGTCGGCTCCACCGGCTCGCCGCTGCCGGAGGAGGGCTACCAGTGGATTTACGACCACGTGCGGGCGGACCTCTGGATCAATCCGATTTCCGGCGGCACCGATTTCGCCGGATGTTTCGTCGGCGGCGTGGCGACGTTGCCGGTGGTTCTGGGCGAGATGCAATGTCGCTGCCTCGGCGCCAGGGTGGAAGCCTGGGACGAAGCCGGCAAGCCGCTGAGCGACGAGGTCGGCGAACTGGTGTGCAGCGCGCCGATGCCCTCGATGCCGCTGAAATTCTGGA
>CAYNGV010000080.1:0-10069 GCA_964397005.1 uncultured Sulfuritalea sp. | reverse complement strand
CGGTGTTGGGCAGGCCGGTCGGGTGGTACTGGACGAACTCCATGTCCTTCAAGGGTGCTCCGGCACGGTAGGCCATGGCCATGCCGTCGCCGGTTTTGATCGCGCCATTGGTGGAGAAGGGGAACATGCGGCCGGCGCCGCCGCCGGCGATGATCACTGCCTTGGCGTGGAACTGGCGCAGTTCGCCGCTGCGCATTTCCATGGCGGTGAGGCCCTGGCAGCGGCCGTCGTCGACCAGCAGGTCGAGCGCGTAGTACTCGTCGTAGCGCGTGATGGTCGGAAACTGAAGGGAAGTCTGGAACAGGGTGTGCAGGATGTGGAAGCCGGACTTGTCGGCGGCGAACCAGGTGCGCTTCTTCTTCATGCCGCCGAAGGGTCGCACCGCCACCGAGCCATCGGCCTCGCGGTTCCAGGGGCAGCCCCAGTGTTCCAGTTGCAGCAGTTCCTTGGGCGCTTCGTGGATGAAGTATTCGACGCAGTCCTGGTCGGAGAGCCAGTCGCCGCCGCCGACGGTGTCGTCGAAGTGCATGTCGAAGCTGTCGTCCGGCTTGATCACGCCGGCGGCTCCGCCTTCGGCGGCGCAGGTGTGGCTGCGCATCGGATAGACCTTGGAGATCAGCGCGATGCGCAAATTGGGGGCGGTTTCGGCGAGGGCGATGGCGGCACGCAAGCCGGCGCCTCCGGCACCTATGATTGCAACATCGGTCGATATGGTTTCCATTGGGGCTGTCCGTGGACTATTTGATGTTCTTGGGGCGTCAGTATCGGCGCTTTGCCGGCTTTCTTGTTGATTTGTGTCAAGTCGGGCAGGCGAGGTACGGCGATGGCGTCGTGGTCGTTCCGCAGGCATCGGGCAATCTGGCATTCATCTGGCGCTGCCGCTATAATGGCGGGCTTCGTGGATACGCTTCTGAGGCATCATGCGCACTAAACTCGTAGCCGGAAACTGGAAAATGCATGGCAGCCTTGCCACCAACCTGGGGCTGCTGCAGGCCGTGCGCGATGGCGCCAAAGGCTCGGCCGGGGTCGCCGTCTGCGTGCCCTATCCCTATCTGGCCCAGGCGCGTTCGGTGCTCGAAGGCAGCAGCGTGGCCTGGGGTGCGCAGGATGTCTCCGAACATGCGCAAGGCGCATGGACGGGCGAGGTGAGCGGGTCCATGCTGGCCGATTTCGGTTGCCGATACGTGCTGGTGGGGCATTCCGAGCGTCGTTCCTTCTTTGGCGACACCGACGCCGTGGTTGCCGCCAAGTTTGCCGCGGCGCTCAAGGCCGGCCTGACGCCTGTGCTCTGCGTCGGCGAATCACTGGCCGAGCGCGAGGCCGGCATTACCGGCGAGGTAGTGATGCGCCAGCTTGACGCCGTGCTTGCCAGTTCGGGCGTCGCCGCATTTGCCAATGCCGTGGTGGCCTATGAGCCGGTATGGGCGATCGGCACCGGACGTACCGCATCACCGCTGCAGGCGCAGGAGGTTCATGCCCTGATCCGTGCCCGTTTTGCGCGCGACAGCGCGGATATTGCTGGCGGGCTGCGCATTCTTTACGGTGGCAGCGTCAAGGCGAACAACGCGGCCGAGCTTTTCGGCCAGACCGACATAGACGGTGGACTCATCGGCGGGGCTTCATTGGTGGCGGCGGATTTTCTGGCCATCTGCGACGCAGCTTCAACCTAATTTCAAGAGGTTCTCATGGAACTGTTGCATACAATCATACTGACCGTGCATATCATTGCCGGTATCAGCGTCATCGGCTTCGTGCTGCTTCAGCATGGCAAGGGGGCCGACATGGGCGCGGCATTCGGCAGTGGCGCTTCGGGCAGCCTGTTCGGTGCCACGGGTTCCGCCAATTTCCTGTCGCGCGTGACGGCGGTGCTTGCTGCCGTGTTCTTCCTGACCAGTCTCGGACTTTCCTATGTCGCAACATCGCGTCCCGCGGTATCGGGCAGCGTGATGGACTCGGCTCCAGCGCAGGCGGTTCCCGCGGCGCCCGCACAGGCGCCTGCCGTGCCCGATTCGAAGTCCAAGGACATTCCGAAGTAATCGGGTGGTGAAGTTGTAGTCGATAGATTATTTTGTTGCGGCGCATTAATGAGTCAATGGCTTGTTATATAATTTGCGCCGCTCCCGCAGTAACGAATTGCCGACGTGGTGAAATTGGTAGACACGCTATCTTGAGGGGGTAGTGGCGCAAGCTGTGTGAGTTCGAGTCTCACCGTCGGCACCAGGAATTTTGGCAGGAACAGAGCAGCAAAAAGTAGTTGAGTGTCGGTTGTCTTGCAGATTCTCGCGGACTTGCCGGCCGAGAATAACGAGTGAAGTGGCCGTGCCACCAAAATGCTGGATAATTACTTCCCGATCCTCGTCTTCGTGTTAGTGGGCCTCGCCTTCGGGTGTGCGCCGATTCTCCTCGGTTGGCTGGTAGCTCCCAATCGTCCGGACAGCGAAAAGCTCTCCGCCTTCGAATGCGGCTTTGAGCCCTTCGAGGATGCGCGCATGAAGTTCGACGTGCGCTACTACCTGATTGCCATTCTCTTCATCCTGTTCGACCTTGAAATCGCATTTCTTTTTCCCTGGGCGTCGATCTTCAAGGAAATCGTGAGCACCGACGCGGTAAAAATGTTCGGTTTCGTCGAGATGTTCGTGTTCATTGGCATTCTGGTCGTTGGCTACATCTACGCCTGGGCCAAGGGCGCGCTGGATTGGGAGTGAGCGGCGCATGAGCATCGAAGGCGTTCTGCAGGAAGGCTTCGTCACCACGTCGCTGGACAAGATCATCAACTGGACGCGCACCGGTTCGATGTGGCCGATGACCTTCGGTCTCGCCTGCTGCGCCATCGAAATGATCCATGCCGGCTGCTCGCGCTATGACCTCGATCGTTTCGGCATCGTGTTCCGCCCCAGCCCGCGCCAGTCCGACGTGATGATCGTCGCCGGCACGCTGACCAACAAGATGGCGCCTGCGCTGCGCAAGGTCTATGACCAGATGGCCGAACCGCGCTGGGTGCTTTCCATGGGTTCCTGTGCCAATGGCGGTGGCTACTATCACTACTCGTATTCGGTGGTGCGCGGCGTCGATCGCATCGTGCCGGTCGACGTCTATGTGCCCGGATGCCCGCCCACGGCGGAAGCGCTGCTGTACGGCCTGATCCAGCTGCAGAGCAAGATTCGTCGCACCACCACCATCGCCCGCTGACCTGACCGCCCCATCCCATGAGCGCCAAACTGGAACGTCTTTGCCGACAACTGAAGGAAAGCTTTGGTGATCGCATCGGAGAGCCGGTGCTGGCGCTGGGTGAATTGACCGTCGCAATTCCCGCCGAGAACTATCTCGACGCGATGCGTCAACTGCGTGACGATCCCGCCCTTCGTTTCGAGCAGTTGATGGACCTCAGCGGCATCGATTACTCCGAATTCACGGGCTACCAGGGCAAGCGCTTTGCGGCCGTCAGCCAGTTGCTGTCGCTCACCCACAACTGGCGTTTGCGCGTGAAGGTTTTCGCGACGGATGACGAGTTTCCGGTGGTGGCTTCGGTGATGGACATCTGGAACGTCGCCAACTGGTACGAACGCGAAGCCTTCGACCTGTTCGGCATCCATTTCGATGGGCATGTGGACCTGCGCCGCATCCTGACCGACTACGGTTTCGTCGGTCATCCCTTCCGCAAGGATTTCCCGATTTCGGGCTATGTCGAGATGCGCTACGACCCCGAGCAGAAGCGTGTGATTTATCAGCCGGTAACCATCGAGCCGCGCGAAGTCACCCCGCGCATCGTACGCGAGGAAACCTACGCAAAGGGTGGCGGCCGTGGCTGACGTCAAGAATTACACCATCAATTTCGGGCCGCAGCATCCGGCGGCGCACGGTGTCCTGCGCCTGGTGCTGGAACTGGATGGTGAAGTCATCGTGCGCGCCGATCCGCACATCGGCCTGCTGCATCGTGGCACCGAGAAGCTGGCGGAAACGCGCACCTGGCTGCAGACGCTGCCTTACATGGATCGTCTTGACTACACGTCGATGATCCCCAGCGAACATGCTTACTGCCTGGCTGTGGAACGTTTGCTGGGCGTCGATGTGCCGATTCGCGCCCAATACATCCGTGTCATGTTCGACGAGATCACGCGGATCAAGAACCACCTGCTCAACATCGGCACCCATGCGCTCGATATCGGCGCCATGACCATGGTGTTGTACACCTTCCGTGAGCGCGAGGACCTGTTCGATATCCTCGAGGCCACCTGCGGCATCCGCATGCATCAGGCCTACTACCGGCCCGGCGGCGTCTATCGTGATCTGCCAGATCAGATGCCGAAGTACCAGGAAAACCGTTTCAAGAACGCGCAGACGGTGAAAGAGCTGAACGAGGCACGCAATGGCTCCCTGCTGGACTTCCTGGAAGATTTCACCAACCGTTTTCCGGTGTATCTGAGCGAGTACCACACCCTGCTGACGGACAATCGCATCTGGAAGCAGCGCACCGTCGGCATCGGTGTCGTCAGCCCGGAGCGCGCGCTGCAACTCGGATTCAGCGGTGCCATGCTGCGTGGCTCAGGCATCGAGTGGGACCTGCGCAAGAAGCAGCCCTATGAAGTGTATGACCGGCTTGATTTCGATATCCCGGTGGGCGTCAATGGCGACACCTACGACCGCTATCTGGTGCGCATGGAAGAAATGGCGCAGGCCAACCGCATCATCAAGCAATGCATCGATTGGCTGCGCAAGAACCCCGGCCCCGTCATCACCGACGACAACAAGGTGGCGCCGCCGCGTCGTGAAAAGATGAAGGGCAGCATGGAAGAGCTGATCCACCATTTCAAGCTGTTTTCCGAGGGCATGCACGTCCCGCCGGGCGAAGCCTATGTCGCCATCGAGCATCCCAAGGGCGAAATGGGCGTCTGGGCGGTATCGGACGGCGCCAACAAGCCTTACCGCATCAAGCTGCATACCGCAGGGATTCCGCATCTGGCCGCCACCGATGAAATGTGTCGTGGCCACATGCTGGCCGATGCCACCGCCGTGATCGGTACCATCGATCTGGTGCTTGGCGACGTTGACAGATAGACCGCCGCATGAATAACGATTACGACAAGTTGAGTCCCGAAGCGCTGCGCAAGATCGATCGCGAGGTCGCCAAGTATCCGGCCGACCAGAAGCAGTCCGCGGTGATGGCAGCGCTGGTGATCGCCCAGGACGAAAAGGGCTGGCTGCCCAAGGAAACCATCGCCGCGGTGGCCGCTTACCTTGGCATGGCGCCGATGGCCGCCTACGAGGTCGCGAGCTTCTACAACATGTACGACCTGCATCCGGTCGGCAAGTACAAGGTCACCGTGTGCACCAATCTGCCCTGTGCCTTGTCCGGTGGCGTGCATGCCGCCGACTACGTCAAGGAAAAGCTCGGCATCGATTTCAACGAGACCACCCCCGACGGCAAGTTCACCCTCAAGGAAGGCGAGTGCATGGGTGCTTGCGGCGACGCACCCGTCATGCTGGTGAACAACAAGCGCATGTGCAGCTTCATGCTGCCCGAGCAGATCGACGCGCTGCTGGCGGAGTGCAAATAATGGCGCTCATCGACAGCATCAATCCACTGCTGACCACCGGCTGGGCCAAGGGCGATGCAGGCTGGAGCCTCAAGGACTACGAAGCTCGTGGCGGCTACGCGCAGCTGAAGCGCGTCATTTCGAGCAAGATGACGCAAGATGACCTGATCGCTGAAGTCAAGAAATCCGTATTGCGTGGCCGTGGCGGTGCCGGCTTCCCGACCGGCCTCAAGTGGAGCTTCATGCCCAAGGCGGCACCGGAAAAGTACGTCGTATGCAATACCGACGAAGGCGAGCCCGGCACGTTCAAGGACCGCGACCTGATGCGCTTTGATCCGCACTCGGTGATCGAGGGCATGATCATCGCCGGCTATGCGGTGGGCGCCAAGCGCGGTTACAACTACATCCACGGCGAGATATTCGAAACCTACCAGCGTTTCGAAGAGGCGCTGGACCAGGCGCGTGCCGCCGGCTACCTTGGCAACAACATCCTCGGTTCCGATTTCAGCTTCGACCTGTTCGCGCACCACGGCTGGGGCGCCTACATCTGCGGCGAGGAAACCGGCCTGCTCGAATCCATCGAGGGCAAGAAGGGCCAGCCGCGCTACAAGCCGCCGTTCCCGGCGAACTTCGGCCTCTATGGCAAGCCGACCACGATCAACAATACCGAAACCTTTGCCGCGATTCCCTTCATCCTCGGCATGGGTGGCGAGGCCTACCTCAACCTGGGCAAGCCCAACAACGGCGGCACCAAGCTGTTCTCCGTGTCCGGCCACGTCAATCGACCGGGCAACTACGAAGTGCCGATGGGAACACCCTTCGCCACGCTGCTGGAAATGGCTGGCGGCATGCGCGGCGGACGCAAGCTCAAGGCAGTGATTCCCGGCGGCTCCTCGGCCCCGGTACTGCCCGCGGACATCATCATGGATTGCACCATGGACTACGACTCGATCGCCAAGGCCGGCTCGATGCTCGGTTCCGGCGCGGTGATCGTGATGGACGAGACGGTCTGCATGGTCAAGGCGCTGGAGCGTCTCTCCTACTTCTACTATGAAGAATCCTGCGGCCAATGCACGCCCTGCCGCGAGGGCAGCGGCTGGCTGTACCGCGTCGTGCATCGCATCGAGCACGGCGAGGGCCGTCCGGAGGACCTCGACTTGCTGAATCGCGTCACCGACAACATGATGGGCAAAACCATTTGTGCGCTGGCCGATGCCGCCGCCTTCCCGGTGCGCAGCTTCATCAAGCACTTCAAGAACGAATTCGAGTACCACATCGAGAACAAGAAGTGCCTCGTCGATCCCGAAGTGCAACGGATGGGCAGCGGCTTTTTCAAGGCAGGGGCAGCGTAATGCTCGAGATCGAAATCGACGGCAAGACCCTGCAGGTCGCGGACGGCAGCACCATCATCGAGGCCGCCCATCAACTGGGCACCTACATCCCGCACTTCTGTTATCACAAGAAGCTGTCCATCGCGGCCAACTGCCGCATGTGCCTGGTGCAGGTGGAAAAGGCGCCGAAGCCGATGCCGGCCTGCGCGACGCCCGTGACCAACGGCATGAAGGTGTTCACGCATTCGGAACTGGCGGTCAAGGCGCAGAAGGCCGTGATGGAGTTCCTGCTGATCAACCACCCGCTGGATTGCCCGATCTGCGATCAGGGCGGCGAGTGCCAGTTGCAGGATCTCGCGGTCGGTTACGGCGAATCCGCCTCGAAGTACGAAGAAGAGAAGCGCGTCGTGCCCGACAAGGATCTCGGTTCGCTGGTGTCGACCGACATGACCCGCTGCATCAACTGCACGCGCTGCATCCGTTTTACCGCAGAGATTGCCGGCTTCCAGGAACTCGGCCAGTCCTACCGCGGCGAGCGCGCCGAGGTGATGCCCTTCATCGGTCAGACCGTGGATACGGAACTGTCCGGCAACATCATCGATCTGTGCCCGGTCGGCGCGCTGACCTCCAAGCCCTTCCGCTTCTCGGCCCGCACCTGGGAACTGTCCCGGCGCAAGTCGGTGAGCCCGCATGACGGCCTCGGCAGCAACCTGATCGTGCAGACCAAGCACGACAAGGTGATGCGCGTACTGCCGCTGGAAAACGAAGACATCAATGAGTGCTGGCTGACGGACAAGGAGCGTTTCTCCTATCAGGGCCTGAGTTCCGCCGAGCGGCTGACCAAACCGATGGTGAAGCAGGGCGGCTCCTGGCGCGAAGTCGATTGGAGTGCCGCCCTCGATTACGCCGCGCACGCGCTGCGCGACGTGGCGAAGACCCACGGCGGCGCGGCCATCGGCGGATTGGTAAGCCCGCATGCGACGCTGGAAGAAATGTATCTCGCGCAGAAGTTGCTGCGCGGTCTGGGCAGCGAGAACATCGATTTCCGTTTGCGCCAGAGCGATTTCTCCGCCGACGGTAAGCGTGCCGGCACGCCCTGGCTGGGCATGAAGATCGCCGACATCGGTCGCCTCGATCGCGTGCTGGTGGTGGGTTCCTTCCTGCGCAAGGACCATCCGCTGATTGCCCAGCGCCTGCGCCAGTCGGCCAAGCAGGGCGCCGAAGTCAGCATCGTGCACAGCGCCGACGACGACCTCCTGATCAAACTGACGGCGCGCGCCATCGTCGCGCCATCGCAACTGCCCGCCCAACTGGCCGAGATCGTCAAGGCGGTCGCCGAACTCAAGGGCGCAGCCGTCGATGCCGCGCTGGCAAAAGTCGGCGCAGGCGACACGGCGAAGAAGGTCGCGGCGAGCCTTGTTTCCGGGAACAAGGCCGCGATTCTGCTCGGCAACTTTGCCCAGCAGCATCCGCAGGCGGCAACGCTGAACGCGCTGGCCCAGCAACTGGCTGGAATGCTCGGCGGCAGCTTTGGCTTCCTCGGCGAAGCGGCCAACAGCGTCGGCGGCTATGTGGCGAAGGCGGTTCCCGGCAATGCCGGCCTCAACGCCGCGGCAATGCTGAAAGACCCACGCCAGGCCTATGTCGTGGTCGGCGCTGAAGCGGAACTCGATTGCGCCGATGGCGCCCAGGCACTGGCCGCGCTCGGCAAGGCCGCTGTCACGGTGGTGCTGACGCCCTTCAAGTCGCAGGCGATGCTTGACTATGCGGCCGTGCTGCTGCCGGTGTCGCCTTTCTCGGAAACTTCCGGCACCTTCGTCAATACCGAAGGCCGCGCGCAGAGTTTCTACGCCGCCGCCAAACCGCTGGGGGATGCCCGTCCGGCGTGGAAGGTGTTGCGCGTCCTGGGCAACCTGCTGCAGCTTGCCGGTTTTGAATACAACAGCAGCGAAGATGTGCGCGCTGAAGCGCTGCGTGGCCAGCCTGAATTCGTGTCCGGTCTGGACAACGGCATTAATGGCGTTGCGCTGAACCTGACGACATCGGCCGGCGGTCTGGAGCGCGTCGCCGACGTACCGATCCATTTTGCCGATCCGCTGGTGCGGCGTGCTCCGGCCCTGCAACTGGCAGCCGATTCCGCGGCGCCGAGCGCGCGCATGAATGCGGCGACGCTGTCGAAGCTGGGTGTCGCTGCGGGCGACAAGCTGAAAGTAAAAGTCGGCGCTGGCGGTACGGCGGTGACGCTGGCCGCCGAACTCGATGCCGCCCTGCCTGATGGCGTGGTGCGCGTCGCAGCGGCTCATGCCGATACGCTGGCGCTGGGTGCGATGTCTGCCGTTCTGAGCGTGGAGAAGGCGTGATGGAAGCCACCGTCCTGCACTTCTTCGAATGGCTGTGGGGTCCCATGTGGGTGCCGCTTTGGGCGCTAGTCAAGCCGGTCTGGCCGTTGATCTGGACCCTGGCCAAGATCGTCCTGATCATGGCGCCCCTGTTGCTGTCCGTTGCCTACCTGACTTTCTGGGAACGCAAGGTCATCGGCTGGATGCAGGTTCGCATCGGTCCCAACCGCGTCGGTCCCTGGGGTTTGCTGCAGCCGATCGCCGACGGCATGAAACTGTTCTTCAAGGAAGTGCTGTTCCCCACGGCGGCGGACAAGAAGCTCTTCGTGCTCGGCCCGATCATGGCAATTGCCCCGGCGCTGGCGCTTTGGGCGGTGATTCCCTTCGCTCCGGGTTTTGTGCTCGCCAATGTCGATGCAGGCGTGCTGTATCTGCTGGCGATCGGTTCGGTAGGTGTCTACGGCATCATCATTGCCGGCTGGGCGTCCAACTCGAAGTACCCGTTCTTCGGCGCCATGCGCGCGTCGGCACAGATGATTTCCTACGAAGTCGCGATGGGCCTGGCCCTGATCACCGTCCTCATGGTTTCGAGCAGCCTCAACCTGAGTGAAATCGTCAACGCCCAGGGCAAGGGCCAGTTCGTTGGCTATGGCCTTGGCGTGTTCTCCTGGAACTGGTTGCCTCTGCTGCCGATGTTCGCGGTCTACCTGATCTCCGGAGTCGCCGAAACCAATCGCGCGCCCTTCGACGTGGTCGAAGGCGAGTCGGAAATCGTTGCCGGTCACATGGTCGAGTATTCAGGCATGGCCTTCGCGATGTTCTTCCTCGCCGAATACGCCAACATGATCCTGATTTCGGCGATGAC
>CAYNGV010000079.1:0-10168 GCA_964397005.1 uncultured Sulfuritalea sp. | reverse complement strand
ATGCCATACACGATCAGCACGGCGACGATCGGTCCCCAGCCGGCGAACTGCAGCGTGGCGACCAGCAATGCCAGCATCAGGCCGGTGGCAAATCCCAGGTAGGGAATGAAGATCAGCAGGCCGGTGACGACGCCGATGGACAATGCCGAGGGAATACCGGCCAGCCACAGCGCGATGCAGTAGTACGCGGCGAGGATCGCCATGACCAGTATCTGGCCGCGCAGGTATTGCGAGAGCACGGCGTCGATGTCATTGGCCACGCTGATCAGCTTGGTGTGCCAGGGGCGCGGGACGGCATTGGCCAGGCGCGCCATCATGCCGTGCCAGTCGAGTAGCAGGTAGAACAGCACCACCGGCGCCAGCATCAGGTTCACGGCGAGGCCGATCAGGGCCACGCCGCCGATCTTGAGCGAACTGTAGATGCGTTCAAGGATGATTTGTACGGTATCCCAGTTGCCGCTGGCGAGCTTCTGCAGCGAGGCGGAATCAAAGCGCAGCCGAAGTCCGAAATTCTCGCGTAGCCAGGGTGCAAGTTTCGTGTTGGCCAGTTTCAGTGCCTCTGGAGCGCGTGCCGCGAGCACGGCGGCTTCTTCGTAAAGCAGCGGCAGGATGATGAGGACCAGGCCGGCGGCCAGAGCGGCCAGTGCCAGCATGACGATGACAACGGAAAGCATGCGCGGCGATCCCATGCGCGTGATGCGGTCGGTCACCGGGTTGCAGATATAGGCGAAGATGCCGGCCAGCAGAAAGGGCGTGAGTATCGGCGAGAGCGCATACAGCAGCACGAGGATCGCCAGGCCGGCCGCTATCCACAGGGTGGTTTGCAGGCGGTCGCTGTGCGTGGCTTCTGGAGGCGAGGTCATTTCCGGTAAAATTTGCGGGTTCGCGCTGTTTGGTTAACAAGCTTGGCAGCGCGGATTATCGCCGATCCGGCAGAAAACCGCGCTCCTGCCATTCATTCCAAGGACTTCATCTTGACTGCCTTCACCTCTTCTCCATCCCCGCTTACCTACCGCGATGCCGGAGTGGACATCGATGCCGGCGATGCATTGGTCGAACGTATCAAACCGGCGGCGAAGCGCACCATGCGTCCTGAAGTGCTGGCCGGCATCGGCGGTTTCGGCGCGCTGTTCGAGATTTCAAAGAAGTATCGCCAGCCGGTGCTGGTGTCGGGTACCGATGGCGTCGGCACCAAACTCAAGCTGGCCTTCCAGTGGAACCGCCACGACACGGTCGGCCAGGATCTGGTGGCGATGAGCGTCAATGACATCCTGGTGCAGGGCGCCGAGCCGCTGTTCTTCCTCGACTACTTCGCCTGCGGCCGGCTCGACGTGAATACCGCGGCCACGGTGGTCGAAGGCATTGCCAAAGGTTGCGAAATCGCCGGCTGCGCGCTGATCGGCGGCGAGACGGCGGAAATGCCCAGCATGTACCCGGATGGCGAATACGACCTCGCCGGCTTTGCGGTGGGCGCTGTGGAAAAATCCGAGATCATTGACGGCAAATCGATCAGGCCGGGCGACGTGGTGCTCGGCCTGGCGTCGTCCGGCGCGCACTCCAACGGTTACTCGCTGATCCGCAAGATCATCGAGCGCGCCAAGCCGGACCTGAAGATGGACATGAATGGAGTGCCGCTGGCCGATGCCGTCATGGCGCCGACGCGGATCTACGTCAAGCCGCTGCTGGCGCTGATTCAGGCCGTCCATGTCAAGGGCATGGCGCATATCACCGGCGGCGGGCTGACCGAGAACATCCCGCGCGTGCTGGGCGATCACCTGACGGCGATCATCGAGCGCAAGTACTGGACCCTGCCGCCCCTGTTTCAGTGGCTGCAACAGCAAGGCCAGGTGGCCGACGCCGAAATGCACCGCGTCTTCAACTGCGGCATCGGCATGGTGGTGATCGTGGCCGAGGCCGACGCCGGCGTGGCGCTGCAGTTGCTTGCTGCGGCGGGCGAGAGCGTGCATCACATCGGCCGCATCGAGGCGCGCAGCGAGGGACAGGCGCAGACCATCGTCGTCTGAGTCAGTCGCCGTCTCGCCAGCACCGAGTTTTCTCAAGGCGAAAGATGGGCGTCAACCGCTGCGAACACCGCAGCCGTCGGATCGGCCACCAGCGGATCGATGATCCGCAAATCATCCATGCCCTTCAGCCAGGTGAGCTGCCGCTTCGCAAACTGGCGCGTGGCGAAGACGCCGCGATCGCGCAATTCGGCACGCGGTAGCTGCCCCTCAAGCATCTCCCACACCTGCCGATAGCCGACGCAGCGCATTGAAGGCAGGCCGGCGTCGAGCCGGTACTTTTCGCGCAGCATTTTCACTTCATCAACCAGACCGGCGGTCAGCATCGCGGCGAAGCGCTGTTCGATGCGCCGGTGCAGTTCGCCGCGGTCTCCCGGCACCAGCGCCACGGTCAGAATGCGAAAGGGCGGCACGGCGGCCTTCTGTTCAGCGAAGAAACTGCCCAGGGTGCGACCGCTGAGGCGCACGATTTCGATGGCGCGTTGTATGCGCTGGGCATCGTTTGGTTTCAATCGTGCGGCTGTCTCCGGATCAAACCGTGCCAGTTCCGCGTGCAGCGCCGGCCAGCCATGTTCGGCGGCTTCGGCATCGATGGCTGCGCGCAGCGTTGTGTCGGCCCGCGGCAGGTCGGCCAGCCCCTCGCGCAGCGCCTTGACATAGAGCATGGTGCCGCCGACCAGCAGCGGAATGCGCCCTGCCGCGGTGATTGCCGCCATTTCGCGCAGGGCATCGGCGCGGAAAGCAGCCGCCGAATAGCGTTGTTCCGGCGTGATGAGGTCGATCAGCCGGTGCGGAAAGCGCGCCAGCGTGGCGGCATCGGGCTTGGCGGTGCCGATGTCCAAGTCGCGAAACACCTGCGCCGAATCGATGCTGACGATGTCGCAGGGCAGGCGCGTCGCCAGCTCAAACGCCAGCGCGGTCTTGCCGCTGGCGGTGGGGCCGATCAGGAGGATTGCCGGAGGCAGGTGCATAAGGGTGGAATCGATGCGTCGGACGCGGTAGTCTAGCGGCTCGGAATGATACGTCGCCGATCGCGATGTGGGCAGAAGGAACAAGAATGCAAGTAGCAACGCGTGTGAGGCTGGCCCTGGCGCTGGCGGTCATGCTGGCAATGCCTGCGGCGCAGGCGCAGAACAGGGATCTGAAGGCGGAGGCCGCCACGGCGCCCGAACCGGCGCGGCCCGGAGTGGATACGTCGAAGCCGCCGCCGCCGACCATTGCCGATCTCGTATTGCTGCTGCAAAGCTACAAGCCCGATTTGGTGCGGGTCAGCCGACTGCGCGCGGCGATGGAGGAGCCCGTGCCGGCGACCGATGATCGCGGCCAACTGGCGATCGCCTGGCATACCAAGGCGCTCGCCGCCGGCGAACTTCACGAAATCGAGCGGCGCGGCGAGTTTCTTGCCAAGGCGATCGACTATGCACGGGGAGTAAAGAGCGCCAATCCCAGCGGCGTGGGAAGCTACCTGCGGGTGCGATCGGAATATGCGGACAACCTTGCCTTGGCTACCAGCGTCACGGCCGCGCTCGACAGTTTCACCGAGTTCGTTGCCGATCTGGAGAAAGCGCCGCCCAATGGATTTCTGATCCATGCCTACTGCCAGATGGCGGGCTACTACCTGCATCTGGGCAACATTGAGCGCGCCAGGGCTGATCTCGGCAAGGCCGAGGCGATTTTCAAGCAGCTGGCGCAACGACAGCGTGCGGCGCTCAACCTGCCGTCCTGGTCGAAGCAGATCGAGACCATGCGGGGCGCTGTACTACGACGGGAGGGACGCATCGAAGAAGAGGAGCGCGCCTTTCTGGCGGCCCTGCGTCAGGCCGAGGAGCACGTGGGTCAGCTGGACGCGCGCCGCGATGCCGGGAAATGGGTACCGCCGGCAAGCCGCACCGAGGAGGGCGCCGACTCTACGCGCATCTGGCTCGCGCAGACACTGAACGCGCAAGGGCGCCTCGACGAGGCGGAACTGCTGCTGCGGGAAGTACTGAAGCGATCCCTGGCGCGCGACGGCCGAAATTCCTCGACGGTCGGGCGCGCCCTGTCGGTCCTGCACAGCGTGTTTACCAACCGCGGGCGTTACGCAGAGGCTTTGGTGCTCGCCGAATGGGCCGACAAGACCCTGGCCGAGGCGGGCATCGCGGAACGCGCCCCGATGCGCTTGAACGCCCGCATCGGCCTGGCCAACGCGCTCGGTACGGTCGGTCGGCACAAGGAGGCGGCCGCCCTGATCGACGTGATTCGCGGCACGCTGACCGACGACACTCGACTGGAAGAAGGCTTTGCACAAGGCACGCTCAGTTCGATCCGCAGCTTCAATGCCGTCGGCCGGGTTGCCGATGCGCTGCGCGATGGCGACAAGCTGCTGGCCAAGCACACCCGCAGTTTTGGCCCCGATCATTACTACACCGCGGAGGCCCGGGCCTATCGCGCCATGGCCCTGCATCGAGCCGGCCGGGTGGACGAGGCGCGCAAGGAGTTCGAGCGCGCCGTTGCCGTGCTGATCGATCCGGCCAGGGCGGTCGGCAAGCAGAAAATCAGTGTCGCTCGCGTCAGCCGCCTGCGCTTCATTCTCAACGAATACCTTGGCGTGCTGGTCGGCCGCAAGGGAACAGGCATCGAGAAGGACATCGCGGAAGCCTTCCGCGTCGCCGACGTCGCACGCTGGCAAAGCGTGCAGAAAGCCGTCACCGGTTCGGCATTGCGTGCGGCGGCCGGCAGTTCGGAACTCGGTGCGCGGATCAAGAAGGTGCAGGACGCCGACGATGAACTCGAAGCGGTCTACAAGAACCTGATCAGCCAGCGTTCCGCGCCGCCGGATAGGCAACTGCCCGCGGTGATCGCGGCCATGGAAGCCCGTATCGCCACGCTGCAAAAGGAGCAGCAAAGCGATCTGGCCGAGATTCGCCGGCAGTTCCCGCAATACGACGCGCTGGTCAGCCCGCGTCCCGCCGATCTGGCCACCGTGCGCAAGGCATTGCTGCCCAACGAAGCGCTGCTGTCGATCTACGTCACGCCGGGCGGCAGCTACGTCTGGGCCACGGGGACGGATGGCGCCCTGCATTTCCACTTCAGCCCGATGACGACAGTTTGGGTCGCCGGCATGGTCAAGCGCCTGCGTGCGTCGGTCGAGCTCGGTGACGTCGGGCCGGAGCAGATGCGTTTCGACCTGGAAGCCGGGTCGGCGCTGTATCAGGAACTGCTGGCGCCGGTGCAGGCTGCCTGGGAGAAGGCCGACACGCTGCTGGTGGTGGCCAATGAGTCTTTGGGCCAGATACCTTTCTCGCTGTTGCCGACGGCGAATGTCGCGCCGGGCGCGGCGGCGGCCGGGCTGCCCCTGGCGCAGTTCCGCCTGACGCCGTGGCTGGCGCGCAAGGTGGCCATTGCCTATGCGCCCTCGATCAGTGCCTTGGTGACCTTGCGTTCGCTGCCCGTGGTCAAGGGACAGCGCGATCCCTTCATCGGCTTCGGCGATCCGGATTTCGGCGCGAGCACCGAGAAAGCGGCGGCCAGCCCCGGCGGGAATCGCGGCACGAAAAAAATCGCGCGCGGCACCCGCAACCTCAAGATCAGCCATGCGCCGGTATGGGACGAGAATCTCGCCAGCGCCGAAGCGATTCCTGCTGCGCCTCCCGTCCAGCAGGGAGTGCCGATGCTGACGCCGCTGCCGGACACGCGCGACGAGATTCTGGCCATCGGCACCGCGCTGGCCGCGAACATGCAGCGCGATACCTTTTTCGGCGATCGGGCCAACCGCAGGAATGTGATCGAGTCCGATCTCAAGCGCCGTCGCATCGTCGCCTTCGCCACCCACGGCCTGGTCGCCGGCGATCTGCCGGGGCTGGACCAGCCGGCCCTTGCGCTGGCACCGCAGGCGGGCAAGGGCATCGAAGACGGCCTGCTGAAGCTCGAAGACATTCTCAAGCTCTCGATGGATGCCGATCTGGTGGTGCTCTCCGCCTGCAACACGGCGGCCGCCGACGGCAGCGGCGCCGAAGCGGTATCGGGCCTCGGGCGCGGCTTCTTCTATGCCGGTGCCCGTTCCGTGCTGGCGACCCACTGGCCGGTGGAAACCGTCTCGGCGCGGGAACTGGTGACGCATTTGTTTGTGCGCTATGCCAAAGACGGCAAGATGACGCGCGCCAAGGCGCTGCAACAGGCCATGCTGGAGGTCATCGACAAGGGCGTGGCGCTGGACGGACGCGGCAAGGCCGAGTTTTCCTATGCCCATCCAGCCTTCTGGGCGCCGTATGCGCTGTACGGCGATCCGGGGCGCTGAGGAAAAGAGACAAAACAATGAATTCAACCCATCATCGCGACGGGGAAGGGAGCGTTCTTGCCGATCAGTATTCCGTTTCGCCGGGAGGGCTGATCGCCATCCTCGCCTTCGCCCTCGTCTGCCTTGGCTTTCATTGGTTCGGAGCGGAAGCCTGGGTTCCGCTACTCGACAGTGCGAATCTGGCACTGCACGAGGCAGGCCATCCTTTGGTGGGCATTTTCAGCGAGCGGGCAACCGTCTATGGCGGCACACTATTCCAGCTGGCTTTTCCGCTCGCGACCGCGTGGCATTTTCATCGCCTTGCCAACCTCGCCGGCGTTGCCGCGGCCATGGTCTGGCTGGGCGAAAATCTGCTCAATATCGCCCGCTACATGGCCGACGCCCGCGTTCAGGAATTGCCCCTGGTTGGCAATGGAGATCATGACTGGACCGAGATATTCGGCCGCTGGGGCGTCTTGCATATGGATGGCCGCATCGCAGGCATGGTGCGCGGTGCCGGTGTCGTCCTTATGATTGGGGCGGTCGTATGGCTTTATCAGTGCTGGCGGGCGGGCAAGGAATAGGCCGCATCCTCGGACCAGGGAGATCATCATGTTCATCAATCCGATGTGGGACAGTGAAAGCCAGCGCATCGGCAAGCAGAAATGCACGCCGCGCGGCTATTGGCTGCATGCCGTGTCGGACCTCGTCGGCTTTTTTGCATTGCTGCTGTTGCTGGTCACGCTCATCTATCTGTGGGTACGGAATTCGACCGGCACATTCCACGATTCCCTCTGGTGGCTGCTCGCCATCCCCTTTGGCATCGCACTAAGCGGCAACCTGTTGCACGGCTATTCGTGGCGGCTGGCGGAAAAGAAGGGATTTCGCTACGACTTCAAGACCGGTGAAGCGAGCTGGCTGGAGGACGGGCAGCGGATCGTCTACAAATGGCCCGCCGCGCAAGAGACGCGCGTTGAATAGCCGATGGATGGCGCTGAAGCCGCTGTAGGTTGCATTCTCGGCACGGCGGTGGGGGACGCCCTCGGACTAGCCTGCGAGGGGCTTTCCGCCGATCGCCAGAAGCGATGGTTTCCCTCGCTCGATGGCTATCATCTGCTCCTTGGCAAGGGCCTGTGCTCGGATGATACGGAGCATACGTGCATGATCGCGCAGTCGATCATCGTCTCGGGCGGTGACGAAGAATCATTTGAACGCGATTTCGCCTGGCGCCTGCGCTGGTGGCTGGCGGGCCTTCCAGCGGGAATCGGTCTCGCCACGCTACGCTCGATCCTGAAGCTATGGCTGTTCGTTCCGAGCCGTTGGCGCGGCGTGTACTCGGCCGGCAACGGGCCGGCAATGCGCAGCGCACTCCTCGGCGTCTGCTTCGCCGACGACGAAGCGCGTTTGACCCGCATCAACCGCGTGGCGGCGCGAATGACCCATACAGATCCCAAGGCGGAATGCGGTGCATTGGCGATTGCGCTCGCGGCGCGTTGTTCGATGCGCGGTCACGGTACCGCGATATTTCTTGCCGACCTTGTGCGTTGTACTGCCCCGCTGGGAGCGGCCGGCGCCGAACTTGTCGACCTTGCGGAGCGAGCGAACGAAAGTGCCGGCAAAGGCGAAGCCACTCGTGATTTCGTAAAGTCGCTCGGCTGCATCAAGGGGGTGTCCGGCTACATGTACCACAGCGTGCCGACCGTATTGCATGCGTGGTTCCTTCATCCGCGCGACTACGCCCGTGCCGTAACCGCAATCATCCGCTGTGGAGGAGATACGGACACCACGGCGGCGATGCTTGGCGCTATCGTCGGTGCCGGCGTTGGACGGACAGGCATTCCGGAGAAGTGGATCGGGGATCTCGTCGAGTGGCCACGCACAGTGTCCTGGATGGAGTCCCTGTCACGCAAGGCGAGCCATGCGGCACAAGGCGGCCAACGCGGAGTCGCGCATCCATTGTCGGTTGCGGGACTGGCGCTTCGAAATATTGGCTTTTTTGTTCTTGTGCTTCTGCACGGGCTGCGGCGCTTGCTGCCGCCGTATTAGCCCGGTGCTGCTCAGCGACCGCGCATGAACAGGCGGTCGAGTTCCGCCATCGACAGCTGAACCCAGGTCGGCCGGCCGTGGTTGCACTGGTCGGCGCGCTCGGTGGCTTCCATCTGGCGCAGCAGCGCGTTCATTTCCTGCAGGCCGAGCTGGCGATGCGCGCGCACCGCGCCGTGGCAGGCCATGGTCGCCAGCAGTTCGTTGCGCCGGGTTTCGACGACGCGGCTGGCGGGATGTTCGGCCAGATCGCGAAGCAGCGAGCGCACCAGGTCGACCGCGTTGCCGCCCGCCAGCAGTGCCGGCAGGGCGCGCACGGCAAGCTCGCGCGGGCCGGCGGCGGCGACGGCAAAGCCAAGCTGGCTCAACGCTTCGCTCTGCTCGCTGGCCGTCGCCATCTCGGCTTCGCTGGCCGAGATCAGCAGCGGCACCAGCAGCGCTTGCGTCGAGGGCGGTCCGGCATCGAGGCTCTGCTTCAGTTTTTCGTAGAGGATGCGTTCGTGCGCGGCGTGCATATCCACCAGCACCAGGCCGGCGGCATTCTGGGCGAGGATGTAGATGCCGTGGAGTTGGGCGACGGCATAGCCAAGCAACGGGGCTTCACCTTCCGTCGGAGCTATGAAAGTCGGCGCTGGCGGTACGCCGATATTGGTGTCAGCAAACGCAGCACGGGCGAATTCCAGATAGGGCCGCGCCGCCGGCTCGCCGACCGCCAGGCCGGACTGGCGCGCGTAGGAGAAAGCGGAGGGTGTATATGCCGATGCAGCCGGCGCGGCTTCCGCGGGGCTTGCGGCACTGCTCAGCGGCGCGGCCAACGTGCGCTGCAGTGCATGGAACACGAACTGGTGGATGCCGCGCGCATCGCGAAAGCGCACTTCGGTCTTGGCCGGATGCACATTCACATCGACGCCGGCCGGGTCGAGTTCGAGGAACAGCACGTAGGCCGGATGCCGCTGACCGTGCAGGATGTCGGCCCAGGCCTGGCGCGCGGCGTGGGTCAGCAGCTTGTCGCGCACATAGCGGCCATTGACGAAGAAGTATTGTTCGTCGCGTCCCGAGCGCGAATAGGCCGGCAGTGCGGCCAGCCCTGAAAGCCGCAGCGGCCCGGCCGTGGCGTCGAGCGGGCGGGCGTGCGGGAAGAAGTCCTCGCCGATGATGTCCCTGGCGCGGCGCGAAAAGTCGGCGCTGGCGAGACGGCGTTTTGCGCTGCCGTTGTGGCTCAGCGTGAAGGCGACATCGGGTCGGGCCAGCGCCATGCGCCGCATCACCTCGTCGCAATGGGCGAATTCGGTGGCCTCGGTCTTGAGGAACTTGCGCCGCGCCGGGGTGTTGAAATACAGGTCGGCGACCTCGATCACGGTGCCCCCGGCCAGCGCCGCCGGCTCGATCGCATCGGCTTCACTGCGCAGGCGGAAGGCATGATCCTGCGAGGCATGGCGACTCATGATCGAAACGCGCGCCACGGAGGCGATGGAGGCCAGCGCTTCGCCGCGAAAGCCGTAGCTGCCGACCCGTTCCAGGTCGGCGAGGCTGGCGATCTTGCTGGTGGCGTGTCGCGCCAATGCCAGTTGCAGGTCGTCGGGGGCGATGCCGCTGCCGTCATCGGCGACGCGGATCAGGCGCACGCCGCCTTCTTCCAGTTGCACATCGATCCGGGTGGCACCGGCGTCGAGACTATTTTCGAGCAATTCCTTGAGCACCGACGCCGGACGTTCGACCACCTCGCCGGCGGCGATCTGGCTGATCAGGAGGTCCGGCAGCGGCTTGATGATTCCCATGGGGTTCGGATTATCGCCGGGATACCGTCCCCGCACCACAGGTTCGGGGACATATGGCTTCCGGTAAAATC
>CAYNGV010000078.1:0-10227 GCA_964397005.1 uncultured Sulfuritalea sp. | reverse complement strand
CGACCACCTTCCTCCACCTCGACGCCACCGTCGTGCTGTCGCGTGACATCGCCTCGCTGGGCATCTACCCGGCCGTCGATCCGCTCGATTCCACCTCGCGCCAGCTGGACCCGCTGGTCGTCGGCGAAGAGCACTACAGCGTTGCTCGCCGCGTGCAGTCGAACCTCCAGCGTTACAAGGAATTGCGCGACATCATCGCGATTCTGGGCATGGACGAACTGGCGCCGGAAGACAAGCTGGCCGTGACCCGTGCGCGCAAGATCCAGCGCTTCCTGTCGCAGCCCTTCAACGTCGCCGAAGTGTTCACCGGCACGCCGGGCAAGATCGTGCCGCTGGCCGACACCATCAAGGGTTTCAAGATGATCGTCGACGGCGAGTGCGACAGCATTCCCGAGCAGGCCTTCTACATGGTCGGCGCGATCGAGGAAGTGTTCGAGAAGGCCAAGACGCTCCAATAAGCACCGCGACCAAGGAACCGAGTAATGGCCATGACTATTCATGTAGATGTCGTAAGCGCCGAAGAAATGATCTTTTCCGGTTTGGCCCAGTTCGTCGTATTGCCGGGCGAAGCAGGAGAACTGGGCATCATGCCCGGCCACATGCCACTGATGACCAGGATCAAGCCGGGCGCCGTGCGCGTCCAGACGCAGGACGGCAAGGAAGAGTTGATCTTCGTTGCTGGTGGCCTGCTGGAAGTGCAACCGGGTCTGGTGACCGTATTGGCCGACACGGCTATTCGCGGCGCAGATCTTGATCAGGCCAAGGCATTGGAAGCCAAGAAGATGGCCGAGGAGGCCATGGTCAATCGCGGTTCCGAAATGGATTACGCGCGTGCCCAGGTGGAGCTTGCCGAAGCCATCGCCCAGCTTGCCGCGATCGATCGCTTGCGCAAGCAGCGTCACTGATCCCGGTTTCCGTTGCATTCAAATAGGCAGCTTCGGCTGCCTTTTTGTTTGTCCGGCACACTCCGGCACACTCCGGTATGCCGCAGCACAATCTTCGATTGAAGCTACGCACAAGGAGAAATAGAAGATAGACTGTACAGTCCAGTCTAATTGGATTTTCCCTTGGGCTTGCTTGCCGATCACCAACCGTCCGACTGCCGTTCGCGTCTGATTCAGGCCGCGACCGAAGTCTTTATCGAGGAAGGCTATCGGGCCAGTATCGAGCGCGTCGCGGAGCGCGCCAGTGTTGCGCGGCAAACGCTTTACAACCACTTTCCATCCAAAGCCGACCTGTTTGGCGAAGTCATCAAGCAAGTCACCGCCGCTTTGCTGGTTACCCTCGATGGCAAGAACGAGAGCCTGCGTGAGCGCTTGCTCCGATTTGGCAACGCGTTCCGCGCCAAGGCCCTGAGTGCCGAAGGCTTGGGTTTTTATCGCGCCCTGATTGCCGAGTCGCCGCGTTTCCCGGAACTTGTGGCCGCTTTTTATCGCACCGGCCCGGTCCAGACCGCTGCGCGCTTGCGTAGTGTCTTGCAGGATGCGATCGATCGCGGTGAGCTGCGCCCGGTTGATGCCGGGTTTGCCGCCGATACCCTGCTGTCCATGCTGGTCGGCGCAGAACGCAGCCATTTTCTGCTGTCCGGCGAAGCGCCACCCAAGCCCGATCCCGCTCGCGTTGCGCAACTCATCGATTGCTATCTGCGCGCGTTTGCAGCAGAGGCCTTTTCATCCAATCCCGTCTGCCAACGGAGCGTCCCATGAGAAAAACCCTTCCTTTGCTGTTGCTCGTACTCCTTGCCGCTTGTGGCGATGGTGGGAAAAAAGGTCCTCCGGGAGCTCCGCCCGGAGCTGGCATGCCCCCACCCGAAGTGGATGTGATCACCATTGCCGCCGGCAGCGCAACGATCACCCAGGATTTACCAGGCCGTTTGCAGGCTGTGCGCTCCGCGCAAGTGAGGGCTCGCGTCGAAGGCGTGGTGGAGAAGCGCCTGTTCGCCGAAGGCACCGACATCGTTGCCGGCACGCCCCTGTTCCAGATCGATGCCCGTACCTACCAGGCCCAGGCGGCAGCGGCCGACGCGGACTTGGCGGCGGCCAAGGCAGTGTTTGCCCGCTATGCGCCGCTGCTCGAGATCAAGGCGGTGAGTCAGCAGGAGTTCGACGCCGCGCAAGCGCGAGTCAAGCAGGCCGAAGCCGCCGCGGCCAAGACCAGGCTCGATCTCGAAAACGCCGTGCCGCCAGCGCCGATTTCCGGGCGCATCGGGCGCGCACTGGTTACTGAAGGGGCCCTGGTAGGCAAGGGTGAGGCGACCCATCTGGTGACCATCGAACAACTCGATCCGATCCGTGTCGAGTTTTCGCAGTCCTATTCCGACGTGCTGCGCCTGCAGCAGGCGGTCAGGAGCGGCAAGCAGAAAAGAGCCGATGCCGCGAAAGTCGAACTGGTGCTCGAAGATGGCTCGCTCTATCCGGAGCAGGGCCGTCTTCAGTTCACCGACCTGGCTGTTGACGCGAACAGTGGCGCGGTCATCCTGCGCGCGGAGTTTCCCAATCCGCGTCGCGACCTGCTTCCCGGAACCTTCGTCCGCGTGCGCTTTCCCCAGGCGATGCTGGACAGTGCGATCCGAATTCCGCAACGCGCGGTGCAAGGCGGCGCCCAGGGCCAGTTCGTGATGACCGTCGACGCCGAAGGCAAAGTGGCGCCACGCACGATCAAGACCAGCAGCATGTCCGGCGGCGATTTCATTGTCGATGACGGACTGAAGAGTGGCGAACTGGTGATCGTCAATGGTTTGCAGAAGGCGCGACCCGGCGCGGTGGTCAAGCCGGTGCCCTGGACTCCGGGGGCGCAGCCGATGGCAGCCCCCGCGGGCAAGCCGAATCAAGAAAATAAATAAGCCATGATTTCAAAATTCTTCATCGATCGGCCCATCTTCGCCTGGGTGATCGCCATCATTATCGTGCTCGGCGGGTTGCTTGCATTGCGTCAATTGCCTGTGGCGAGCTACCCGGCGGTGGCGCCGCCCGCGCTGGCGATCACGGTGAATTACCCCGGCGCCTCGGCCAAGGTGGTGGAGGAAACTGCCGTTGCGCTGATCGAGCAGGAACTCAACGGCATCGAGAACCTGCTCTACATGGATTCGGCCTCCGAGCAGAACCTCGGCACCATCACGCTGACCTTCCAGGCCGGCACCAATCTCGATCTGGCGTCGGTGGAGACGCAGAACCGCATCAAGCGCGCCGAGCCGCGCCTGCCGGAAGAAGCGCGGCGCCTGGGCATCACCGTGGTGAAATCGGCGCGCAACTATTTGATGTTCATTTCCCTGTTTTCGCCGGACAAGTCGCTGGACAACGTGGCGCTGGGCAGTTACGCGGCGGCCAACGTGCTGGAAAGCATCCGCCGTACGCCGGGCGTGGGCGAGGCCATCCTGTTCGGCACCGAGTATTCGATGCGCCTGTGGCTCAAGCCCGAGCGCCTCACGGCCTTCGGCCTGACGCCGGCCGACGTGGCCAAGGCGGTGCGCGCGCAGAACGCCCAGATTGCCACCGGCGAACTCGGCCAGGTGCCGGCCGTGCCAGGGCAGGAGTACGCGGCGACGATCATCACGCAAGGCCGCCTGGTGACCCCGGAGCAATTCGGTGACGTCATCATCAGGAGCGATGGCCGCGGCGCCACGGTGCGCGTCAAGGATGTCGCCCGCGTCGAGCTGGGCGCGCAGGATTACAACGTCGCGGCGCGCGTCGATGGCCAGCCCACGGCGGCGATTGCGGTGCGCATGGCGCCGGGCGCGAATGCGCTCGACACGGCCAAGGCAGTGAATGCCCGAATGACCGAGCTGGCCAAATATTTCCCGCCCAGCATCTCGTGGATGGTGCCCTACGACACCTCGACCTTTGTCGACATCTCGATCCGCGAAGTAGTCAAGACCCTGATCGAAGCCATGATCCTGGTGGTGCTGGTAATGTATTTGTTCCTCGAAAACCTGCGCGCCACCTTCATTCCGACCATCGTCGTGCCGGTGTCGCTGTTCGGCGCCATGATCGGCCTTCACCTGCTCGGCTACTCGATCAACGTGCTGACCCTGTTCGCCATGGTGCTGGCAATTGCCATCGTGGTCGACGATGCCATTGTCGTGATCGAGAACGTCGAGCGCATCATGAGCGAGGAAGGCCTCAGCCCGCGCGACGCGACGCGCAAGGCGATGGACCAGATCATCAACGCCGTCATCGCCATCACCGTGGTGCTCACCGCCGTATTCGTGCCCCTGCTGTTCTTCGGCGGTTCGGTGGGCGCGATCTACCGCCAGTTCGCCGTGACGCTGATCCTGACCATGGTCTTCTCGGCCTTCATGGCACTGACGTTGACGCCTGCGCTTTGTGCGACGCTGCTCAAGCATGAAGCGGGCAAGGACGACCTGATGCCCGCGACCGGCTTCTTCGGCTGGTTCAACCGCTTCTTTGCCGCTACCGTGAGCCGCTACGTTGGCGCCACGCGGCGCATGCTGGGCAAGCCGGGGCGCTGGCTGATGGTCTATGGCGCCATCCTGGCCGCCACCGGCTGGTTCTTCACCAAGCTGCCCGGCAGTTTCCTGCCCAGCGAAGACCAGGGCTACTTTCTCAGCATCGTCCAGCTGCCACCGGCGGCGACGCGCGAGCGCAGCCTCGAAGTGCTCACCGCCGTCGAGCAGCACTACCTGGCGCAGAAGGAAGTCGCCCATGTCATCGGCGTGCTCGGCTTCTCCTTCTTCGGTCGCGGCCAGAACGCCGCCATCACCTTCGTCCGGCTCAAGAGCTGGGACGAGCGGCCGAACAAGGAAAACAGCGCCGAGTCGGTGGTGCAGCGCGCCAACATGGCCTTCTTCCGCATCAAGCAGGCCATGGTCTTCGCCATCAACGTGCCGCCGATCCCCGAACTGGCCGCCGTCGGCGGTTTCGACTTCCGCCTGCAGGATCGCGGCGGCCTGGGCCGCGACAAGCTGATGGAGGCGCGCAACATGGCGCTCGGCCTGGCCGGCCAGAATCCGGCGCTCGCCGGCGTGCGCCCGGAGGGCCAGGAACCCGCCCCGCAAGTTTTTCTCAGCGTAGACCGGGTCAAGGCGCGGGCGCTGGGCATCGACCTGGGCGATCTCAACGACACCCTGCAGGCGACGCTGGGCGCCGCCTACATCAACGACTTCGTACGCCAGGGCCGCATCCTGCGCGTACAGATGCAGGCCGAGGCCGACATGCGGCGCACGCCGGAAGACCTCCTGCGGCTGCCGGTCAAGAACGCGAGCGGGGACATGATCCCGCTCGCCGAGATCGCCACGGCGAAATGGATCGTCGGCAACCCCAAGCTCGACCGTTACAACGGCCTGCCGTCGATGAAGATCTCCGGCAACCCGGCGCCCGGCCGCTCGACCGGCGAGGCCCTGGCGGCGATGGAGGAAGTGGCCGCCAAGCTGCCGCCCGGCTTCGGCTTCGAGTGGTCCGGCACTTCCTACGAGGAGCGGCTCTCCGGCTCGCAGGCGCCTTTCCTCTTCGCCGTCTCCCTGATCGTGGTTTTCCTCTGCCTGGCGGCGCTGTACGAGAGCTGGTCGATACCCTTCGCCGTGATGCTGGTGGTGCCGCTCGGCATCTTCGGCGCGGTGCTCGCCGTCACCCTGCGCGGCCTGCCCAACGACGTCTATTTCAAGGTCGGCCTGATCGCCATCATCGGCCTTTCGGCGAAGAACGCGATCCTGATCATCGAGTTCGCCCGCGAGTTGCAGGAACAGGGCAAGGACCTGATCGAAGCCACGCTCGAAGCCTGCCGATTGCGCTTCCGGCCGATCCTGATGACCTCGATCGCCTTCATGTTCGGCGTGCTGCCGCTGGCCTTGTCGACCGGCGCCGGCGCCAACAGCCGCATCGCGATCGGCACCGGTGTGATCGGCGGCATGTTCACCGCCACCGCGCTGGCGGTCTTCCTGGTCCCGGTATTTTTCGTGGTGGTGCGCCGCTTCTTTCCTGGCCACGCACGTCATCACGAGGAGAAGCATGATGCGTAAGACACTTCCCCTGGTGATGGCCCTGGCCGTGGCGGGCTGTTCTTTCACTCCGGATTACCAGCGCCCCGCGGCACCGGTGCCCGCCGCCTGGGCGACGGATGCAAAAGTTCCCGGAGGGACGCACCGCGCTGGCGCCGGCGACACGGCGAAAAGCGCGGCGATGCCGACAGACTGGCGCGCCTTTTTCCCCGATCCGAGCCTGCAGCAACTGATCGCCGCCGCGCTGGAACACAATCGCGACCTGCGCATCGCCATCGGGCGCGTGGATGAGGCGCGCGCGCAGGCCGGCATTGCCCGCGCCGAGCGTTTTCCGACGCTGGATATTGCCGCCCAGCGTGCCGCTTCGCTGACGCCGGCCGACCTGTCCGGCACCGGCCGCCAGCAGAACAGCCAGCGTTACGACGTCAATCTGGCCGTCGCCTCGTTCGAGCTGGATTTCTGGGGTCGCGTGAAGAGTCTCGACGATGCCGGCCGCGCCAATTTCATCGCCAGCGATTACGCGCGGCAGGCCTTTCGCCTGTCGCTGATTGCCGACGTTGCGAATGCCTGGCTCAGCCAGCTGGAATTGGGCGAGCGCCTCGAACTGGCCCGGGCCACCGTGAAAAGCCGCGATGAAACCCGCACGCTGGTCGCCCGCCGCCGCGATGTGGGGCTGGCGGCAGACCTCGACTATCTGCAAGCCGACGGCGCCTTTCAGAATGCCCGTGCCGAAGCGGCCAGCCTGGCGCGCAGCCAAGCCGCCGCCGTAAACGCCTTGCGCCTGCTGGTTGGCGCCGCAGCGGAAGTTCCCGCCGGCCGCACGCTGGCACAGCAGGGATTGGTGGCCGATGTGGCGGTGGGCTTGCCGAGCGAGGTGCTGCTCGCCCGTCCGGATGTACTGGCGGCGGAGCAGAAGCTGGTTGCGGCCAACGCCAACATCGGCGCCGCACGGGCCGCCTTCCTGCCGAAGATCGTGCTGACCGCCGCTCTTGGAACGGCCAGTCGCGGCCTCACCGGATTATTCGACGCCGGCAGCGGCGCCTGGAGCTTCACGCCGGCCTTGCGCCTGCCCCTGTTCGATGCCGGGCGCACCGCCGACAACGTCGATCTCGCCAAGGCGCGCAAGAACATTGCGGTGGCGGAGTACGAGAAGGCGATCCAGCAGGCTTTCCGCGAAGTCGCCGACCTGCTGGCCGCGCGCAGCCAGTTGACTGAACAGCTTCAGGCGCAGGAAGCCAATGTCACGGCACAAAGCCGGCGCCTGATGATCGTCGAGGCGCGTTACAAGGCGGGCGTTGCCAGCCATCTCGAATTGCTCGATGCCCAGCGCGAGCACTTTGCCGCGCAACAGTCGGCGCTGGCGGTACGGCGACAACTGCTGGCGACGTCGGCGGGTTTCTACAAGGCCCTGGGCGGCAGCGTGGCGGGCGAAACAAGCTTGTAGCGGCGCTGGCCTGATGCTTGCTGTAGGTCGGACACTCTCTTGTTGCGGGGTGTTCGATGATCAGTCAGGTGGATTTGGCCCGGTCGCTGGATGCATTTGCATCACAATCTGCCGCCACGCCGGCAAGATCTTCCGAGCCCTTGCCGCCTGCCCGGACGTCAAGCGAGCCGCCGGAGGCCACTCCCACGGCCAGCGATGTCAGCATCAGTGACGAGGGCATTCGCCGCTTGCAGCGCGAAGCGGAGCTTGAGCAGCAACAGGCGGCTACGCTCAAGGCTGTCAGCGAAGATGCCGAACTCGCCGCAAAAATGGCGCACGAACTGGCGTATCGACGCGAGGTGATCGTGGTTCCTGCTGCCGCCTACAGCAATCTGGCAACCTCGCTGTATGTCAGCGGAACCTCGCCGGCGATCAATCCAACGAGCATTGCCAACGCCCAGTCCGGACTGGAGCAAGCGCGGCTGGCGCGAATAGCCCTTTACGAACTGGAGAACGCCAAGGGAACGCCGCCGGCGGAAATTTATAACCGTCTGGTGGCGCTGGCTACTGCCCACCCTGCGGGCTACGGCGTCGCCATCGCCGCCTGACGCTTGTTCGTAGCGTGCTTTCTCATCCGCAGCGGCGAGGTGAGCGTCTTTTGCTCGCCCGCCCCGCTGCGCAGGGGCTTTATCAGAGGCTCTTGCGTACGCTGATCACGCCGCGAATCTGCCCTTCCGAGTAGCCAATAGCCTTGTCGTTGGGGTAATGCTGGCCAAGCACGGCCTGGACGGCGGGCTTGAGTTTATCGGCGGGGCCATGACAGCTCAGGCACAGACTCTGAACCGGCAAGGCTTTGACGAAGCGATACTCGTTGCCGATCTTTTCTCCTTTCTCCAGCTTGCCCGGCGCTTCGCCGGCGGCGGCGCGCTTGTCAAAATCTTCCAGCGCGGCCTTTTCCCAATCGTCGGGGGTCGCGCGCGCATCGTTGCGCGCCTTGAGGCTGACGCGCTTGATCTTCCATCCGGTCTGCTGCGAGATCTCGCCGGCCATTTTGGGCGCCATGTCCTTGCATACTGGGATGGCGCCTTCCGCCCCGGTCTTGCGGATTTCTTCCTGCAGTGCGACCAGCAGCTTGGGCGGCAGGGTGGTTGCCACCTTGCGCGCTTCGTCGAGCAGTGCCGCGTCGTTGGCATGGGCCAGCGTTGCAGCAAACGGAGCGATCAGCGTTGCAGCGACAAAAAACAGCTTTTTCATGAAGATATCCTCCCGGTTGATTTGAGCCGTGATTGTGCACACCCGGATTGGCGCGGGCCAATAAAAATAATTTGGGTGGTGATCAGTCCGACTTCAGCCGAGTTTTTGCAGCCGCTTTTCCAGTCGCGCCACATCGTCACGCAGGCGGTCGATATCGCTGGAAAACCGGGCGATATCCGCCTGATGCGCGATCATGGGCTGCTCTTCAGTGAAATACTCGGCGAGATTTTCCGCGAAGTTTTGTGCGGCCTGTTGTTGCCAAGCGGCAAACTCGCGGGTGCCGGACACGATGCGATGGGCCGCGATATCGCCAAAGACCCTGGACAGGTCTTCCTCGGCATCCCAGCGCAGGTTTCGAATCACGAAACCCAGAGTCTCGGCGAATTCGGCGGAGCCTTCAATGCGCGCTGCGCGCATCACCGCGTCCTTGCCTTGCAGGGCCAGCAGCGGTGTTGCGGCAGGCAGCGAGATGCTGACTTCCAGCTCCGCTTCGGGCGTGGGGGCGGCAAGGAATCCGTCACCGCCAATCAAAAAAGCCGCCTCGAAAGGCGGCAGTTTGATCTGGGCGGCGTGGCCGGCAAACGGCACCAGCTTTTCGCGCGCCCAGGCAGCCTGCCCGAGCAGGTGATTGATTGCCGCCAACAGCGGCGCGGGCAGGGCTTGCATGAAAATCAGGCTTGCTGAATGCCCGCCACGTTCCAGCCGCGGCTGCCATCGGTCGGCTTCACCAGATGCCAGGTTTCCGCGAATGCTTCCGGCGCGGCATTGGCTTCTTCGCGCAGCTGGCCGGAGAAATGCACGCTGGCGATGTGGCGGCTGTCTTCGGTGACCACTTCGAGCAATTCGGCGTTGAGCTGCATGACGTCGGTTTCCTGGGACTTGTTGCCGCGCTCCTGATACTGCATCTTGATCTCGGCGAACATCTCGGGCGAGGTGAATTCGCGGATGTCGTCCATGTCGCCACGATCATTGGCGGCCTGCAGGCGCACGAAGCTGAGCTTGGCCTGGCGCAGGAAGCCTTCGACGTCGAAATCGGCGGGAATGTTCGCGGCGGCGGCAGTTGTCGCCGTACCGCCAGCGCCGAGTTTTGCGGCCTCGAACTGCGCAGGCGCCGGATTGAAGTTGGTCGGTGCTGCATTGCCTGGAGCAGCGCCGGCATACTGCATGCCGGCTTCGGGACTGCGCTTTCTCATCAGCCAGCGCACCACAAAGAACGCGGCTCCCGCCAGCGCCAGGATCAGCAGCATGTTGGCCATGCCTTCGCCCAGGCCGAAGTGCGACAGCAGCGCGGCGATGCCAAGACCGGCGGCGAGGCCGGCCAAAGGCCCGAGGAAGCGGCTCATGCCGGCCGGTTTGGCAGCAGCAGCGGGAGCCGCAGCAGCCGGAGCGGCGGCCGGCTTGCCGGCCATTGCTGGAGCCGGTGCGGGCGTCGCCTGACGTTTCATGCCGATCGAACTACCGCCGCCAAGACGCTTGGCTTCGGCATCGGGAACCATCAAGCCCAGTCCAACCACCGCCGCAAAGACGGCAATCACTAGTCGCTTCATTGTTTCTTCTCCTCGTTAAAACTTGTAACCACGATGCAGCGCGACGACGC
>CAYNGV010000077.1:0-10360 GCA_964397005.1 uncultured Sulfuritalea sp. | reverse complement strand
GGCTATCCTCAACCGTTAAAATGTTCGCTCACCACGCAAAGACCTGATTCATGTCACTCGCCTACCGCATTCAGCAGCAGTTCCACGACAGCGCCCAGACCAAGCTCGCGGCGTTGTCCGTCATGGCCGCGTCCATCGAAACCGCCGCGCGCCGCATGGCCGAATGCCTTCTGGCCGATGGCAAGGTGATGGCCTGCGGCAATGGTGGTTCGGCCGCCGATTCGCAACACTTCGCCGCCGAACTGGTGAACCGCTTCGAGAAGGAGCGCCCGCCACTGGCGGCGATAGCGCTGACCACCGATACCTCGACGCTGACCTCGATCGCCAACGATTACCGCTATGAGGACGTCTTCGCCAAGCAGATACAGGCGCTGGGCCGGCCCGGCGACATACTGCTGGCGATTTCGACCTCGGGCAATTCGCCCAATGTGATCGAAGCCATCCACGCCGCACATGCCCGCGGCGTAACGGTGGTGGCGCTCACTGGCAGAGGCGGCGGCAAGATCGCCGCGCTGCTCGGTGCCGACGATATCCATCTGTGCGTACCCGCCGAACGCACTGCCCGAATTCAGGAAGTACACCTGCTCACCATCCACTGCCTGTGCGACGGCATCGATGCCTTGATACTTGGAGAAACGCAATGACTAACGGAATTCGCATTGGCAAGACAATTCGCAACCTTGCCGCGCTCGCCCTTTGCGCACCGATGCTGGCCGGGTGCTTCGGCGCCGCCGCCGTTGGCGTCGGCACTGGTGCATTGATGATGGCCGACCGCCGCAATCCGGAAACCTTTGTCTCCGACGAAGGCATGGAAATTCGCGCCGCCAACCGAATCACCGAAAAATACGGCGACAAGGTGCATGTCAACGTCACCAGTTTCAACCGCATGGTCCTGCTGACCGGCGAAGTGCCGAACGAGGCGGCCAAGGGCGATGTCGAAAAGATCGCCTCAAGCGTGCCCAACGTAAAATCCATCAGCAACGAACTGGCCATTGCCGGACCGTCGAGCTTCGGCGGGCGCAGCAACGATTCCTACATCACTTCCAAGGTAAAGGCGCGCTTTGTCGATGCCAACAAGTTTGCGGCTAACCACGTCAAGGTGGTGACCGAAGCCGGCGTGGTGTTCCTGATCGGAATGGTCACACAGGCCGAAGCCAACGCGGCGGTGGAGATCGCCCGCACCACGGGCGGCGTGCAAAAGGTCGTGCGCGTGTTCGAAATCATCACTCCCGAACAGGCCAAGGCGCTGGACAGCACATCGCAGCCAGCAGCATCGGCGCCGGCACAGGATGCCAAGCCGACGCCCCCCAAGAAGTAGGTCCGACGCAAGATCCGGCGCCGCATGGCGTATCCGCCCCCGGCCTTCGAGGCCAAGATCGCCGCCCCGGCAGACCTCGCCGGGCGCATCGCGCTGCTGCCGCGGCCGCTGGTATTCACCAACGGCTGCTTCGACATCCTGCATCGCGGCCATGTCACCTATCTGGCCCAGGCCCGCAGCCTGGGCGCTTCGCTGATCGTCGCTGGCAATTCCGATGCTTCGGTCAAGCGCCTGGGCAAGGGGGATGACCGACCGGTGAACCCGCTGGCCGACCGCATGGCGCTGCTGGCTTCGCTCGAATGCGTCTCGCTGGTGACCTGGTTCGACGAGGACACGCCGCTCGCGCGCATCCTCGATTGCCGGCCCGACGTGCTGGTCAAGGGCGGCGACTGGCCCGTGGAAAAAATCGTCGGCTACCGGGAAGTGATGGCCTGGGGCGGCGCGGTGCATTCCATCCCCTTCATCCACGAACGCTCGACCACGGCGCTGATGGAGAAAATACGCCGGCTGTAAAAAGTCGGCGTCTGCGAGGCGGCGATTCAGGCCGTGGTACGCCGCAGGATCATCTCCCGCACCAGATCGATATGCCCGCGCAGGGTATAGAGCATGTCGGAAAACGTCAGCGGGGTTCGAATCCGGCTGGCATCCGTCTCGACCGCGTCGAGCTTGGCCAGCCACTCGGCGCGGCTGTGCCGGCCCGGATCCTCATTCAGCTCGTTTTCGAGAAACTTCAATTCGCCGTAGCGCCGGTAGATGCGCGACCGCACCCGCCAGCCATAGAGCTGCGGCGCGAACTTGAACAGCGGCACCAGCACCGCCAGCAGCGGCACCAGCATCACCACCATGCGGTCGATCAGCGTCGCCGCCCAGAACGGCAAATAGCGCTGCAGGAAGGGCTTGCCGGACTTGTAGTAGCGCTCCGCTTCTTTCGACAACGGAAATTCGCTGTGCCCGGCGCGCGGAAATTCACCGGGCTTCTGGAACACACCGGGCGCGCCATGGACTTCGCTCGCCGCCTGCATCAGCAGATCGATCAGGGCCGGATGCATGTCGTCACGCACCAGCAGCGTCGCCATCGGCGACAGCAGTTGCGTGTCATGCGGCGGAATGTCCAGCGTCAGATCGATGGCCCCGCGCGGCAGCACCAACCGGGCCAGATGCGGAAAGCGTCGCGTGTAGGCCTCGGCATGCGTCAGGTTCATCAGACGCACGCCGGGCGTGTACAGCAGCGACCACACCAGGGAGGACTGCGTCGGCCCGACGACGAACACGGCATCGAGTTCATTCTTCTGCAAGCGCTCGACCAGACCCAGGCCACCGGCTTCGATCAACTTCGTGTTCTTCGCGTCAATGCTGTTGGCGGCCAGCAATTCCATGGCCAGATGATGCGTGCCGCTGCCGGCACCGCCCACCGCCACCCGCTTGCCCTTGAGATCGAGCAGCTTGTCGCCGCCGCGCAAGGCCGCCTCCCGGTAGAAAATCCATAGCGGTTCGTAATAGATGTCGCCCAGCGAAACCAGCTCGTCCCCTTCGCCCAAACGCGCAGTACCGCCCTGGATGAATGCCGCATCGACTTCGAACTCCGGATTGCGCAACCGCGCCAGATTCTCGGTCGATCCGGCGGACGGCTTCTCCACCAGCGCGATGCCATAGCGCGCCAGCACATCCTTGTAACGCGCGGCAAAGCGCTGATAGGCGCCGCCCTCGCCACCGGTGCTGATGATCAGCCGGTCCGGCGGCGCCGGCTTGATGAACTGCGCCGCCAGCCAGAATGCGCCGATGACCAGCAACAAGGAAGGCAGCGCGACGAACACGATGTCGCGCCAGGAAAGCAACTTGAGCTTTTCAGGCATCTTCACTGGGGATGGCTAATTGCGGCGAAGTTGGCCCACGCCGCCAAAACCATCAGAACGGAATATCGTCCTCGAAGTCGTTGAAGCTGCTGCCGGCCGGCTGCGCGGCAGCCGCAGCGGGACGACCAGCCGCACTGCCGGCACCGGCACCGCCACTCTCGCGCGGCGGCGCGTCGCTCATGCCCTCACGGGAGCCGAGCATTTTCATTTCGTTGGCGACAATCTCGGTGGTGTAGCGCTCCTGGCCTTCCTTGTCGGTCCACTTGCGTGTGCGCAGGGCGCCTTCGACATACACCTGGCGGCCCTTCTTCAAATACTGCCCCGCGATCTCGGCCAGCTTGCCGAAGAACACCACGCGATGCCATTCGGTGGCTTCCTTCTTCTCGCCGGTGGCCTTGTCCTTCCAGGTGTCGGTGGTGGCGATGGTGACATTGGTGATCGAATCGCCGTTGGGCGTGTAGCGAACTTCCGGATCGCGGCCCAGATTGCCGACGATGATGACCTTGTTAACGGATGCCATTCTTTCCTCCTCAGGGTTTTGTTTCAAGTATGCCATGCGCGGATGGTGCTGTCGCAATCGGCCGGCGCAGTGGGACGGGCGGCATGGTGGCTGCCGCCACCAGCCAGAGCGCGGCCATCGCCGCGCCGGAAAAGAACACTGCACCGGCGTCGAAATTCTTGACCAGCCAGCCGCCCAGCGCCCCGCCGAGGAACAGGCCGAGCGCCTGCGTCGTGTTGTAGACGCCCAGCGCCGCGCCCTTGGCACGCGGCGGCGCAACGCGGGAAATCAGCGAGGGCAGCATGGCTTCGAGAATGTTGAAGGCGACGAAAAAGCTCAGCAGGCCGCCCGCCATCACGATGAAGCTTGTGCTGCCAAATCCCATCACCAGCAGGGTCGCCAGCAACAGGGCGATGGCGAAAACAAATACCGGCTGAACCTTGTTGCGCTTCTCGGCAAGGATGATCGCCGGCACCATCAGGACGAAAGACGCCAGCACCGCCGGCAGGTAGATTTTCCAGTGCGAGGCCAGCGGCAGGTCGCCGTAACGGATCAGCAGGCCGGGAACGACGACGAACATCGCCATCTGCACCATGTGCAGGGTGAAAATGCCGAAGTTGAGCCGCAGCAGCCGGGTGTCGAGCAGCACCTCGCGGAAGGCCGGCACCGGTCCCGGCGGCAGCGGCGGCGCCGGCGGCACGACATGGGTGACGAGGCCGATGGCGGCAACGGCCAGGATTGCCGTCAGCCAGAATATCCCGCTCATGCCGATCGCGGCGTACAGCGCCGGCGCGGCGACCAGCGAAATGGCGAACACCAGCCCGATGGACGACCCGATCATCGCCATGACCTTGGTGCGATGCTGTTCGCGCGTCAGATCGGCAGCAAGCGCCGTGACCGCTGCCGAGATCGCGCCAGCCCCCTGCAGCACGCGACCGATGATGGCCCACCAGATGTCCGTCGACAAGGCCGCGACGGCGGAGCCGAAGGCAAACAACAGCAGGCCGATGACAATCACCCGCTTGCGGCCAAAGGTATCGGCCGCCATGCCGAAGGGAATCTGGAACATGGCCTGGGTCAGGCCATAGGCACCGAGCGCAATGCCGACCAATGTCAGGTCGTCGCCGCCGGGAATGGTCTGGGCATGGATCGCAAACACCGGCAGGATCAGGAACAAGCCGAGCATGCGCAGGGCGAAGATGGAAGCCAGGGCGGCGCCGGCGCGCTTCTCGTCGCGGCTCATGGCGTCTGGAGTGGGGGAAAGCATGGGGTTCAGTCGCTCGCCGGCAAAGTCACAAGCCGTCGGGCATTATCAAGTCCAGGGGATGGCGACCCTGACGACGATACACGTGAAAGTCGCGATCCAATGTGCACAACGGCCCGGGTTGTGTCTCGGCCAGGCGCACCATGCACGCGTCGGCCAATGACATCGGCAGGTCTGCGTGGCGCTGCATCAAGGCGGCGATGGCTGACGCGTCCCGCTCTACGCCTATCCCGATACGAAAAACTCCCTGTGCCAGCTTGTTCAGCACTCGCGTTGGCGACACCCCGGCGCGCGCCAGAAGAAAGCAGCTTTCCGCCAGTACCGGCTCGCAGGTTGTCACGGGCGCAACGAATGAAGCGAACTGGCTAACCGCCCAGGCGTGAAAACGGTCCGTGGGACAGAAATAGGCAACAAGAGGCCCGGTATCAAGCAATACGCCACGTTGCATGTACGTTAACGACCGAAGCCGTCCAGATGCGCCGGATTGACGGAATAATCTGGAGGAGTCGGCTCCGCAACGCCGCAGCAGTCCTGCATCAAATCGTGCAGCGAAACCGGAGGTGGTGCGACCGACGGCGAGTCGGGCTGGTCCAGCACGCGGCGCAGACCGTCCTCGACCAGATCCTTCAGCTTGCGACCACGCAATGCCGCCTCCGCCTTGGCACGGCGGAACAGCTCATCGGAAAGGTCAATGGTGGTGCGCATAAACGCATTAAAGCATAAATATGCGGAATCTGATGCGACGGAACAAAAAGTCGGCGGTGGCGGTACGGCGACCCCTGCCGCCGCCAGGGATGGCATGCGTTGGCTATCGCTTCCACGCGGGGAGACATTTCCCGGTTCCCCTAACATCGGCAAGCATAATTGAACGCCGCCATCGATATGCACTTGAGGGACTTGCGATGCCCGTATCCTTGAAGGAGAGCGTACTCGCCCCGATCCTCGGCGGAAAGAGACGCTGATCGCCGTCCTGGACTGACCGACTTTTTCCTGTGCATCAAAAGGCGTAGCTGGCGCTGACTCCTGCGTAGTGGGTCGTGTTGTCGTAAGAGCCACTCTGGATGGCGTTGACGACGTTTCTTCTCTTGCCGATACCGACCGTATAAAAAAAATCCAGCACGAGCCCATCTCGCAACGCGTGACCGAAGCCGGCGCTCAGGTGATGCATCGTCCCGTCCGGCGCGGACGGACCGAGCGTGTGCTCGGGAATGGGCGAGGGCACGTAGGCGTAACCGGCGCGCAGCGCGGTCGCGCGCGACAACGGCACTTCGATACCTGCGCGCAGCGTCCAGATGTTGCGCCAGTTGAGCGGCGTGCTGCTGTCTACGGCAACCGGCGGCGCTTCGCGCGCCAGGTTCAGCTCCTGGTTCCGGAAACTCGACCAGCGGATCTGCTCCGCGTCGAAGGTGAGCGTGGAACTCGCCAGCCTGAAGGCGACACCCAGGCTGAGGATGTCGGGAAAGGTCATAGGCGAGGATATGTCGCTGTTGAACGCCGAACCGCCGACAATGGGTTGCAGGGGCGGCGCCAGATTGCTCAGGCGCAGGTCGCCCTTCAGCCTGACTCGGATCTTGCTGCGATAGGCGGCGCCGATGCTCCATGTTGGCGACGGCGCGTAGAGCAAGCCGGCGTTGAAGCCCAATCCCGCGCCGCTGCTCTTGATTTCCACCTTGCCGTCACCGGCGCCGAGCAGCGATTGGTCCGTCTTGAGCCTGGACAGCGACTTGACCAGCATGAGATCAAGCCCGAATCCGGCATGCAGCCCGGGCGCCAAACGTCCGGCCAGGGTCGGGTTGATCGCGAGCGTGCCGATCAGGCTCTCCGTCGAGGCGTAGCGGGTGAGCCCGTCGCTGCTCCACTTGCGACCGCCGACGCCGAAAGGGGCGAAGACGCCGATGCCGAAGCGCCAGTCCGGGCTCGCCGCCTTTGGCAAATAGTACAGGTGCGGCGGCGCGAAGATCTGTAGTTCCGTGGCTTCGGCCTGGCCGACCGGATTGCGGTAGGTAGTGGCGGGCGCGACCAGCGTGGCGCCGCCGTATATCTGCCGCTCCGGACCCAGCAGGGCCAGGCCGGCCGGGTTGTAGGCGAAGGCGGAAGGGTCGTCGGCAAGTCCGACGAAGGCCGTTCCCATGGCGGCGGCGCGCGCACCGTGCACCGGGCCCCCGGCGGGCGCCGGCAATGGCCAGACCGCGGCCAGCAGAAAGGCGGCGGGCAGCCACCCGCTCCCGATGTGCTTGATCGAAGCGAACATATCACCCCCTATCGCGAGCGACTTTCATCTGCAACCGGCCTCGTCGAGCCCTCCTTGGAGACGGCATTCCTGGCCGCTCCGCGCAGACTGACTTCCATTTCGTATGCTGGCCATTCCACCAAGGTCTTAATCCTACCGGTGAATTGATGCCGTCATGATGACACACCGATAATCGCCGCACAGTCATTACCAAAGGAGGGGATCATGAACACCGTCAAAACGGGTTGGCTTTGCGGCACGGTCGCGCTTCTATTCGGCACGTTTGCCCAGGCCCAGCAGCATGAGGAGGGTGGCAAGGCCTACGCCGTATTCAACTGCGGCCATTGCCACGGCGAGGACGCACGCACGCCGAAAAAGACGGGCGTGCCGAAGATCGCCGGCCTGGACAGCAAATACATCGCAGATAAGACCGGCAAGCTGGCCGACTCGATGTCGCACAAGGATGCCATCGCCGGTTGTGCGGAACTGCCGACCAAGGCGCATATCCAGGCCATTGCGGAGTGGGTGAGCCGCCAGCCGAACTAGCCCTCGCCCCGGCGCGACCGGGTAGTATGCTGACATCCCGAGCGTTGCCGGGGGAGGGTGATATGCGCTGGTACCGGAAATGGCTGGCGAAGGCGGGGCTGTATTTCCCCGAGCCGGGCCGGGAGGAGGCATTCCGCGAGCATTTCGTGGAACGCAACGTCAATCTCATGCAGATATTCCTCCTTGCCGGCGCCATCTTGTCCACCGCGTCGGTGTTCTGGAATGAGACCATCGATCCGGTGCGTGCGCCGGACACGCACTGGATCAAGCTGGCCGTATTGCCCCTGCTGCTCGTCCCGCAGGCCCTGCTGCTCCTGCCGCACCTGCGGCGCCATGCAGAGAAGCTGGTGATCCTGCCGCCGACGATCGCGCTGCTGGCCCAGCTGTTCTTCGTCATGCCGGCGCTCGATGGCGGCATGGCGTATACCGCCCATCCCACCATGCAGACCATGCTGTTCGTCCTCGCCTTCATGTGGGTGCGCTACCTTTACGTCGTGTTCATTTCCCTGTTCTGTTCGGCGGCCTTCGTCGCCGCGCACCTTCTGGTGCCGGAGAACGCGGCCCGGCTGCTCGATATCAACGCCCATTTCGTCTTCGCCTGCGCCGGATCGCTGATGTGGGCGGCATACTGGCAGGAACGCCTGCGCCGGCGCCAGTTCGACACCCTGCAGGCGCTTGATGCCGCCCGCGCCACGGCCGAGCAGGCCAACCAGGCCAAGATGCGCTTCCTCGCCTCCGCCAGCCACGACCTGCGGCAGCCGATCCATGCCCTCGGCCTCAACGTCTATGCCCTGAAGAACCAGATGCGCCAGCCGGAACAGAAGGAAGTCCTGGGCGAAATCGAACTGGCGGTCGGCGCCATGCAGCGCATGTTCCATTCGCTGCTCGACCTGTCGCGGCTGTCCGCCGGGCTGGTCAGGCCCGAACCCGCGGTGATCTCGATGAACGAACTGATGCGCGAGCTGGAATCGATGTTTGGCGCTTCGGCGCGCAGCAAGGGCCTGGAGTTCAGGCTGGCGGGGTGTCACCGTCGCGTCAGGAGCGATCCGCAGTTGCTGCGGCAGATCCTGCAAAACCTGGTGGCCAACGCCGTGCGCTACACCGAGCGCGGTGGCGTGCTGGTCGGCTGCCGCCGGCACGGCGCGATGCTCGGCATCGAAGTCTGGGACACCGGGCCGGGCATTGCCAAAGAGGCGCTCGACAGCATCTTCGTCGAGTTCGTGCGCCTCGGTCGGCAGGGGCGCGAGGGCGAGCGCGGCCTCGGCATCGGGCTGGCCATCGCGCGCGAGGCCGCGCAGGTGCTGGGCCATTCGCTCAGCGCGCGCTCGCGCCCGGGGCGCGGCAGCTGTTTCGCCTTGAGCGTCCCGCTCACCGAGGAGGCGCCCGCCGTCCGTCCGTTGCCGACCGCCGGCGCGAGCCGCGTCGAGGGCGCCTTCGTCGTGGCGATCGACGACGACCGCGAAGTCCTCGACGGCATGCGCCGGCTGCTGGATGTGTGGGGCTGCCACAGCGTGCTGGCCGCTTCCGGTGCGCAGGCGCTGGCGGCGCTCGCGGGGCACGAGCGCATTCCCGACCTGATCGTCTGCGACTACGAACTGGCGAACGGTGAAACGGCGGACGACGCGGTGCGGCGCATTCACCAGGCGGTTTGGCCGGACATCCCGGTACTCGTGATCACCGCGACGGGCCTGGCGACCGACCCGTCCGGACGCACGAAGAACGGCTACCGGCTGCTGCGCAAGCCGCTGGCGCCGGAAGCGCTGCGCGCGGCCATGGAGGCGGCGCTGGCAACGCATCCGCCCACGACGGTTGCGGTCTCAGCCTGAGTTTGCGCCCCCTTCCAGGCCGATGTCGTTCCGGGCAAGCCAGATCACCGCCTGGGTGCGCGAGGTGACGTTCATGGCGCGCAGCGCCGCGCTGACATACACCTTCACCGTCGCTTCGGAGATGCCGAGGTTGCGCGCGATGGTCTTGTTGGGCAGACCCTTGACGAGCATGCGCAGGGTATCCACCTGGCGATCGGTAAGGCCGAGAGAGGCCAGGCCGGCGGATTTGTCCGTCGTGGCCGAGGTTCTGGAGCCAGGCGGCGGCGCGGCCTTCTGTTCATTGATAACCGTATGCGGCACGTAGATGCCGCCGGCCAGCACCAGCCCGAGCGCCGACCAGACCAGATCGGGATTCATGGTCTTGGGGATGAAACCCATCGCGCCGCCGTTGAGGGCGTCGAGGATGGTGCTTCTGTCATCCGCGGCGGACAGCACCACGACCGGCGCGTTGGAGGAAGCGGCGCGGACGGCATCGAGGGCGGCCAGCCCGGCGCAGTCAGGCAAATTCAGATCCAGCAGGATCAGGTCCGGGACATTCCGCCCTTCGGACAGGAGCGCGAGCGCGCTGCCGCAGTCCGGCGCCTCGATCACGTCGCAGTCCGCGTCGTGGCGGCACAGCATCGCTTTGACACCCGTGCGGATCAGCGGATGGTCGTCGACAATCAGCACTTTCATTGTGCCTGCCCCTTGTGGTTGCGCCGCCGTATCTTAGCCGGTCTTTACGACGCCGTCCTGCGCGGACCGACTTTTCGGCGGATGGTCGCAGCCGAGCCGCTGGCGAATCATCGAGGTCGGGCCGGCCTCTTCCTATTCAAGTTTCGCGG
>CAYNGV010000076.1:0-10379 GCA_964397005.1 uncultured Sulfuritalea sp. | reverse complement strand
AAAGCCGGCGATTTTATTTCAAAAAGCCGGAGAAAACAAGGCACAGCGTTCGACTATTGGCCGCGCGGGCTCTCCCAACCGGTCTGCCGCCTCACCTGCCGGACGAAACGAACACCTCACGGATGGTCTGCTGGATGCCAAGCGCTGCCTGGCGCGGATTCGCTGCCTGGCGTATGGGCCGCCCAACCACAATGTAGTCGGCGCCGTTCCTGAAGGCCTGCGCGACATCGACCGTGCGCTTCTGGTCATCCACCGGCTTGTTTTCCACGGGTCGAATTCCGGGAGTAACCACCATCAGCTTTTCGCCCAGTTCACTGCGAATCATGGGCGCTTCCAGTCCTGACGAGACAATGCCATCCACTCCCGCAGCCAAGGCCCGACGTGCCCGCGACAGGACCAGTTTGTCCACCTCGCAGGAAAATCCGAGATCATCCAGATCCCCACGATCAAGGCTGGTCAGCACCGTGACGGCCAGGATCTTGAGGTCGCCCTTGTCCTTGACCGCGGCTTCCATGATGGCCTGATTGCCGTGAATCGTGGCAAATGTGGCCCCGCTGCTTGCCAAAGCCCGCACCGCCGAGCGCACGGTTTCGGGAACATCGAAGAATTTCAGGTCCACAAACACCTTCTTGCCCTGACCGACGAGCCAATGCAGAAACTCGAAATAACCGCCCGTCATGAACAGTTCAAGGCCGATCTTGTAAAAGACCACCGCGTCACCCAACTCGGTCACCAGGGCTCGTGCCGCGGCAACATCCGGAAGATCAAGGGCAACGATCAAGCGGTCCTGCGGCTCGATGGGCTTGGCAGAGAGCAAGCTGGTCATTTGTGATTCCTCGCAATGCAACAAAAGAAAACGCGTCGGGATTCTACTAGAATCACGGATCGTCCCAGGCCATTCTGCTCACCATGCGCCGCAAGAAGACATCTCCGCCGCCGCCCCTCCAGCTACAGCAAGCACTGGACTGGCTCGCTGAGCCGCAGCAGGACGATCCGCTGCTGGATCTGGTGCCATTGCGCAATCATATTGCGGCGATTGGGTCGCTGGGACTTCCAGTCCTGCACCGACTCAAGATCGATGAACTGCTCCAGCAGCGCGCCGAACGAATTGACGAAGCCCTCACGCCCATGTTGCTCGACGTCAAGCTGCCGTTGCCAATTCATCTCGGTACGGTCGCCCAAGGCTTGATCGGCCTGCGCGCCGAGTTGGGTGAGACCTGGTTGAAAGTGGCCGGTGACGCCGACCCGCAGGAACTCGTCCGTATTCATCGCAGCAGATCGCAAATCTGCCTGCAGGGGATATTCAACCTGTCGCGGCAGTTCGTTGCCACCTTGCTGATCTCGATCCCGACGCCGATGAACTTCTGGCGCAACGCACAGGCGCTCTACCATCGTGCCCATGAGTCAATCGACCCGACGTCCACCCTGCCCGCCGAAATCGGCGCAATCGACGTCCGTTTCAAGACCTTGCTGGCGCTCACCGCCGCACAACCGGAAGGCCTCGCTCCACGCGAGATCGCTTTCCTTGCCGACTACCTCGATACTCACGCTGCAGCAACCAGAATTGACATGATCCGTCCCGAGGCGGCCGGAGACTGGTTCTGGCTTGACTCCAATCTCGACCAGCCGCCAGTGTCCCTTGCACGTCTGCAGCCGGAAGGCGGGGCTTGTCTTTTTTTCCGTTTTGGCGAACTTGCCGATCTTGCGGCGCGGCATCTCGATCAATTGAACGAAGGCATACCACCATCGTCGCTGGGACTGCCACTTCAGGCAGCCGGGGCCGACTACCGCAACGCGCTGGAAAGGGCCCGTCAGTGCTGGGCTGCGCCACGTCGGCGCAGCTTCAACAGACGCCCGCAAGCACTGCGTGTCGAAGTCTGCACGCAACTGAGTACCTTGTGGACTGCACTGGAAACTGACTCGCAACAGGAGCCGAAATCCAGTGACTGCGAGCTGACCCACAGCGATTGGACGCTGCTCAACGAAAGCCCTTCTGGCTATGCGATTGTGCATGTCGTCGGCGAGGTCACTGGCATCGTGCCTGGTTGCGCCGTGGGCTTGCGCACGGGCATCGGCGCCGCGTGGCAGATATGCCTGGTTCGCTGGGCTCGCAGCAAGAGCAGTAGCCATGTCGAATTGGGCCTGGAAGTTCTGGCGCCGTCGGCAAAGCCAGTTCGGATTCAAGCCTTGGCCAGTCGCAATCCGGAACCGCCGATACCTGCCCTTCTGCTACCGGCGCTGCCGACGCTCAACCGCAGTGAAGCAATTCTGGCAGTGCGGGGCGATTACAACGCCCGCCCGTTTACATTGCTGCAGGAACACGAGACGCGCTTGCAGATCGTAGAATGCATGCCGCACCGAAGCCTCATCGAAACCTCCAGCATCGAAGTATTCGAGTTCATTCGCAACACCACGGCAAATTAGGCGCGAACGGATTGCGGTAACTCGGCGACCAGCAGGGCGCCAATCAGAATCACGCTCCAGGAAGAGTAGAGCCAAACCAGAAACACCGGGATGGCCGAGAAGGCGCCGTAGACCACCGCGTTGACCGTAAAACCTGTGGCGATATATAGCGTGAACAGTTTCTGCAAGCCGACAAACCCGAGCGCCGCCATGGCTCCCCCGAAAGCCGCATGCCAAGCCTTCACCGGCTTGTTGGGAACTCCCCAATAGAGCAGGCCGAACAGGGCGGTCATGAACCCGAAAGGCACCAGGCCCCTGATCACGAAGTTCGTCACCCAACGCGGCTCATCCACCAGTCCAAGCGATACTCCGGCGACAAACGAGATCGCCGCAAGACTCGCGCCAAACACCAAAGGCCCGAGCAACAGCGCAAGGCCATGGATGGCGAGGCGTCGCAACAGCGGCCGGCCGGACTTGACCCGCCAGATATGGTTGAAAGCCCGCTCGATGGTCAGCATCTGCATCAAAGCGGTCGCAGCCAGCACGGCTATACCGAAGAAGGTCACCCGTCCGGCGCGGGATGCAAACTGGCCAATGTATTTGGCGATGATGGTGCCGGCCTTTTCAGGCAACAGGTTCGCCAGGAGGAACTTCTCCAGCGCAGCGCCAAGACCGGCGCCGACCGGCAGCAGGGACATCAAGGCAAAGGCCGCTGCGATCATCGGCACCAGACCGATCAAGGTGGCAAAGGACAGGGCGGCTGCGGTCTGCACGCAATGCTCGCCATGAAAACGACGGGCCGTGCGGGCAATCAGCCGAAAGGGTGCCAGGAGCCACATATAATCGGATTCTACTGGAGGCCGAAAAATGCAGAAGACAGGTACAACGCGGGAGATTCTCGTTCTTTACTACAGCCATCATGGCTCGGTACGCGAACTGGCGCGCCACATCGTGCACGGTATAGAACAGACCCCCGGCATCGTCGCACGCCTGCGTACCGTACCGAAAGTATCGGCAGTCTGCGAAGCAACAGAAGCCGCGATCCCCGATGAGGGCTCACCCTACGTTGAGGCCAGAGACCTCGAAGAATGCATTGGCCTCGCACTGGGTAGTCCGACCCGATTCGGCAACATGGCAGCACCACTGAAGTACTTCCTCGACTCCACCAGCGGGCTGTGGCTCAAAGGCGCATTGGCAGGCAAACCGGCGGCGGTGTTTACGTCTACCACCACCATGCACGGCGGACAGGAATCCACCCTGTTATCGATGATGCTGCCTCTCCTGCATCACGGCATGATAATTCTGGGCATCCCCTACACTGAGGCCGCGCTGTCTGAAACGCGAGGGGGTGGCACTCCGTATGGGGCGAGCCATGTCAGCGGCAGCAACGGGGATACAACTCCCAGCGAACATGAAAAGCTGCTCGCCGTCGCCTTGGGACGCCGCCTGGCCGAGACCGCGAGAAAGCTCGCTCAGTGAATCTCTGGTTCAACCGACTGTCATCGACCACCCTTGTCGGTCTGCTTTTTCTATGCCTTGCCTGGGAACTATGGCTGGCACCGCTGCGTCCCGGCGGCTCCATGCTGGCGTTGAAAGCTCTGCCCCTGCTGCTGCCATTGTTCGGCATCCTGCGCGGCAAGCGCTACACCCATCAATGGACGTCGATGCTGTCCCTCGCCTACGTCGCCGAAGGACTGGTGCGAGCAGTGTCCGACCACGGCATGAGCCAGGCACTGGCGATGGCCGAAACGGTCCTGGCGACGCTGCTGTTCGTCGGGTGCCTCGGCTACGCCAGTACATCCGCTCCCTCGAGGGTTGTCAAAGCTGCGGATTAAGCTTTTCCTGCCCGGAACACAGTTTGTTCAGTGCATTGATATAGGCCTTGGCTGAAGCCACAACGATATCCGTGTCTGCGCCCTGACCGTTCACTATCCTGCCGTCTTTTGACAAACGCACCGTCACTTCTCCCTGCGCATCGGTACCCGTGGTGATGGCATTTACCGAGTAGAGGAGTAACTCGGTACCGCTTGCCGCCACGCTCTCAATCGCCTTGAAGGTTGCGTCGACCGGACCGCTGCCGCTGGATTCCGCGTGCTGCTCAGCACCGCCGGCAGAAAGCGTCAGCCTCGCCTGGGGTGCCTCGCCGGTTTCCGAATGAAACATCGAGGACACCAGTTTGTAATGCTCGTCATCCGGAGGGACCATCTCGTCGCTCATCAGGGCGTGCAAGTCCTCATCAAAAATCTCGTGTTTCTTGTCGGCGAGTTCCTTGAAGTGCGTGAAGGCGGTATTGAGCACCTGCTCGCTTTCCACTTCAATTCCGAGTTCCTTCAGGCGCGCCTTGAACGCCGTGCGTCCCGAGTGCTTGCCGAGCACCAGCTTGTTGGCATTCCAGCCGACATCTTCGGCGCGCATGATCTCGTAGGTTTCGCGGTGCTTCAATACGCCATCCTGGTGGATGCCCGACTCATGGGAGAACGCATTGGCGCCAACAATCGCCTTGTTTGGCTGTACCGGAAAACCAGTGATACTTGACACCATCTTGGATGCGGCGACGATCTGGGTCGTATCGATCCGGGTAACGCAGGGAAACACATCCTGCCGCGTATGCACCGCCATGACGATCTCCTCGAGAGCGGCATTGCCGGCACGCTCGCCAAGACCATTGATGGTGCATTCAACCTGGCGCGCACCTGCCATAACCGCTGCCAGGCTGTTGGCAACGGCCAAACCGAGGTCGTTATGGCAATGCACCGACCAGATCACCTTGTCGGAGTTGGGAATGCGTTCGCGCAACTGGCGTATCCGATCGGCATACTGCTCCGGCACGTTGTAGCCAACGGTGTCCGGAATATTGATGGTCGAAGCACCTTCCTTGATCACCGCTTCAATGATGCGACAAAGGAAATCCAGGTCGGAACGTCCTGCGTCTTCGCAGGAAAACTCGACATCGTCGATCCCGTTGCGCGCAAAACGCACCGCATGTTGCGCCGCGACGAGCACGTCGTCGGGCGACATGCGCAGCTTCTTTTCCATGTGGATCGGACTGGTTGCAATAAAAGTATGAATCCGCCCCGACTTCGCTGGCTTGACCGCCTCGAGCGCCCGCGAAATATCCTTGTCGAAAGCGCGGCACAGGCCAGCCACGGTCGACTCCTTGATGGCTTCTGCCACAGCCTTGACTGCCTCGAAGTCACCGTTCGACGCCGCCGGAAAGCCGGCTTCAATGACGTCCACCCGCATACGTTCAAGCTGACGGGCAATCCGCAGCTTTTCTTCCTTGGTCATGGAAGCGCCGGGACTCTGTTCGCCGTCGCGCAAGGTCGTGTCGAAAATGATCAAATGTTCCTTGGACATGATTGCCTCCTGGGGAAATACAACAATAGCTATGCCTCCCCTCGCAGGGCGGGCACTATGAACAACCGGATTTGGGGGGGTGTATTTAGCGCGCGCGGCGCAGCAGCGGGAGCAGCTTCGCGCGCAGCGGCAGACGCGCGAGGAGCGCGCCTGCGAAGGCAAGAAATAGTGCGGAAAAAGCAAATGTTGCAAACATACTGATAACTATAAAGTCTTTATTCTTTCCGCGCAACAGATTTTAGTTCTGGGCACTGCGCTTAACGCCGATACAGGCGGCGTTAGCCTCCACTAAAGCTACGTTTTGTTTCGGCCGCTACGCTTAACGCCGATAAAGCCGGCGTTAGCCTCCACTGAAACCGCGTTTTAGTTTCGGCCGCTACGCTTAACGCCGATAAAGCGGACGTTAGCCTCCACTGAAATTTCATTTTCGCCTGCTGCGCCATGTCCATGCCGCCATCACATAGCCCGACAGGGCATAGGCGAGAAACAACGCGAATAGCACGCCCGGTGGATACGAAGACACGAGTACATAGCCAAGGACAATGGCGGGAAGCACCATGAATGGCACACTGCGTCGCAGATTGATGTCCTTGCCACTCCAGTAGCGCAGCGTACTGACCATGGTGATGCCTGCAAAAAGCGTCAGAGCGAAGGCATACCAGCGCACCTCCTCCCCCGGAATGTTCAGGTCGTTGATGATCCAGATGAAACCTGCCACCAGCGCTGCGGCAGCCGGACTGGGCAAGCCCTGGAAATAGCGTTTATCCACCACACCAATATTGGTATTGAAACGGGCCAGGCGCAACGCTGCTCCGGCGCAATAGACAAACGCCGCAATCCAGCCCCACTTGCCCATGCCCTTCATCGCCCACTCGAATACGATCAATGCCGGAGCAGCGCCAAAGGACACCATGTCCGAAAGCGAATCGTATTCCGCACCGAAAGCGCTCTGGGTTCGGGTCATACGCGCCACGCGACCGTCAAGACCATCGAACACCATGGCGATGAAAATCGCCACCGCCGCATGTTCGAAGCGTCCGGTCATGGCCTGGACTATGGCGTAGAAACCTGCGAACAGGCCAGCCGTCGTCAGCAGGTTGGGCAGCACGTAGATGCCGCGCCGACGCAACTCGGGATTCATCAATACCTTGCGGGGGGGGATTGGCGGCATGGTCCGGGAGAAATCGAAGGTAGATCCTATTCTAACGGCTCAGGAACGGTCAGCGGCGATGACCGTTGCCACCATCAAATTGGCACAGCCTCACCAATCTCACGTCAAGACGAAAAAGGGCACAGTTGAACTGTGCCCTTTTGAATACCGACAATGAAATCAGTTCTTGGTCTGATCAACCAGTTTGTTCTTCTTGATCCACGGCATCATGGCACGCAACTGCTCGCCGACCTGTTCAATCGGATGCTCTGCCGTCAGCCGTCGACGAGCCGTCATTTCAGGATAGTTGGTGCGGCCTTCGAGAATGAACTTCTTGGCGTACTCACCTTCCTGGATGGCCTTCAAGGCATCCTTCATGGCGGCACGGGCTTCGGCGCCGATCACCTTGGGTCCGGTCACGTACTCGCCATACTCCGCATTGTTGGAGATCGAGTAGTTCATGTTGGCAATGCCGCCTTCGAAAATCAGATCGACGATCAGTTTGACCTCGTGCAAACACTCAAAGTAGGCCATTTCCGGCGCATAACCCGCTTCGGTCAGCGTCTCGTAGCCGGCCTTGATCAATTCGACCAGACCGCCACAAAGGACTGCCTGCTCGCCGAACAGGTCGGTCTCGGTTTCCTCGCGAAAATTGGTTTCGATCACGCCGCCCTTGGTTCCGCCGTTGGCGGCAGCGTAGGACAAAGCGATATCCTTGGCCTTGCCCGACTTGTCCTGATGAACGGCGATAAGTGAAGGCACGCCACCGCCGCGCAAGTACTCGGACCGCACCGTATGACCGGGACCCTTCGGCGCAACCATGATCACATCCACGTCAGCGCGGGGAACCACCTGGTTGTAATGAACATTGAAGCCATGGGCGAAGGCCAGAGCAGCGCCCTTCTTCATGTTGGCCTCGACATCGCCGTAATAGACCGAAGGAATCGTTTCGTCGGGCAACAGCATCATCACTACATCGGCCTCTTTCACCGCCTTTGAAACTTCCTCGACCTTGAGACCGGCCTTCTTGGCCTTGCTCCAGGAAGCTCCCCCCTTGCGCAAGCCCACCGTCACCTTGACGCCGGAATCATTGAGGTTCTGTGCATGAGCATGACCCTGCGAGCCGTAGCCGACGATAGTGACCTTCTTGCCCTTGATGAGGGAAAGGTCGGCGTCCTTGTCGTAATAAACTTTCATTCGTTTTCCTTGGTTTCAGAGTTCAGACTTTGAGAATTCGATCGCCGCGCCCGATGCCGGACACGCCTGTGCGTACGGTTTCGAGAATCAGCGAGCGATCGATGGCTTCGAGAAAGGCGTCGAGCTTGGAGCCGTTGCCTGTCAGTTCGATGACGTAGGTCGAATCGGTAACATCGATGATGCGCCCGCGGAAAATGTCGGCAATGCGCTTCATCTCCTCGCGATCCTTGCCGGACGCCCTCACCTTGACCAGCATCAGTTCGCGCTCAATGTGCGCGGCTTCCGACAGGTCTACCACCTTGACAACGTCGACCAGTTTGTTGAGCTGTTTGGTGATCTGCTCGATGACATCATCCGAGCCCGTGCTGACGATGGTCATGCGGGAAAGAGAGGCGTCTTCCGTCGGTGCTACCGTCAGCGACTCGATATTGAAGGCGCGGGCAGAGAACAGGCCGGAGACACGGGAAAGCGCGCCGGCCTCATTTTCGATAAGAATGGAAATGATGTGTCGCATGCTTACAGTTCCTCGGCCAGAATCATTTCAGACAACCCCTTGCCGGCGGCCACCATCGGGTAGACATTCGCCGTCTGATCGGTGAGGAAATCCATGAAGACAAGGTCATTCTTGTGCTTGGTGAAAGCCTCGCGCAAGGCCGGCTCAACATCAGAAGGACGCTCTATCTTCATGCCGACATGCCCGTAGGCTTCTGCCAGCTTGACGAAATCAGGCAGGGCATCCACATAAGATTCAGCGTAGCGATTGCCATGGAACATCTGCTGCCACTGCCGCACCATGCCAAGATAGCGATTGTTGAGATTGATGATCTTGATCGGCAGACGGAATTGCTTGGCCGTGGACAACTCCTGAATATTCATCTGGATCGATCCCTCGCCGGTCACGCATGCCACGGTCGCCTTCGGATTGGCGAAGCGCACGCCCATGGCATAGGGCAAACCGACGCCCATCGTCCCCAGGCCACCAGAGTTTATCCAACGACGAGGCTTGTCGAATTTGTAATATTGAGCTGCCCACATCTGGTGCTGCCCGACGTCAGAGGTAATAAAGGCGTCTCCACCCGTGACCTCGTAGAGCTTTTCTATCACGTACTGGGGCATGATGATTTCCTTGCCCTGCTTGTACTTGAGCGACTTCTTGCCACGCCATTCATCGATCTGCTTCCACCAAGCGGCAAGGGCCTTCGGATCAGGTACGCCGGCCGAGGCTTCGAGCAGCTTCTGCAGTTCTTCAAGCACATCCGGAAGGTTGCCGACGATGGGCACATCGACCTTGACACGCTTGGAAATCGAGGACGGGTCTACGTCGATATGAATGATCTTTCGTGACACCTCGGCAAAATGCTTCGGATTGCCTATCACGCGATCATCGAAGCGCGCACCCACGGCAATCAGCACGTCACAATTCTGCATGGCCATATTGGCCTCATAGGTGCCATGCATGCCCAGCATGCCAAGAGATTGCTTGTCGGTCGCCGGATACCCCCCCAAACCCATAAGCGTGTTGGTCACCGGGTAACCCAAGCTGCGAGCGAGTTTTGTCAGCTTGTCGGCGGCATCCGAGAGGATTACACCGCCCCCGGCATAAATCATTGGCCGCTTGGCCTCCAGCAGCATCTGCACCGCCTTCTTGATCTGGCCGCTGTGCCCCTTGACCACCGGATTGTAGGAGCGCATGGTGACCGATTTCGGGTACTCGAACTCGCACTTCTGGTTGGTGATGTCCTTCGGGATATCGACCAGCACCGGGCCGGGGCGGCCGGTCTTGGCAATGTAGAAAGCCTTCTTCAAGGTTATCGCCAGATCCCGGACATCCTTGACGAGGAAATTGTGTTTGACGCAGGGGCGGGTAATGCCGACCGTGTCGCATTCCTGAAAGGCGTCCTGCCCGATGTAAGCCGTGGGTACTTGCCCGCTGATGATTACCATCGGGATCGAGTCCATGTGTGCCGTGGCAATCCCGGTCACAGCATTGGTCACACCAGGCCCCGAGGTAACCAGGCAGACGCCGATCTTGTTGGAAGAGCGGGAATAGGCATCGGCCGCATGAACGGCCGCCTGCTCATGGCGAACCAGCACATGCTTGAACTTGTCCTGCTTGAAGAGTTCGTCATAAATAAAAAGAACTGAGCCGCCGGGATAGCCGAATACGTATTCGACCTTTTCCTCGTGCAAGCACCTGATTACAATTTCCGCGCCGGTTAGCTGCATTGGTTACACCTGTTACACTTTTCGAGTGAAACGTATAACCTTACTG
>CAYNGV010000075.1:0-10502 GCA_964397005.1 uncultured Sulfuritalea sp. | reverse complement strand
CGCGCCGCAGGCATAGACCTGATGCGCGGAAAGGTCCGGATGATCTTCAAGCACCGCCTTGTGCGCAAGTCCGGTACGACCCTCCCACACTTCATCCGACAACACCGGCACGTAGCGGATATGGCTATGGGTGCTCGCCCAGCCCGCCGGCAGATCGGGCAGGTAGAGACCGGCCTTGTTGCGCGCGCCCCAGTAGATTTCCATGGGTCGCGCAATGTGATTGTGGATGGCATGCTCGACCAGCGCCTTGATCGGCGCAAAGCCGGTGCCGCCGGCGAGCAGGATCATCGGCTTGGTCGATTCCTCGCGCAGGAAGAAGCCACCGTAAGGACCCTGGAAGCGCAGGATGTCCTTTTCCTTCATCGCGCCGAAAACATGGCCGGTAAACTCGCCGCCGGCGATCAGGCGCACATGCAGTTGCAGGAAGCTGTCGTCATGCGGGGCATTGGCGATGGAAAACGCGCGGCGCTTGCCGTCCTTCAGCATGAACTCGATGTACTGGCCGGCGAGAAACTGCAGGCGCTCGTTGGCGGGCAATTTGAGGCTCAGCACGATGACATCATCCGCCACGCGCTCCATCTTCTGCACCCGGCAGGGCATGATCTTGACCGGGATGTCTTTCGCCGTCCCCACTTCGCGGCATTCCAGCACCAGGTCGGAAAGCGGCTTCGCGCAACAGAACAGGGTCAGGCCGCTGGCGCGATCGGCGGTCGACAAGGCCTGGTCTTGCGCCAAACCATGATCCACCAGACCGTCGATGACCTTGCCTTTGCAGGCGCCGCAGGCGCCGTTGCGGCAACCATAGGGCAAGGTCAGGCCGGCATCGAGCGCCGCCTGCAACACGGAGTCGCTGCCGTCGGTGGTGAAAGCATGCCCGCTGGGCTGCAGGGTGACGCGAAATGAGGCGGCTGGGGCCATGCGATAATTGTCCGATGCGTAGATTGCTGATCATTGGTTGCGGTGACGTCATGCGCCGCGCGCTGCCCCAACTCATGCAGCGCTGGCACGTGCTGGCACTGGTACGTAGCCGCGACCCGCAACTGGCAGCCCTGGGCATTACGCAGATCGAGGGAGACCTCGACCAGCCTGACACACTGACGCGACTGGCCGGGATTTCCGATGCGGTGATCCACAGCGCGCCGCCGCCGCCTCACGGCACGGGTGACACGCGAACGCAGCATCTGCTTGCCATTCTTCAGCGCGGGAAAAGTCTACCACGGCAACTTGTTTACATCAGCACCAGCGGCGTCTATGGCGATTGCGGCGGTGCCCGGACAAGCGAGACACGCATGCCCGCCGCACAGTCGGCGCGCGCGGCACGGCGGGTGGATGCCGAAAAGCGCCTGCGCCGATTCGGCCGTGAAGAGCGGGGTCTATGCCGCGTCAGCATCCTGCGCGCACCGGGCATCTATGCGGCCGATCGGCTGCCGCTGGAGCGCCTGCACAAGCGTCTGCCACTGATTCTTCACGACGAGGACAGCTACACCAACCACATTCACGCCGACGATCTCGGTCGCGCCTGCATCGCGGCGCTGTCGCGAGGACGGCCGAACCGGGCCTACAACATCAATGACGACTCGGCGCTGGCGATGGGCGAGTGGTTCGATACGCTGGCCGATACTTTTGCCTTGCCGAGGGCAGCACGCCTGCCGCGCGAGGAGGTTCGCCGCGCCGTACCACCGATGCAGTGGTCGTTCATGAACGAGTCGCGTCGCCTCGACAACACGAGGATGAAGCGCGAGTTGCGTTTGCGGCTGCGCTATCCGACGGTGGCGGCAGGACTCTCGAACGCAGTTACCGGGGAAACCTCATGCTCTGGATAAAGGCCTTTCACATCGTCTTCGTGGTGAGCTGGTTCGCCGGGCTCTTCTACCTGCCGCGCATTTTTGTAAATCTGGCCATGGTGCCGGCCGAGAGCACCGCCGAACGGGAACGCCTGCTGCTGATGGCGACGAAGCTTTTCCGCTTCGTCACGCCCATCGGCGTGCTGGCGGTGGGGCTGGGGCTTTGGCTATGGTTAGGCTTCGGCTTCAGCGGCGGCTGGCTGCACACCAAGACCGCGCTGGTGATCGGCCTCATCGCTTACCACGTCTGGTGCGGCAGGCTGCTCGCGGAGTTTGCCGGCGGCAGTTCGACCAAGACGCATGTCTGGTTCCGGTTCTTCAACGAGGTGCCGGTGCTTGCGCTGATCGTCATCTGCATTCTTGTCGTGGTGAAACCCTTCTGAGCATGAACCACTATTTCGCCACCTGTCCACGCGGTCTTGAAGCGCTGCTTGCGGAAGACCTCGCCGCTGCCGGCGGCAAGGACATTGCCAGCGTTCCGGGCGGCGCCAGTTGCAACGGCAGCCTCGAAACCGGCTACCGCATCAACCTCGAATCGCGCATTGCGACACGGGCCCTGTGGCGCATTGCGCGCGGCGGCTATCGCAACGAAGCCGAGGTCTATCAGCTGGCCTACGACGTCGACTGGTCGAAGCTGTTCTCCGTCGATCGCTCGATTCGCGTCTATGTCACGGCGATCCGCTCGCCGCTGAAGAGCATCGAGTTCATCACCCTGAAGGTCAAGGATGCCGTCTGCGACCGCTTCCGCGCCGACACCGGGCGACGGCCCAGCGTCAACACGAAGAACCCGGAAGTGCGCATCCACCTGTTCATCACCGAACAACAGGCCACGCTCTATCTCGACACCTCGGGCGAGCCGCTTTACATGCGCGGCCACAAGCTGGCCAAGGTCGGCGCGCCGCTCAAGGAAAACCTTGCCGCCGGCATCCTGCGCCTTTCCGGCTGGCAGCCAGGCACGCCGCTGCTGGATCCGATGTGCGGCAGCGGCACATTCCTCCTCGAAGCGGCCCAGATGTGCCTCGACGACGCGCCGGGGCTTTCACGCGAACCGGGCGATTTCGGCTTCGAACATCTCAAGTCCTTCGACGCCGGCCTCTGGCGCAAACTGCAACGCGAAGCCGCCGAGCGCCGCCGCGAGGCTACCGCCTTGCCACTTTTCGGCAGCGACATCGCGGCCGATGCCATCGCCCGCACTCAGCAGAATCTGGCGGGCGCCGGGCTGGACGACCTGGTCACGCTGCAGCAGGCCGATCTGCTGGCGCGCCCGGCGCCGGCGCCGGCGGGGGTGATGGTGGCCAATCCGCCCTATGGTGAACGGCTGGGCAGCGAAGAGGAACTGGCGGCCTTTTATCCGGCACTGGGCGACGCGCTCAAGCAGCGTTTCACCGGCTGGAGTTGCTGGTTTCTGTCGGCCGATACGCGCTTGCCCAAGCTGATCCGGCTGCAGACCTCGCGCAAGATTCCGCTCTACAACGGGGCGCTGGAATGCCGCCTGTACAACATTGAAATTGTCGCCGGCAGCCGGCGCGGATAGGGCCTGTTTCGCAGGAATCAGACCAGCGCCTTGACGGTCGGCCAGACGAACTTGGCGCCCAACACCAGGACAATCGCCCACGCCAGCCACTTGCTGCGCACCAGCATCATCAACAACTCACCCAGACCCTGCACCTGACTAGCGGCCCCGGTTGTGGAGCGTCTTGCCGTGGACGCAGTTGATTGATTTCCTCGCGTTATCGTGTCATGGGAAACCAGCGGATCATCGAAGGCGTCGGTTTGCAGGCGCGTTTGATCCTTCTCATCGACCAGGCGATAAGCATGCTCGGCGCGTATGTTGAGCTTTTTCGCAAGATCGATGGCGCGGATCATCTTGTTGGTCTGGGCCAAGAACAAAATCTCGGTGGCGACCATGATCGGCAAGCCTTGCCGATCGCCATCCCGCGCGTCCATGATCAAGCGGCTGAGAAAGGTATCCAGCTCAGGGGTTCCCCACATCAGGCAAACCTTGCGCGCCAGATGGGCGATGTCCTCCAATGCGGCGCGGCATTCGACTTGGGTAGCGCGTTCCGGCGAGTCGGTAAGCATTGCTTGCGATGACACCTGAAATGCACGCCGCCATGCCGCGTGCGGTACGTTCCCGGCTGCGAAGCCGCAGGGAACGGCAAAATATGATTATACGATATCCAGATGCTGTATTCCGCTGTTGCGATCCATGTCCTGCGACTGCTTGCTGTGCAGCTTGATCATCAGGCGCACTTCGTTCATCGAGTCGGCAAAACGCAAGGCATCGTCGTAGCTGATGCGGCCTTCTTCAAAGAGGTCGAAGAGCGCCATGTCGAAGGTTTTCATGCCGAGCTCCTTCGACTTCTTCATGATCTCCTTGATTTCGTGAATCTCGCCCTTGAAGATCAGGTCGGCAATCAGCGGCGAGTTGAGCAGCACCTCCACCGCGGCGGCGCGGCCCTTGCCTTCCTTGACGGGAATCAGTCGCTGCGAAACGATGGCCTTGAGGTTGAGTGAAAGGTCCATCAACAACTGCGGCCTGCGCTCTTCGGGGAAGAAGTTGATGATCCGGTCGATCGCCTGGTTGGCGTTGTTGGCGTGCAGCGTGCCCATCGCCAGATGGCCCGTTTCGGCAAAGGCGATGGCGTGCTCCATCACTTCACGGTCACGAATTTCGCCGATCAGGATGACGTCGGGCGCCTGCCGCAGGGTGTTCTTGAGCGCGACTTCCCATGAATCGGTATCGACACCCACCTCGCGCTGCGTAATCACGCAGTTGCGATGGTCGTGAACATATTCGACGGGATCTTCGATGGTGATGATGTGGCCATAACTGTTCTGGTTGCGATAGCCGATCATCGCCGCCAGCGAGGTTGATTTGCCCGAACCCGTGCCGCCGACGAACAGCACCAGGCCGCGCTTGGTCATGACCACGTCCTTGAGCACCGGCGGCAGTTTGAGATCCTCCATTTCGGGGATCTGCACGTTGATGGTGCGCAGGATGATGCCGACGCGCCCCTGCTGCATGAAGGCATTGACGCGGAAGCGGCCGATGCTGGCGGGCGAGATCGCGAAATTGCATTCCTTGGTCGCCTCGAACTCGGCGGCCTGCTTGTCGTTCATGATCGCCCGCGCCAGTTCCTGCGTGTGCTGCGAGGACAGCGGCTGCGTGGTGGCCGGCGTCATCTTGCCGTCAATCTTCATGGCCGGCGGGAAACCGGAAGTAATGAACAAGTCCGAGCCCTTCTTCTGCATCATCATCGTCAGAAGCTGGTACATGAATTTCAAACCTTCATCGCGTTCCATGGTGTTCCTCGTCAATCAATTCGAGCCGCAAAGCGGCGATCCAACTTAGTCACCTCCCCGTGAGGGGAGGCAGGGAGGGGCGGGTGTAACTTGTCCGTCAGGACAATTTCCCCGGCGTCAGCCGGGGAAATTGTCTTTGTTGGCGGCCTTAGCGCGCGCTTCGCTCGGCGCAATGATTTTCTTCTTGACCAGATCCTGCAGATTCTGGTCCAGTGTCTGCATGCCGAACTGCTGGCCGGTCTGGATCGCCGAGTACATCTGCGCCACCTTGGCCTCGCGGATCAGGTTGCGGATGGCCGGCGTGCCGACCATGATTTCGTGCGCGGCGACGCGACCGGTGCCGTCCATGGTCTTGCACAGGGTCTGCGAAATTACCGCGCGCAGCGATTCCGACAGCATGGCGCGGATCATTTCCTTTTCCGCGGCGGGGAAGACGTCGATGATGCGGTCGATGGTTTTCGCGGCCGAGGAGGTGTGCAGCGTACCGAACACCAGGTGGCCGGTTTCGGCGCCGGACATGGCCAGGCGGATGGTTTCCAGGTCGCGCATTTCGCCGACCAGGATCACGTCCGGGTCTTCGCGCAGCGCCGAACGCAGGGCGTTGTTGAAGGACAACGTGTGCGGGCCGACCTCGCGCTGATTGATCAGGCACTTCTGCGACTCATGGACGAATTCGATCGGGTCCTCGACGGTCAGGATATGGCCGTATTCATTCTGGTTCTTGTGATTGACCATCGCCGCCAGCGTGGTCGACTTGCCCGATCCGGTCGGCCCGGTCACCAGCACCAGCCCGCGCGGATAGTCGGCCAGCTCCTCGAAAATCTTCGGCGCCTTGAGGTCTTCCAGCGACAGGATCTTCGACGGAATGGTCCGCATCACCGCCGCCGCGCCGCGATTCTGGACGAAGGCATTGACGCGAAAGCGCGCCAGGTTCGGCACCGCGAAGGAGAAGTCGCACTCCAGGTTTTCCTCGTAGGCCTTGCGCTGGCCGTCGTTCATGATGTCATAAATCATGGCATGCACATCCTTGTGCTCCATGGCCGGCAGATTGATGCGCCGCACGTCGCCATGGACGCGGATCATCGGCGGCATGCCGGACGACAGGTGCAAGTCGGATGCCTTGTTCTTGACGACGAAGGTGAGCAGTTCGGTGATGTCCATGAGCGCTTTCCTGTAGAGGGGGTGCGATATACTTTGAAGTCGCTATATGACAACAATCGCCGCCAACTTGCAAGCTGTGCGTGCACGCATTGCCGCTGCCTGCGTTGCCGCCGGGCGACCGGTGGAATCGGTGCGGCTGCTGGCCGTTTCAAAGACCTGGCCCGCGGCAGGCATATGCGAGGCGATCGCCGCCGGGCAGCGGGCCTTCGGCGAGAATTACGTGCAGGAAGCGATCGACAAGAAAGCCGAACTGGCCAGCCTGAGCCCGGACCCGGGCCTTGAATGGCACTTCATCGGGCCGCTGCAGAGCAACAAGACGCGGCTGGTGGCGGAAAACTTCGCCTGGGTGCATTCGGTTGACCGCCTCAAAATCGCCGAGCGACTCTCCGCGCAGCGCCCACCGGACCTGGCGCCGCTGCAGATATGCCTGCAGGTGAACGTCTCCGGCGAGGTGTCGAAGAGCGGCTGCCCGCCGGCGGAAGTTGATGCCCTGGCATGCGCGATCGCCGCGCTGCCCCACCTCAGGCTGCGCGGGCTGATGGCCATTCCCGAGCCCAGCGAAGACCCGGCGCGGCAGCGTGAGCCGTTTGCCGTCCTGCGCCGCCTGCGCGATTCTCTGAACATGCCGCTGGACACCCTGTCGATGGGCATGAGCCACGATCTGGAAGCGGCGATAATGGAGGGCGCGACCCTCGTGCGCGTCGGTACCGCAATTTTCGGACAACGGAATTACACGACATGAAAATCACCTTCATTGGCGGCGGCAACATGGCCGTCGCCCTCATCGGCGGCCTGCGCAAACAGGGCTTTTCGGCGGCCGGCATTCAAGTCGTCGAGCCCTTCGAGGAATCTCGCAACAAACTGACCGATGCCTTCGGCGTGCGCTGCGCGGCGTCGGTCGACGCGGCGGCGCTCAACTGCGAAATCCTGGTTCTGGCGGTCAAGCCTCAGCAGCTCAGGGAGGCCGTCGCGCCGCTGCGCGGCAAGCTGACCGACCAACTGGTGGTGAGCATCGCCGCGGGCTTGCGCATGGCCGACATTGCGCGCTGGCTGGGCAACTATCGCAAGGTCGTGCGCACCATGCCCAACACCCCGGCCCTGATTGGCGCCGGCATTACCGGTTTGTGTGCAGACCCGAGCGTGGACCTCGAGGGGCGCACCACGGCCGAAAAGATTCTCAAGGCCGTCGGCAGCACGGTGTGGATCGACACCGAGGAGAAAATGGATGCCGTCACCGCGGTTTCCGGCAGCGGTCCGGCCTATGTCTTTTATTTTCTCGAAGCCATGGAGACTGCTGCGCTCAAACTGGGTTTCGATGCCCGCAGCGCGCGACAGCTGAGCGTTGAAACCTTCCTCGGCGCAACCCGTCTGGCGGAGCAGAGCAGCGAATCGATCGCAACCCTGCGCGAACGCGTCACCTCCAAGGGCGGCACCACCGAAGCCGCGCTGCTGTCGTTTGGCGCCAACGGCGTCGCCGGCGCCATCGAACGCGGCATCCTGGCCGCCGAAGCACGCGGCCGCGAACTCGGCGACATCCTTGGCCAAGACTGATGCTGATCCAGATCCTCCTGTTCGTCCTCGACACCGTCTGCGGCTTTTTCACGCTGGCGCTGCTGGTGCGCTTCGCGATGCAATGGGCGCGCACTCCATTCCGCAACCCGCTGGGGCAATTCATCGTGGCCGTCACCGACTGGATGGTGCGCCCGCTGCGCCGACTGATTCCCGGCCTGTTCGGCCTTGACATGGCGAGCCTGCTGCTGGCCTGGTTGTGGCAGGTGGTTTATCAGGGGATCGCACTGGGCCTCTCCGGGGTGCTGATCGCCGTGTCGCCAGCGCCGACTTTTGTGGTGGCCGCACTGGCGCTGCTGGAAGTGGCGAAGATCAGCCTCTACCTGGTGATGGGCGCCGTACTGGTGTCGGCGGTGTTTTCCTGGGTGAATCCCCACGCGCCGCTGGCCGAGGTGTTCAACACGCTGACGCGACCGCTGCTGCGACCGTTTCGCCGCGTCATTCCTCCGATAGGGGGCGTGGATCTTTCGCCGCTGGCCTTGCTGTTGCTGCTGCAAATCGCCCTGTTCGTGGTCGCCAGCCTGCGCAACAACGTGCTGCCCCTGATGCTTCTTTCATGACCTGGCTGGTCGCCGACGGCAAGGGCGTGACGCTGCGGCTGCACATCCAGCCAGGGGCGAAGAAAACCGAAGTGGTCGGACTGCATGGCGAAGCGCTGAAAATCAGGCTGGCCGCGCCGCCGATGGATGGCAAGGCCAACGCCTGCCTGATCGCGTTTCTCGCCGATCGCTTGGGTGTCGCCAAAGCGTCGATCAGCCTGGTGAGCGGTGACACGTCCCGCGCCAAGCGGGTGCGCATCGACGGCATGGATCCGTCCGTAGCGAGAGACTGTCTCGCGGGCTGTTAAGCGAGCGTGCCGTCGAAGGCCAGGTGGCCGTCGATCAGGGTGTAGCGCACGCGGCCGGGAAACTCCATGCCGAGGAAGGGCGTGTTCTTGCCCTGGCTGCGCAGATGCTCGCGGCTGACCTTGAACGCTGTCGCCGGATCGAAGACACAGATGTCGGCGGCGGCGCCCAGCGCCAGGCTTCCGGCCTTGATGCCCAGAATCTGCGCCGGGTCCGACGTGACACGGGCCAGCGCCGTCGATAGCGGCAGCTTCATTTCCTGCGCCCACTTGAGCATCAGCGGCAGCAGCAATTCGAGCCCGGTGGCGCCGACCTCGGCTTCGTCGAAGGGCATCTGCTTGCCGTCGTCATCGACCGGGGTGTGGTCGGAACACAGCGCATTGATCGCACCGCTGGCCAGGCCGGCACGCAGGGCATCGCGATCGCGCAATGATCTCAGCGGCGGATCGAGTCGGGCGTGGGCGTTGAAGAAACCGAGATCCGTGTCGCACAGGTGCAGGTGATGAATCGCCACGTCGCAGGTCACCGCGATGCCGGCGGCGCGCGCGGCGACGATCATCTCGACCCCGGCGGCGGACGAAATGCGGGTCACGTGCACCCGCGCGCCGGTCTCGCGGGCAAGGTGCAGGATGGTGGCCAGGGCGATGGTTTCCGCCGCCACCGGAATTCCGGCGAGGCCGAGGCGCGCCGCAACTTCGCCGTCATGGGCGACGCCCTTGCGGGCCAGGAAGGGATCCTGCGCCTGCAGCCAGACCGGGAAGTCGAAAGTCGCCGCATACATCATGGCGCGCAGCAGCACCTGCGTATCGACGATGGCGCGATTGGCCTGGCCGAAGGCGACACACCCTGCCTCCGCCAGTTCGGCCATTTCGGTCAGTGCCTTGCCTTCCAGTTGTACAGTGAGGGCGCCCACCGGATGCACGTGGGCAAACTCGGGCAAGCGCGCCCGATGCGTCAGCATTTCCACCAGCCCCGGCTCGTCCAGCACCGGATCGGTGTCCGGCGGGCAGGCCAGTCGCGTGACGCCGCCGGCCGCGGCGGCAGCCATTTCGGATTCGAGCGTGGCCTTGTATTCGAAGCCCGGTTCGCGCAGCCGGGCCGCCAGATCCACCAGCCCGGGACAGACGATGCAGCCCGTCGCGTCAAGCACGCTGTTGGCTTCGAAACCCGCCGGCGCGTGGCCGATGCCGACTATGCGTCCCGCAGCGATGAACAGGTCGAGCGGCTTGTCGGTCTTGCTCGCGGGGTCGATCAGGCGACCATTCTTGATGTGTATTTTCATCTCAATTTCCCGCGAGCATCGCCATGACGGCCATCCGTACCGCAATGCCGAAGGTGACTTGCGGCAGGATCACGGCCTGGCCGCCATCGGCGACGGATGAATCGATCTCGACGCCGCGATTCATCGGCCCCGGATGCATCACGATGGCGTTCGGCTTGGCCAGCGCCAGCTTTTCCGGCGTGAGACCCCAGGACTTGAAATATTCCTGCGTCGAGGGCAGCAGCGCGCCCTGCATGCGCTCATTCTGCAGGCGCAGCATCATGACCACATCGACGCCGCGCAGGCCTTCGCGCATGTCGTTGAACACCCGCACACCGAGGCGTTCGATGCCGGTCGGCAGCAGGGTCTTGGGCGCGATGACGCGCACTTCGGGCACGCCCAGCGTGGTCAGGGCGTGGATCTGGCTGCGGGCAACGCGCGAGTGCAGCACGTCGCCGACAATGGCGACGGTGAGCTGGGTGAAATCCGCCTTGTAGTGGCGGATGGTGTACATGT
>CAYNGV010000074.1:0-10622 GCA_964397005.1 uncultured Sulfuritalea sp. | reverse complement strand
GGCTGTTCCGGATTCACCAGTCGTCCCGCGCCCATTTCCTCGACGCGGCGCGCGACAAGAAACTGCTCGAGATGTCCGGGCAGCAGGAGCAGCGGCTTGCCGGCCAGCAGAAAGGCGGTGGTCGTCGCCAGGCTGGCATAGGTGATCGCGATATCGGCTTCGCGGGCCATTTGCTCGATGTCCGCCGGATGCTCGATGAACGCCAGATGAGGTGCGACATACCGGGCGGCCAAAGCCGGCGGCATGTTCGGGAAGTAGATCACGGCAGCGTGTCCCATATCCAGCAGGGCGGCCAGCACCGCTTCGTGGTGAGGGCTCTCCGGGCGCAGATAGGCGAACAGCCGGGGAGTACGGCCCGCCGGCCACGTTACGCAGCGCCCGGCGCCGGCGCTGGGCAGGCTGCCCCAGTAGCGCGCCGGTCCGCGATCGGCGTAGTGATCGAGTTCGGGGAAGGTCACCAGCGCTTCCTCGGCCACATCGAACAGATCGGCCAGATGTTGCATCTGCGCGCAGTGGTGGCGGGCCAGAACGGAATTCACTGCAAACAGCGCCGTGAGGTCAAGCTGGCTGAGCGCTTGTTCGGGCACCGGCGACCACGGCCGCATGTTGGGCAGGGGGCTGCGTCGCGGCGGGGCCGTGAAGCCGTTGGAAAACAGCATGACCGGGATGCCCAGGGTTCGCGCCGCAAGCAGCGCCGTCGGGGCGTGATCCGCCAGCACCAGCTGGGCGCCAGTCAGGCGCATGGCTTCGCGCCAGCCGCCGACCAGCCCGAACAGGGCGCGTGGATCGGCGTAACCAAAACGCAGCAGGATATCGGCATAGGTGAGGGGCGGACCCGGCCGGGCGACTTCGGGCATGGTCGGGGCGGCCAGCCAGTCAAAGCCTTCGCCAGCCAGAAAATCACCGACCACGGCAGGTTGGGTCACCATCCAATGCACGTCGTGCCCGGCGTCGCGCAAGGCGCGTGCCAGTGGCATGAAAGCACCCACATGCCCCAGGTTCGCCCCGAATTCCCACGCATACAGGATGGATGCCATCAGACTATCCTCCCGCCGCGCACCCGCTTGCCGAGCGTCGCCAGCGCCCCCATGCCCTGCCCGCCGTGGGCGTGGGCGATGGCGCAGGCCAGCGCGTCCGCGGCGTCGGCGCTCGGGATGCCCGGCAGCTTGAGCAGGCGCGCCACCATTTGCTGCACCTGTTCCTTCGCCGCCTTGCCGTGGCCGACAACGGCCTGCTTGACTTGCAGCGCGGTGTATTCCGCCACCGGCAGGTTGGCCGTGACCAGCGCTGAAATCGCCGCGCCGCGCGCCTGGCCGAGCAGCAGCGTGGATTGCGGATTGACGTTGACGAAGACGATTTCGACCGCCGCCTGTTGCGGGCCGTAGGTGGCGATGATTTCGGCGATGCCGTCGAGCAGGGTCTTGATCCGCGTCGGCAGGCTGCCCGCCGCATCGGTCTTGATGCAGCCGCTGGCGACATAGTTCAGTGTGTTGCCGGCCTTGTCGATGACGCCAAACCCGGTCGAGCGCAGGCCCGGGTCAATGCCGAGAATGCGGATGGGAGTCGAGGCCGGGCGGGTGGTCGTCATTTCCGCGCAAGATACACGCCCCACACGGCGAGCGCCATGCCGACCAGTGCCATGCCGGCCAGCCTTTCGTCGAACAGTAGCCAGGCAATCAGCGCGGTGCTTGGCGGTACCAGATAGAACAGGCTCGCCAGATTCACCGCGCTGCCACGGCGGATCAGCATGTTGAGCAGGGAAATCGCGCCCACCGACAGCACCAGCACCAGCCAACTCAGGGCGAAGATGAACTCGGGCACCCATTCCACGCGGAAGTTCTCGGTGAGGGCGACCACCCCGGCGGTGGCGATCGCTGTCGGCAGGAACTGCGCGATGGCGCCGGTGCGCCAGTCGAAGCTATGGCAAAAGCGTTTTTGGTACAAGGTGCCGATGGTGATTCCGGCCAGGGCGGCCAGCGCCGGCCAGAGGGCATCCAGACCAAAGCCGCTGCCGAGTTTGCCCGACACCACCAATGCGACGCCGACAAAGCCCAGCACCAGTCCGAGCCATTGCCGCGCCAGCACGGCTTCGTTCAGCAGCCAGCCGGCGCCGACGGCGGTGAATAGCGGCTGAATGCCGACCACCAGGCTGGTGACGCCGGCCGGCAGGCCCTTCGAGATCGCAATGAAAACGCCGCCGAGGTACACGCCATGCACCAGAAGGCCGGAAACGCCAATGTGAAACCACTGCCGCGCGTCTCGCGGCCAGGGCGCCCGCATCGCCAGCGCCACCAGGGTCATCAGCGAGATCACCAGCAGGTAGCGGATCAGCAGAAACGTCAGCGGCTCGGCGTGCGGCAGGCCGAATTTGGCGCCGATGAAACCGGTGCTCCAGAGAACGACAAAAAGGAGCGGGGCGAAGCGGGCTGCCGATGAAGATCCCACGCTATTCGTCGATCACGGCCGTCGTATAAACCTCCTGCACGTCGTCCAGCGCTTCCAGGGCGTCGAGCAGCTTCTGCATTTTCAGCGCATCCTCGCCGGCGAACTCGGTTTCGTTCTGCGGCTTCTGGATTACTTCGCCGAACTCCGCCTTGAAGCCGGCTTTCTCCAGCGCTTCCTTCACTGCGGCAAAGTCGTTGGGCGGCGTGATGACTTCGATCGAGCCGTCTTCGTTGCTGACCACGTCGTCGGCGCCGGCTTCGATCGCTGCATCCATCAGCGCGGCCTCATTGGTGCCCGGTGCGAACAGCATCTGGCCGCAGTGGGTAAACAGGAAGGCGACGCTGCCGTCGGTGCCCATGTTGCCGCCGTGCTTGGCGAAGGCGTGGCGCACTTCGGCAACGGTGCGCACCTTGTTGTCGGTGAGGCAATCCACCATCACCGCCGCGCCGTTGATGCCGTAGCCCTCGTAGCGGACTTCTTCGTAGTTCACGCCGTCAAGCTGGCCGGTGCCTCGCTTCACCGCATTGTCGATGTTGTCCTTGGGCAGGCTCTGTGCCTTGGCTTTTTCGATCGCCAGCCGCAGCCGCGGATTGGCGCTGATGTCGCCGCCGCCCATCTTCGCCGCGACGGTGATTTCCTTGATCAGCTTGGTGAATACCTTGCCCCGCTTGGCGTCCTGACGTCCCTTGCGATGCTGGATATTGGCCCATTTGGAGTGTCCGGCCATAGTCGTTTCCCTGGTTGCGCGGTTGCCGCGGTGTTGTCACGAGTTTGTTACGTACAATCGCAAATTTTAGCATCCCGGGAATCCCTGCCATGAGCCAAGCCCTGCCCATCGCCAAGAGCGGCGAGATCGAACTCGTCCTGCTGTCGCAACTCGCCAATCGCCACGGCCTGATCACCGGCGCCACCGGCACCGGCAAAACGGTGACCCTGCAGCGCATCGCCGAGCAACTCTCGCAGGCCGGCGTGCCGGTGTTCCTCGCCGATGCCAAGGGCGATCTGTCCGGACTCGGTGCGCCCGGGGTCGCCTCCGACAAGTTCCAGGCGAGGCTCGATCGGCTCGGCATCAAGGACTGGCAGCCTCGGGCCAGCCCGATCATGTTCTGGGACGTGTTCGGCGAGAGCGGCCATCCCGTGCGCGCGACGATTTCCGACATGGGCCCGCTGCTGCTCGGGCGCCTGCTCAACCTCAACGACACCCAGGCCGGCGTGCTGCAGGTGGTGTTCTCGGTCGCCGACGACCAGGGCCTGTTGCTGCTCGACCTCAAGGACCTGCGGGCCATGGTGCAGCACGTCGGCGAGAATGCGGCGCAGTACAAGACCAAGTACGGCAACGTTTCGGCTGCTTCGATCGGCGCCATCCAGCGCGGCCTGCTGACCCTCGAAGAACAGGGCGGTACCAGCTTCTTCGGCGAGCCGATGCTCGACATCGAAGACCTGATGCAAACCCAGGACGGGCGCGGCGTGATCAATGTGCTGGCGGCCGACAAACTGATGAATTCGCCGCGCCTCTACGGCTGCTTCCTGCTTTGGCTGCTGGCCGAGTTGTTCGAGCAGTTGCCCGAGGCGGGCGACCTGCCCAAGCCCAAGCTGGCTTTCTTCTTCGACGAGGCGCACCTGCTGTTCAGCGATGCGCCGCCGGCACTGCTGGAGAAAGTGGAGCAGGTGGTGCGCCTGATCCGCTCGAAAGGCGTCGGCGTGTATTTCGTCACGCAGAACCCGCTCGACATCCCCGACAGCGTGCTCGGCCAGTTGGGCAATCGCGTACAGCATGCGCTGCGCGCCTTCACGCCGCGCGACCAGAAGGCGGTCAAGGCGGCGGCCGACACCTTGCGCGCCAATCCGGCCTTCGATGCCGCAACCGTGATCACCGAACTCGGCGTCGGCGAAGCGCTGGTCTCCTTCCTCGACGACCACGGCCGACCGACCGTGGTCGAGCGCGCCATGGTGCTGCCGCCCGCTTCGCGCATCGGGCCGCTGTCGGTCGAGGAACGCCGTGCCGTGATTGCGGCGTCGCCGATTGCCGGGCATTACGAGAAGCTGCTCGACCGTGAATCGGCCTATGAGAAGCTCACGGGGGCTGCGGCACAGAAAGTTCCCGCAGGGACGCACAGCGCTGGCGCTGGCGATACGGCGTCGCAAGCCTCCGCGGCCGGCACAGCGCCGGCCGAACCCGCAGCAGCCGGCGGCGGCCTGCTCGGCGGCTTCGGCGACGTGCTGTTCGGCAGCACCGGCCCGCGCGGCGGCCAGCGCGACGGCCTGGCGCAGACCATGGCCAAGACCGTGGTCCGCACCATCGGCTCGCAGGTCGGGCGCGAGATCATGCGCGGCGTGCTCGGTTCGATCATGGGTGGCCGCCGCAGGTGACGCTCGCCGCCGGCACGAGCGCCACGCATCGCGCCGGAGTTGCACTGGCCGTTGTCGCGGCGTTCGGGTTCTCCTTCAAGGCGATCCTGGTCAAGCTCGCCTATCCCTATGGTGTCGATGCGATAACCCTGCTGGCCTTGCGCATGGCGTTCGCGCTGCCCGTATTCCTGTGGGTCGGTTTCTCCGCATCGAGGAACGCGCCAGCGCTGAGCCGGCGCGACTGGCTCGTCGTCGCGCTGCTGGGCTCGCTCGGCTACTACGGCGCCAGCATTCTGGATTTTCTCGGACTCAAATACATTTCAGCCGGTTTGGAACGGTTGATCTTGTTCACCTATCCGACGCTCACACTGTTGTTCGGCGTGGCATTGCATGGCCGCGCCATCACCCGTCGCGAGGGCCTGTCGCTGGCGTTGTGCTACGCCGGCATCGCCGCGGCATTCGCCCACGATCTGCAATTTTCCGCCGACACGACCGTGGTCTGGATCGGCGGCGGCTTCGTGTTCGCCTCGTCGGTCAGTTACGCGCTCTACCTGTCCGGCAGCGCCGGCATGATCGCCAAACTGGGCGCGGCACGCTTCACCGCGCTGGCCATGCTGGTGTCGACCGCCGCCACCGGCGGCCACTTTCTGGCGACGCAGCCACTGACAGCCCTGATCCAGCCCTGGCCGGTGTATGCGCTGGGCGCCGCGATGGGCCTGTTTTGCACCGTGCTGCCGGTATTCGCCCAGTCGGCGGCGATTCGCCGGGTCGGCAGCGGACAGGCGGCGCTGGTAGGCATGGTGGGGCCGCTGTTGACCATCGTCTTCGCCTGGTTGCTGCTCGATGAGGGTTTCTCGACCGCGCAAATGATCGGTGTCGTGCTGGTCATTGCAGGGGTTGCGGCGGTCAGTCGCCGATAGCCCCGGAAGCCGGTTCACACCTATAATCGCGCGACGATGGCCGAGTATTCATTCCGAATCAGCAAACTTGCATGGCGCTGCGTTGCGCAGGCGCCGCTTTGCTTCGCCTTGATCGCCATGCCGGCGGCGGCGGACCATGCCGCGGACCATGTTACGGAAAGCGACTATTTCGACGACCTGCCCGTGGTCCTCTCGGTCAGTCGCCTGGCGCAGCCGCTCAATGAAGTTCCGGGTGCGGTAACCGTCATCGACCGGGATCTGATCCGCCGTTCCGGCGCGCGCGAAGTGGCGGAAGTACTGCGGCTGGTGCCGGGTTTTCTGTTCACCCGGCGCAACGGAGCCAATCCCCTGGCGAGCTATCATTCGGCACTCGATTTGTATGGTGCCCGCATGCAGGTCTATGTGGACGGCCGCTCGGTTTACTCCAGCTTTTATCTGGGCGACACCCATCGGGGACTGCAGGGCATCGTGCTGGAGGACATCGAGCGGATCGAGGTGCTACGCGGTTCCAACTCCGCCGCCTATGGTGCCGACGCCTTTCTCGGCGTGGTGAATATCGTGACCCGGCATGCCGCGGACACCCATGGTGGCATGGTCTCCATCAGCAGCGGCGACAAGGGCATCGACGACAACGTTGCGCGCGTCGGCTGGGGCGACAAGGGAGCGCATTTTCGCTTGACTGCGTCGCTGCGCAAGGATCGCGGGCTTGATCGCGTCAATGACGACACCCGACTGTCGCAAGTGCATTTCCGGGCCGACCTGAGCCCCGGGCCGCATGACGAATTGCGGATCCATGTCGGGTCGATGGAGGGCGGCTTCGGCGAAGGGCTGGCTCCGGCCGCGGCGAATCCGGGCAACATCGAGCGCACCGTGGGCTGGAGCGATGTCTATGCGAATGCCCACTGGCGGCGCGAACTGGCGTCCGGCGAGGCCATCGAAGCCCATCTCAGCTACGAGCAGGACCGCTATGTCGACAATTTCCCCTACGCCCTTCTGCCAACGATCAAGATCGACTACGGCGGCCGGGGCAGCCGGCTCGAAGCGGGCTTCCAGCACACGCTGAACCCGGGTGAGCGCAGCCGGTTGGTATGGGGCGCCGAATGGCGGCGCGAGTCAGCTTATTCGCCATCGTTTTTTTACAGCCAGGAAACCTTCTCCGCCAACCGCTTGCGAACCTTTGCCAACATGGAGTGGCGTCCGCATGCCCAATGGCTGTTCAATGTCGGCGGTCTCTACGAAAACCACAACATCATCGGCGGCAGTTTCGCGCCGCGGCTGATGGCAAACTTCCATGTCACTCCAGACCACACGCTGCGCGCCGGGGTAACCCAGTCATCGCGCGCGCCCGGCCTGTACGAGCTGCGCGGCGACACCCGCTTCTACAACGGCGCGGCACTGGCCGACTGGACTTTCCGCAGCTCCGGCCAGGTCAAGGCGGAGACCCTGATCAGCAACGAAGTCGGCTACTTCGGCCGTATCCGCTCGCTCGGACTCACGGTAGACGCGCGCGGCTTTGTCGAGCGGATGAACAATCGGGTGCGCTTCTCCGGCCGCACGGGCGTCGGGGTGCCGAACGATGCGATCAACACTCCCGGGCCTCACATCCATGGATTTGAATACCAGTTTGACTGGAAGCCCTTTGCTGCGACCCGGATACTGTTGTCCGAGGCGCACCTGCGCTCGAGCAGCGGACTAGCCGACGAAACCATCGAGGCACCGCACCGGACCACGACCCTGGCCTGGTTTCAGAAACTGCCCGGCGATCTGGACTTCAGCCTGATTTCACATGCCAGCACGCCATACTCCTGGCAGGGAATCAACAATGTGCTGGATACGCCGCGACAACTCGACGCCCGGCTGGCTTGGGGTTTGCGCATCGGCGCAACTCGTGGCGAGGCGGCGTTCACCGTACAGGCAATCAACGGCGGACATCAGGAGTATCTGCGGGCCTATCGCTTCGACCGCCGCGCCTTCGCCACGCTACGGCTGGATTTCTGAGCAATGCGGCGCTGGTTTTTCACCCTCCTCGCCACCGTCTGCCTATGTCTAATGACATATGGATCAGCGTCGGCGGCGGGGCCGGTTCCGGTGTGGGTGGCGCTGTCCGATACCGGTGGCGCGCACGCCGAGGCGGCGGAGGCGCTGCGCGCGAGGGTCGAGCAGGCGCAGCCGGGGCGCGTCGTCTGGCGCGTGGCGCACTGGAGCCAGTTTTCCAGCCCGAATCCGGAGCCGCACTGGGTGGTTGCGGTTGGCGCCGCCGCGCAGCGCGGCATGCAGGAACTGTTTGCCGCCGACCCCACGCCCCCGCCGCTATTGGCCATCCTGGTACCGCGTCCGGCCTTTGAGCGGATTGCCGATCCGGCGCGCATGCAGGCCGGCCTGCTTTCCGCGGTATTTCTTGATCAACCACCGGCGCGCCAGTTGGAGTTGATCCGGCTGGCGTTGCCGACAGTGCGCAATGTCGGCATATTGGTCGGCGCGGATTCCAGAGAACATTCCGCCACCTTCGAGAGGGCGGCAAAGGAGCGCGGCATGCAACTGGTCGCTGCGCCGGTGGGGCAGGGCGGCCTGTTTGCCGCCCTGCAACAGGTGCTGGCCGATGCCGGAGTCCTGCTCGCGCTGCCTGATCCGGCGGTGTTCAACAGCGAGACCGCCGCCAATATCCTGATGGCGGCCTATCGGCGGCAGGTGCCACTGGTCGGCTTTTCTCCGGCCTATGTCAAGGCCGGTGCTTTGTTGGCCTTGTACTCGACTCCTGCCCAGGTCGGTACTCGCGGCGGCGACGTGCTGCGACAGAACCTGGCGGGCAGGTCCTTGCCGCCCCCGCAATGGTCGCGCGAGTTCACCGTCAAGGTCAATCAGGATGTCGCCCGTTCGCTTGGCTTCGCACTGGATGAAGCCAGGCTGGGCGAGCAATTGCGCGAGGGGGAACGGCCATGAACATGAGCCTGCGCACGCGCATGCTGCTGCTGGCACTGTTGCCGACGACCCTGGTGGCGGGGCTGCTGACCGGCATTTTCCTGCTGCGCGCGATTGATGACCTCGAGCAGGGCTTGCGCACGCGCGGCGCGGCGATCACGCGGCAAATGGCGAGCGCCGCCGAGTTCGGCATTTTTTCCGGGCAGCGCGCCAGTCTGTCGGCACTGACCGAGTCGGCGCTGCACATCGATTCCGATGCGCGCGGTGCGGCGATCATTCATGCCCAGGGAGAAACCCTGGCGCGCAGCGGCGACCTGAATCCCGCCCTCTGGCCCGAACTCGGACGGATTGAAGGCCGTCGCCTGGGGCCGGACGCACTGCTGTTCGTCGAGCCGGTGGTGCGCAGCAGCTTGCCGGTTGATGATATTTACGCAGGAACGGAAATAGTGGGCGCTACCGAAGCGAAGGTGATCGGCCATGTTGTTGTCGAACTGTCGCTGCGGGACGTGTCCAGCAAGAGCGAGCGGCTGGTTGCCATCGGCCTGTTGATTGCGTTGCTGGGCTCGGTGCTTGGCGGCTGGCTGGCGCTGCGCATCGCTCGCACGGTGACCCGACCCCTGCTCGAAGCCAGTGAGGTGGTGGCGCGGATAGGTGACGGCGATCTCACTGCGCGCATGGCAACGCAGTCGGCCGGAGCCTTGCAGTCTCTGGCGGCCGGCATCAACGACATGGCCGGACGCATCGGCGTGACTCAGGAGGAGTTGCGCACGCGAGTGTCGGAGGCAACAGTCGACTTGAAGCGCGAGAAGGACGCGGCGGAACATGCGACCATCGCCAAGTCGCACTTTCTGGCCGCCGCCAGCCACGATTTGCGGCAACCCCTGCATGCGCTCGGGCTCTTCGTCGCGGGATTGGCGCATTCGGATGCGGCAAGGCAGGAACCGCGGCTGGTTGCGCATATCCAGTCGGCGGTGGACACCCTGCAGAATCTGCTCGATGCCATCCTGGATATTTCACGGCTGGATGGCGACAACCTTGTTCCCAGGATCGAGAGCTTTTCCATGGGCGAAGTCCTCGGTCGGCTGGCCGGGGATCTTTCGCTGCTGGCTGAACAGAAGGGCTTGAAGCTCAGGGTCAGGCCGACGCAGGTTCGGGTCAGTAGCGACCAGAAGATAGTCGAACGCATCCTGCACAATCTGGTGGGCAATGCCTTGCGCTACACACGTTCCGGCGGTGTCCTGGTGTGCTGCCGCCGGCGTCGGAATGCGGTGCAGGTGGAAGTCTGGGATACCGGCGAGGGAATCCCGGAGCACGCGCGGGAACAGATTTTCGAAGACTACGTGCAACTGGGAAATCCCGAGCGCGATCATGTCAAGGGATTGGGGCTCGGTCTGGCCATTTGCCGTCGCCTGGCGGAGGCGTTGGGGATTCCGCTGGGTGTCCGTTCGCGCCCGGGCCTCGGCTCGGTGTTCTGGATCGAGCTTCCGGTGGCGCACCAATCGACTGCCAATAGCCCGCCACCAGTCGATGTCCGACAGGTGGAACAACTGGCTGACTCGGCGCGGATAGCGGGAACTGTTCTGGTCGTCGAGGGCGACGCGCTGGTGCGTGCCGGCATGGAGCAGGCGATCCTCGGGTGGGGCGGCTCCGTACTGCTGGCCGCAAGTCGCGAGGAGGCGTTGAGTCGTTGCCGCGAGAGCGATCAGACTCCCGATCTGGTGATCTGCGGTATCCGCCTGCCGGGCCTGGTCAGCGGCATTGGGCTCGCCCAGGAATTGCAGCGCGAATTCGAGCACATGGGCGTGTTGCTGGTCAGCGCGGATGTCAGCGAAGAAGCCCAGACCGCAGCACGTCGCGCCGGCTATGTGTTGCTCAAGGAACCGGTGCCGCCAGGCCGGTTGCGCGCGGCCTTGCAGCACCTGCTCGCCGTGCGGGCCTAGCGTTCTAGAGGCCCAGCCGGCGGCAAAGCTCCAGCGTTAATCCAGCCTG
>CAYNGV010000073.1:0-10696 GCA_964397005.1 uncultured Sulfuritalea sp. | reverse complement strand
AGTCGCCGGGGGCTTTTCCTGACCTGAAGCGAGGTGACTCCGCCGAAATCAGGCTAGACTATGTCATACGATATATTTCGATCGATGCGGAGCGGGTTCCAGTCCCTCCAGCTTTCGACGTTGGGGAGATTTAGTCCATGAGCCTGTTTGCCATGAATCGTCTCGTTGCCGAGAGCCGGGACGTCGAAAACCAGTTTCTGAGCCACGCGCCGCTCGACCGCTTCGATCCGACGCGGACCAATGTCTCCCCGACGATCAGGCAGTCGATCAGCGAGGTTTCCGCAATCGAGGCCATCGTGCTGACCGTGGATATCCGCCGTTCCTCCTGCGTCCTCAAGGAATCGATCGACATACCGCAGTACGCCAGGATTCTCGACGATTTCGTTGCCGAATTCCGCACTGTCTTGCACTACCACGGCGGCTGGTTCGACAAGTTCACCGGGGATGGCTTCATCTGTTACTGGCTGGTCGAGGATTCCTTCGCCGACCGCATGGATACCGTGCTCGATTTCTGTTGTTCCGTGATGGACAACTTCCGCACCTATTACTACCCGGCCTTCGTCGCCAACATGCGCAATGAACCGACCGGCATCGGGCTGTCGATCGGCGTGGACGCAGGCCCCTGCTATCTGACGCCGATAGTCGGCGACCTGACCATCATCGGCTCGCCGATCGTTGGCTCGGTGCGAATGTGCGATTCCTGCCCGCCCTACCACCTGAGGCTCAATGCCTACCCCGGCAGCCGGCTGGTGGAAGGCATGGCCACCATCTGCGGCCGCCTTTCGGAAGACCTCGCCTATCAGGTCGAGGCCAAATCGATTGAAACCAAGGAATACCCGCAAGGACAGCTGGCCTACTCGGTGGAGTTTTTCCGGAAGGGTGAACGACTGTTTTTCTGAAGCAGTAGCTGCGCCCTGCGGGGCCCGCGGGTAAAATGTCGCTTCACAATCCCGACCCGCATACATGGCCATTTCCATAAAAACCGCCCAGGACATCGCCGAGATGCGGGTCGCCTGTCGCTTGGCGGGTGAAGTCCTCGACTACATCGAACCCTTCGTCAAGGCGGGCATCACCACGGCGGAACTCGATCGGCTCTGCCACGAATACATGGTGGACGTGCAAGGCTGCATCCCGGCACCGCTCCACTACGCGCCGCCCGGCTATGCACCTTATCCCAAATCAATCTGCGCCTCGGTCAATCATCAGGTCTGCCACGGCGTGCCCAACGACCGCGCGCTGAAAAAAGGCGACATCGTCAACCTCGACATCACCACCATCAAGGATGGCTGGCACGGCGACACCAGTCGCACCTTCTGCGTCGGCGAGGCATCGATCCTTGCCAGGCGGCTGGTGTCAATGACGCACGAATGCATGTGGGTCGGCATCGCGCAGGTGAAGCCCGGAGTGCATCTGGGTGCGGTCGGCGCCGCGATCCAGAAACATGCCGAAGGCGCAGGGTTCTCCGTGGTGCGCGAATTCTGCGGCCACGGCATCGGGCGCAATTTTCACGAAGAACCGCAGGTGCTGCACTACGGCAAGGCCAGCGACGGCCCGCTGCTGGTGCCGGGCATGGTATTCACCATCGAGCCGATGATCAACGCCGGCAAGGCGGCCATATCGGAACTGCCGGACGGCTGGACCATCGTCACCAAGGATCGTAGCCTTTCCGCCCAGTTCGAGCACACGGTCTGCGTCACCGAGACCGGCGTCGAAGTGATGACGATGTCCGCCGGCGCGCCGCCCTGCCCGGCCCACGTCCTCATCACGCCCTGAGCATGACCGCTCAGGACTGACGGCCTTCCAACGCATGAGCGAACTGCGCGAACTCGCGGCGGGGGCACGGCAGCGCCTGGCCGACGGACAGCAGGCACTGACCGCTGCCTGGCACGAAAAGAAGGATGGCACGACCCTGCTCAATGGCCGCGCCGAGCTGGTGGACCGCGTGCTGCGCGACGTCTGGACCGCGCTGGCGATGCCCGACTCGCTGGCGCTGGCCGCCGTCGGCGGCTACGGTCGCGGCGAACTCTATCCCGGCTCCGACATCGATCTGCTGATACTGCTGCCCGACGAAACCCACGCTGCGGCCGACTCCGTCACCGCTCCGCAACTCGAAAAACTGGTCGGCCTGCTGTGGGACATCGGGCTCGACATCGGCCACAGCGTACGCAGCATCAACCAGTGCCTGGACGAAGCCGAGCGCGACATCACGGTCGAGACCTCGCTGCTCGAGTCCCGCTACCTGGCCGGCGCGCGCGCGCTCTACGAAGAGTTCGAGCAGAGCTATAACGCTGCTCTGCAACCCGCAGTCTTCTTCAGGGCCAAGCAGCTCGAACAGGCCGAGCGCTACGCCAAGTTCAACGACACGCCCTACAGCCTCGAACCCAACTGCAAGGAAAGCCCCGGCGGCCTCCGCGATCTGCAGGTGATCCAGTGGGTGGCGCGCGCCGCCGGCATCGGCGATGACTGGAAAGCGCTGGCCAAGGCCGGGCTCATCACCACCGCCGAAGTGCGCCAGTTCGAGGCCGCAGACCGACTGCTGCGCGATGTGCGCATCGAGCTGCACCTGCTGACGGGACGCCGCGAAGACAGGCTGCTGTTCGACCATCAGGAAAAACTCGCTGCGGCCATGGGCATCGGCCCCACCGAGGCCAAACGCGCCTCCGAAGTGCTGATGCAGCGCTACTACCAGAACGCCAAACTGGTGACTCAACTCAACGCATTGGTCATGCAGGTACTGAGCGACCGCCTGCTGCCTGCGCGCGAAGGCCCGCCGATCATCATCGACGTCCACTTCCAGATGGTGCGCGAGCAACTCGACGTGCGCGACGAAGACGTCTTCCAGACGCATCCGCGCGCCATCCTCGAATGCTTCCTGCTGCAAATGCAGCGCTCCGAACTCAAGGGCATGACGCCGCGCACCCTGCGCGCCCTCTGGCGCGCCCAGGGCGGCATCGACGCCAAATTTCGTCGCGATCCGGAAAACCGAGCGCTGTTCATCAAGCTGTTCCAGCAAAACCATCTGATCCACCCGCTGCGGCGCATGAACCAGTACGACATCCTCGGCCGTTACCTGCCGGCTTTCGGTCACATCGTCGGCCAGATGCAGCACGACCTGTTCCATGTCTACACCGTCGATCAGCACATCCTGCAGGTGATGCGCAACCTGCGGCGCTTTGCGATGCCCGAATTCGCCCATGAGTATCCGTTCTGCTCGCGTCTGATGGCGGGATTCGAGAAGCGCTGGCTGCTTTACGTCGCCGCCCTGTTCCACGACATCGCCAAGGGCCGCGGCGGCGACCACTCGCAACTCGGCAAGAAGGACGCCGCGCGTTTCTGCCGCGACCATGGCGTCTCCGAGGAGGACGCCGCGCTGGTGGTATTCCTCGTCGAAAGCCACCTGACCATGTCGCAAGTGGCGCAGAAGCAGGATCTCGCCGATCCCGAAGTCGTGCTTGCCTTCGCCCGCCTGGTGGGAGACATGCGCCGGCTCACCGCGCTCTACCTGCTCACGGTCGCCGACATTCGCGGCACCAGCCCGAAAGTGTGGAACGCCTGGAAGGGCAAGCTGCTGGAAGACCTGTTCCGCATGACGGCCGGCGTCCTCAAGGGCACCGCATCACTGCAGCTCACCGGCGTTTCGGAGCGGCAGGAAGAAGCACGCGGCATCCTGCGCTATCACGGCCTGCGTCCTGACGTCGAACTCGAACTCTGGAGCCAGCTCGATACCGGCTATTTCATGCGCCACGCCGCCGAGGAAATCGCCTGGCATACGCGCACCCTCTATCATCGCCCCTCAAGCCCCGAGCCCGTGGTGCGCGCGCGCCTCAACCCGATGGGCGAAGGCTTGCAGGTGATGGCCTACGTGAAGGACCAGCCGCTGCTGTTCGCCCGCCTCTGCGGCTTTTTCGCGCGGCTCGGCTACACCATCGTCGACGCCAAGATCCACACCACGCGCCACGGCTACGCCCTCGACAGCTTCGTGGTGTTCGCCTTCGACGCGACCCAGGCCTACCGCGACATGATCGGCCTGATCGAACACGACATCACCGAACAGCTCAAGCAGCAACCGCCGCTGCCGGCCGGCGTCAGCGGGCGCCTGTCGCGGCTGGTGCGCCACTTCCCGGTCACACCGGAAGTGGATATCCGCGCCGACGAGCGCGGCAACCAGTATCTGATGTCGATCAGCGCCGCCGACCGGCCCGGGCTGCTGTATGCCATCGCCCGCGTGCTGGGCCAGCATGGCATTACCCTGCATACCGCCAAGATCGCCACGCTCGGCGAGCGCGTCGAAGACGTCTTCCTGATCAGCGGCCAGGAGCTCTCGCAGACAGCAACGCTGGTCAGGCTGGAGCAAGACCTGCTGAGCGTGCTTCAGGTATGATCCCGCCATGAGCTGGATCCGCGAACAATTCACCTTCACCGACCTGCAACGACTGCTGTTCAAGCTGGCGGAGCACGTCAAGGCCTTCCAGGGGCTCACCCCCGCCGAAATCAGCGACCTGCTGGGCAGTTCGGAGAAATGCACCTTCGCGCCGGGCGCCCACATCATCAAGGAAGGCAACATCGGCACGCACATGTACATCATCCTCAACGGTGAAGCGCGCGTGCTCAAATCGGGTCGCGAAGGCGAAGTCGAGCTGGCGCGCCTGACCGCGGCCGACAGCTTCGGCGAAATGGCCCTGGCCGACAACGAAGCACGCAGCGCCAGCGTCGTCGCCGAAACGGATTGCGTACTGGTCCGCCTCAACGACCAGATGATCAACGCGCGGCCCGAAATAGGACTCAAGGTCTATCGCAACATCGCCAGGGTAGTCTCCACCCGCCTGCGCGCGGCGGACGAACTGCTGGCCTGGCGGCTTTAGACCACCCGCGCACGCCGCGCCGCAAGCAGCCTGAAAAGTCGGCGCCGGCGATACGGCGATTTCGCCACACTTACCGGATCGAGCTGAACGCTGGCGCCCTCAACGGCCCTTGCCGAAAAAGCCGGCGACCGAACGGCTCAACCAGTCTTCGCCGGAGTCGTCCTTGACCATTCCGCCGATGCCGCGCATGACATCGGGAACAAAGTTCTTGTCTTCCCGCTTGATATGCAGCAGCAGCCATGTGCTCAGCGCTTCGTGGAGCTGACTGGCGACGTCCTCGCCGGCCTTGTACCGTTCCCGGTACTTCGCCATGCGCCTGGTGAATACGTCGTGAACCATCTTGTGGGACTTCGCATGCATGTATCCGACCTTTTTCTGAAGGTCTTCCTCGAAGGCGAAGTGCGAAATGCAATAGTCCGCCACTTCGTCCAGCACCCGCCCGACCGCAGCCGAATCCTGTTGCTGGACGGCGATTTCCAGCTCATTGATGTAATCGACGAGCTTCCTGTGCTGCTGGTCGATCGGTTCAATCCCGGTGTCCAGATCGCTGGTCCACGCAATTGCCATTGATATTCTTTCAGAAGATACGGTGCCGTTGCCGGCTCCCGCCGAGGCTGCGGAGACCACGCCCCACGCCAGTATTCTGAAGGGAAGCGGAACAATCGACAAGGCCAGGTCTCGTAGAGAGCCGGCTCCGAAGCCTCGCCAAAGACGGATATCCAAAAGTCGGCGCAGGCGATACGGCGATTTGCGCCTATCGCACTTTAATTTCCGTCCACATCCGCGACAGGCTGCGCCTCAGTTTCGGATCGAAGTCGCGCAGCATTTCCAGGCGCTGCAACTCGGCCGGCGGGGGGAAGATGCCGGGATTGGCGGCGATCTCGGGCAGGATGTACGGCGTCGCGGCAGCGTTGGGGTTGCCGGCGCCGATCAGGTTGGAGACGTCGGCGGCGTTCCTGCCTTCGAGAATGAAGTCGATGAACTGATGTGCGAGATCGGGCCGGCGGCCCGACGTGTGCAGCACGAAGCTGTCCACCGCCAGCACCGCGCCCTCCTTCGGCGTGGCGAAGCCGATGCTGAAGGGGCGCTTCGCAGCGGCGGCGTCCTGCTGCGCGCGGAACATGTCGTTCGAGTAGCCGTGGGCGACCCAGATGTTGCCGATGGCCAGGTCCTTGATGTAGGTGCTGTTGGAAAACGCCGCCCACCAGGGCTTGGCGCGCAGGATCAGGCGCTTGGCTTGTTCCCATTTGGCCGGGTCGTGGTCCTGCACCGAGTGGCCGAGGTATTTCATGGCCGCCGCCATGAGTTCGCGCTGGCTGTTGAGCACGGTGACGCGGCCCTTGAGCTTCTGCAGGTGCCGCGGCTCGAAGATCAGCGCCCAGCTGTCGGTGGGCAGGTCGAGTTCCTTCATCTTGTCGGCGTTGTAGCCGAGCAGCGTCACCGAGGTGGCGTAGGGCACCGAGTAACGATTGCCTGGATCGAACCAGGTATCGAGGAATTCGCGCTTGACGTTGCGCAAGTTGGGCAGCTTCGCCTTGTCGATCTCGCGCAGGGCCTTCCTGCGCACCAGAGATTCGACGGCATTGCCGGTGGGCACCAGGACGTCGTAGCCGACGGCGCCGGCTTCCAGCTTGGCCAGCATCTCCTCGTTGTCGGAGTAGTAGTCCTGCTTCAGCCGGCATTTGCAATGCGCCTCGAAGCGACGCACCGTGTCTTCCGAAATGTAGTTGTTCCAGTTGTAGAGGTAGAGCGTGTCGGCGGCGCGCGCCGGCAGGCTGGCCAGAAACAGCGCAGCCACAACACCGAGCGCAGAAAGTCGGCGCCGGCGGTGCGGCGATTTCACGCCCGCCCCTTCAGCACGTCGGGCGCGAAGCGGCTGGCGACCAGGATCAGCGTCAGGGTCAGCGCCATCAGCAGCGTGGAGACGGCATTGACCTCGGGCGTAACGGCGACCTTGATCATCGAGTAGATCTGCAGCGGCAGCGTATTCACCCCGACGCCGGCGACAAAGAAGGTAATGACGAAATCGTCGATCGAGAGCGTGAAGGCCATCAGGAAGCCGGCCACCAGCGCCGGCATGATCAGCGGCAGCGTGACGCGGCGGAAGGTGGCCCAGGGCGTGGCGCCGAGGTCGCGCGCCGCCTCGAAGATGCTTTCGTCCATGCCGGCCAGCCGCGCACGCACGATCACGGCAACGAAGCCGATGCTGAAAGTAATGTGCGCGGCCAGTATCGAAAACAGGCCCAGCGAGAGGTCGAGCACCTGGCGGAAGAACAGCAGCAAGGACACACCGAGCAGGATTTCCGGCATGGCCACCGGCGTCAGTACCAGGAAGGGCAGCCAGCGTGGGCGGTAGCGGTGCATGGACAGCCCCGCCATGGCGCCGAGCGCGGTCGACATGCTGCTCGAGACCAGTGCGATCAGCACCGAGTTGGCGGCGGCATGCAGCATGTCGTCGTCGTACAGCAGCTTCGTGTACCAGCGCGTGGTGAAGCCGACCCATTCGGCGTTGAGCACCGAATCGTTGAAGGAGAACAGCACCACCACCGCCAGCGGGATGTAAAGGAAGGCGTAGGTGGCGAGCGAGACGGTCCATAGCCAGAACCGGGCCTTCTTCACGTGACGGCCTCCGTTCCGTGCAGGCCGCGCTTCGAGGCCCACGCGGTCAAACCAGCCAGCGCCAGGACGCAGATCGTGAGCATGATCGACAACGCCGAACCGAGCGGCCAGTCGCGGTTTTCCAGAAACTGTTCCTTGATCAGGTTGCCGATCAGGATGTCGCCGGTGCCGCCCAGCAGTTCCGGCACGGCGAACATGCCGAGCACGGGAATGAAGACCAGCGCCGAGCCAGAGAAGATGCCGGGCAGCGAGAGCGGGAAAGTCACGCGCCAGAAGCGCGTCCAGCCGTTGGCGCCGAGATCCTGTGCCGCTTCGAGCAGCGCCGGATCGTGCTTTTCGAGGTTGGTGTAGAGCGGCAGCACCATGAACGGCAGGTGCGCGTAGACCATGCCGACGATCACTGCGAAGGGCGTGTAGAGCAGGTTGACCGGACCCAGCAGCATGATCCAGGCGTAGATGCGCACCAGGAAGTTGCTGGCGAAGGGCAGGATCACCAGCAGCACAAGGAAGTCGCGCCGCTGCCTGGGGCTGCGTGCGATCAGCCAGGCCAGCGGATAGGCGAGCACGATGCAGATCAGCGTGGTCAGCGCGGCGACCAGGAAGGAGCGGGCGAAAATCTCAAGGTAGATGACGTCGCCGCCGAGGAAGCGGTAGGCATCGAGCGTCAGCGCGGCGAGGCTGTCGATGGGCGAGAGGCCGCCGAACTCGCCGGTTTCGCGAAAGCCGGCGACCACCACGATCAGCGCCGGAACGAGGAAGAAGGCCAGCAGGAACAGTGTCGGCGGCAGCGTCACCACCCACTTGGTCAAGCCCGATGGCTGGATTCTCGGTGCGGACATGCGCGCCCCCTGCTCGATTCCGAACTCAGTTACGTAAATACACGCCGGCGTCGTGCCGCCAGCAGACGATGACCGCGTCGCCGACTTCGTGGAACTTGGCGCGGCCCGGCGCGGCGTTGGGCATCAGCGCCTCGATGACGCGGCCGTTGGCCAATTCGACCTTGTACAGCGTGACGTCGCCCAGATACAGCAACTCGCGCACCACGCCCTCAAATCGGTTCTTCAGGTCGGCGGATTCCTTGTGGCCGAAGACGCGGATCAATTCAGGCCGCAGGGCGAAGGCGCCGCGCTCGCCCACCGCGATCGGCCGCGGGTCGGTGGCGGCGATGTCGCCGAGGCCTTCCGCATGCAGGCCGAGCAGCACCTTGCTGGAAGACGTCACGACGACGTCTAGCAGGTTGATCTTGCCGATGAAGTCGGCGACGAAGCGGTTGGCGGGCTGGGTATAAAGCTGGTCCGGTTCGTCGCACTGCTCGACGCGGCCGTCCTTCATCACGGCGATGCGGTGCGACAGGGCCAGCGCCTCCTGCTGCGAGTGCGTGACGAAGATGAAGGTGATGCCGACTTCGCGTTGCAGCGCGATCAGTTCGATCTGCATTTCGACGCGCAGCTTGGCGTCGAGCGCGCCGAGCGGTTCGTCGAGCAGCAAAAGGCGCGGCTGGTTCACCAGGCCGCGGGCCAGCGCCACGCGCTGCTTCTGGCCGCCGGAGAGCTCGTGGGGGAAGCTGTCGGCCTTGTCCTCCAGATGCACCAGCGCCAGTGTTTCATCGACGCGGCGCCGTATCTCCAGCGCCGACTTTCCGGCCATTTCCAGCGGGAAGGCGATGTTGCCGGCCACGGTCATGTGCGGAAACAGCGCGTAACTCTGAAACACGGTGTGCAGCGGGCGCTTTTCCGGCGGCACGCCGGCCAGCGATTTTCCGTCGAGCAGGATTTCGCCGTCGTCCGGTTCGTCGAAGCCGGCGATCATGCGCAGGATGGTGGTCTTGCCGCAGCCCGACGGACCAAGCAGGGTGAAGAACTCGCCGGCCTCGATGGAAATGCAAACATCCTTCACCGCTTCGAGCGTGCCGAAGCGGCGGGTTACGTTGCGGATTTCGAGCAGTGCCATGTCGGGTCCGCCAGCTTTTTACCGGCGCCGGCAGGCGGCTGCCTGCCGGTAAAGCAAACGCTCAGCCGTCGGCGTTGATGTTTGTTACCAGTTCCTTGAGCACAACATCGGCCCGGTCATTGGCGATCTGGCAGGTGCCGGCATTCTCGTGGCCGCCGCCGCCGTAGAACAGCATCAGTTCGCCGACGTTGGTGTTCGAGCTGCGATTGACGATCGACTTGCCGGTGGCGAACACGGTGTTCTGCTTCTGCACGCCCCACATGAGGTGGATGGAGATGTTGGTCTCGGGAAACAGCGCGTAGATCATGAAGCGATTGACGGCATAGATGGTCTCTTCGTAGCGAAGATCGAGCACCGCGAGATTGCCGTAGACCTTGGTGCAGCGCTTGATCTGCTCCTTGGCTTTTTCGGCATGTTCGAAATAAAGGTCCACGCGCTCCTTGACGTCCGGCAGGGCGAGGATGTCGTCGATGCCATGATTGCGGCAGTAGGCGATCAGATCCATCATCAGCTGGTAGTTGCTGACGCGGAACTCGCGGAATCGGCCGAGGCCCGTGCGCGAATCCATCAGGTAGTTGAGCAGCACCCAGTCTTTCGGGTCGAGAATCTCCTGGCGCGTGAAGTTGGCCGAGTCGGCCTTATCGACGGCGATCATCATGTCGTTGAACGACGCGGGGAAGCGCCCCTTGCCGCCGTAGTGCTCGAACACCACGCGCGCGGCGGACGGCGCATCGGGGTAGATGATGTGGTTGGGCCGCTCGCCGGGGTTGCGGAAGGTCTCGGAGAGGTGATGGTCGAACGCCAGATGCACGCCCGGCACGTAGGGCAGATTGGTGGTGATGTCGCGTTCGGAAATTTCGATCTTGCCATCCTGCATGTCCTTCGGATGGACAAACTTGATCTCGTCGATCAGGTCCAGTTCGTTGAGCAACACCGCACAGGCCAGACCGTCGAAATCGCTGCGGGTAACGAGCCGGAATTTTTTGTCGGACATGTCTTTCTCCCCGGAAAACTTATTCAGAAGGCGGATTGTATTCCAGACTTGCCAGGATGCCATGGGCAACATAAAACACCGCCAGACGTCGCGGCAGGCCTTCGGCGGCGAACAGTTCGGCATAGGACTCCAGCTGTGGGCGGAAGCGGGCGGAGTAGGCCTTGAGGCGCGCACCGTCAGCCGCCCCGCCCAGATCAACGGTCTTGTAGTCGATGATCCAGCGCACGCCGTTTTCGACGAAGCAGCGGTCGACGACGCGGGTTACCGCCGT
>CAYNGV010000072.1:0-10995 GCA_964397005.1 uncultured Sulfuritalea sp. | reverse complement strand
GCGCCTCGCGCGAAGCCATCGACATGGCCGAGGACCGCGAAAAGTTCAAGCAGGCCATGACCCGCATCGGCCTGGGCAGCGCGCGCTCCGGTATCGCCCACAGCATGGAAGAGGCGCAGCAGGTGCAGGGCGCCATGGGATTCCCCACCATCATCCGGCCGTCCTTCACCATGGGCGGTTCCGGCGGCGGCATCGCCTACAACCAGGAAGAATTCGTCGAGATCTGCAAGCGCGGTCTTGAAGCCTCGCCGACCAAGGAGTTGCTGATCGAGGAATCGCTGCTCGGCTGGAAAGAGTATGAGATGGAGGTGGTGCGCGACCACAAAGACAATTGCATCATCATCTGCTCGATCGAGAACCTCGACCCGATGGGCGTGCATACCGGCGACTCGATCACGGTCGCCCCGGCGCAGACCCTGACCGATCGCGAATACCAGATCATGCGCAACGCCAGCATCGCCGTGCTGCGCGAGATCGGCGTCGATACCGGCGGCTCCAACGTGCAGTTCGCCATCAACCCGAAGAACGGCGCGATGGTGGTGATCGAGATGAATCCGCGCGTCTCGCGTTCCTCGGCGCTGGCTTCGAAGGCCACCGGTTTCCCGATTGCCAAGGTGGCGGCCAAGCTCGCCGTCGGCTACACGCTTGACGAGCTGAAGAACGACATCACCGGCGGCGCCACGCCGGCTTCCTTCGAGCCCTCGATCGACTACGTGGTGACCAAGGTTCCGCGTTTCGCCTTCGAGAAGTTTCCCCAGGCTAACGACCGCCTGACGACACAGATGAAGTCGGTCGGCGAAGTCATGGCGATCGGCCGCAGCTTCCAGGAGTCGATGCAGAAGGCGTTGCGCGGGCTTGAGGTCAGCGTCTATGGCTTCGACGAGATCGAAGCCGATCGCGAGGAAATCAATCGCGAACTGGCCAGCCCCGGTCCGCAGCGCATCTGGTACCTGGCCCAGGCTTTCCGCGAGGGCTACACCTTGCAGCAGGCTTTCGACCTGACCAAGATCGATCCGTGGTTCCTGGTACAGATCGAAGACATCATCATCACCGAAGCCTGGATGCGCTCACAGAATCTGACCGACCTCGATGCCGTCACGCTGCGCAATCTCAAGCGCAAGGGTTTTTCGGATCGCCGCATCGGCACCCTGGTCAACGCCAGCCACGATCCGGCGGCGGGCGCCAGCGGCGAGACGGCGGTGCGCGAACTGCGCCACGCGCTCGGCGTGCGTCCGGTGTACAAGCGCGTCGACACCTGCGCCGCCGAGTTCTCGACCTCGACCGCCTACATGTATTCGACCTACGAGGAAGAGTGCGAGGCGCGGCCGACCTCGCGCAAGAAAATCATGGTGCTGGGTGGCGGTCCCAACCGCATCGGCCAGGGTATCGAATTCGACTACTGCTGCGTGCATGCGGCGCTGGCGATGCGCGAGGACGGCTATGAAACGATCATGGTCAATTGCAACCCCGAGACCGTGTCCACCGACTACGATACGTCGGATCGCCTGTATTTCGAGCCGGTGACGCTGGAAGACATCCTCGAAATCGTCCATGTCGAACAGCCGACCGGCGTCATCGTCCAGTTCGGCGGCCAGACGCCGTTGAAGCGGGCGCGCGAACTCGAAGCCAACGGCGTGCCGATCATCGGCACCAGCCCCGACATGATCGACGCCGCCGAAGACCGCGAGCGCTTCCAGAAGCTGCTGCACGATCTGGGCCTGAAACAGCCGCCGAATCGCACGGCGCGCACCGAGCCGGACGCGATTCGCCTCGCGGCCGAGATCGGCTACCCGCTGGTGGTGCGGCCGTCCTACGTGCTCGGTGGCCGCGCCATGGAAATCGTCCATGAGCAAAAAGATCTCGAACGCTACATGCGCGACGCGATCAAGGTGTCCTTCGCTTCGCCGGTGCTGCTCGACCGTTTCCTCAACGATGCCACCGAGGTTGATGTCGATGCCCTGTGCGACGGCACGTACGTGCTGATCGGCGGCATCATGGAGCACATCGAGCAGGCGGGCGTGCATTCGGGCGACTCGGCTTGTTCGCTGCCGCCTTTCACCCTGTCGCCGGAGATTCAGGATGAGTTGCGGCGTCAGACCGAGATGATGGCCAAGGGCCTCAATGTCGTGGGTCTGATGAACGTGCAGTTCGCCATTCAGGGCAGTGGCGCCGATGCGGTGGTGTACGTGCTGGAAGTCAATCCGCGCGCCTCGCGAACCGTTCCTTTCGTCTCCAAGGCCACCAGCCTGCCGCTGGCCAAGATCGCGGCGCGCTGCATGGCGGGGCGCAGCCTGGCCGATCAGGGCGTGACGCGCGAAATCATCCCACCCTATTTTTCGGTTAAGGAAGCCGTTTTCCCCTTCATCAAGTTCCCCGGCGTCGATACCATCCTCGGCCCCGAAATGAAGTCTACGGGCGAAGTCATGGGCGTAGGCCGCACGTTCGGCGAAGCCTTCGTCAAGTCGCAACTCGCGGCCGGGACGCGTTTGCCCAAGTCCGGCAAGGTCTTCATCAGCGTCAAGCCTTCCGACCGGCCGAAAGCCGTCGATGTCGCACGGGAGTTGCACGAGCTCGGATTTTCGCTGGTCGCCACGCGTGGCACGGGCGGCGCCATTGAGGCGGCTGGCATCCCGGTGGGCATGGTGAATAAAGTGACCGAAGGCCGGCCCCATATCGTGGATATGATCAAGAACGGCGAGATTGTGCTGATCGTGAATACGGTTGAGGAAAAGCGCACCGCGATAGCCGATTCGCGCTCGATCCGCACCTCCGCCCTGGGCGCCAAGGTAACGCTGTTCACCACCGTCGAAGGCGGTCGTGCCGCCTGCGCCGGCATGCGTCACGATGGTCTCGAAACCTATTCCCTGCAGGCCTTGCACGCAGAGTTAAAGCCATGAGCGTCAAATTTCCCATTACCCTTCGCGGCGCTGAACTTTTGCGCAAGGAATTGCAGCGACTGAAGACCGTCGACCGGCCGAACGTGATCGCCGCCATCGCCGAGGCGCGCTCGCATGGCGATCTGTCGGAGAACGCCGAGTACGATGCCGCCAAGGAACGTCAGGGCTTCATCGAAGGCCGCATCAAGGAAGTCGAAGGGAAGCTCGGCAATGCCCAGATCATCGACCCGGCATCGCTGGATGCCGATGGCCGCGTGGTGTTCGGTTCCACGGTCGAACTGGAAGACATGGACAGCGGCACTACCGTGACCTATCAGATCGTCGGCGACGACGAGGCCGACATCAAGGCCGGCATGCTGTCGCTGAACTCTCCCGTCGCGCGTGCACTGATCGGCAAGTTTGCTGGCGACGTGGCCGAGGTGCAGACGCCGGGCGGCCGTCGCGAATACGAGATTCTCGACGTCAAATACGTTTGACATGAGAGGCCTGGCGTCCGCGCTTTACAGCATCGCGATTGCCGCCTGGGTCGGCAGCCTGCTGGCGATCGGGTTGATAGCCGCTCCGGTGTTGTTCACCCAGCTTGCCGACCGCGGCATGGCAGGCAATCTGGCTGGCGCGATGTTCACCGTTACCGCCTGGGTCGGCATCGGCTGCGGGGCTTACCTGATCCTGTTCGTGCTGTTTGCCAAAGGCTGGCGGGCGATCCAGTCAGGCGTGTTCTGGATAGTGCTGCTGATGTTCGGGCTGACCGTGGCCGGCCACTTCGGTGTTCACCCGATACTGGCGCAGCTGCAGGCGGACGCCTTGCCGCGCCGGGTCATGGAAAGTGCCTTGCGGGATCGCTTCACCACCTGGCACGGTGTGTCGAGCGCGCTCTACCTGGTGCAAACCCTGCTGGGAATTGCGCTGGTAATTCTGCAGGAGCGGGGCAAGGGGCGCTAGCGTCAGCGCTTGCGGTTGCGGGCTTCGGTGCGTGCGGCGGCCTGTTTCTTGGTGGCGGCCGGTTCGGACCTTCGCCGTGTCGCTAGCGCCAGCGCGGTGCGTCCCTGTGGGGACTTTTCTACGGCGGCATCCTTCGGATTTTCGCGCCAGAGCACCAGCAGGTTGCCGATGTGCTGCACCTCGGCGCAATTGAGTGCAGAGCAGATTTCAAGGAACAGAGCCTCGCGTACTTCCCGTTCAATGCCGTAAAGTCGCAGCTTGATCAGTTCGTGGGCCTTGAGGCAGCGGTCGATCTCAGCCAGGACGGAAGGCGTCAGGCCCTTCTGGCTGATGGAAACTACGGGATTCAGATGGTGTGCGGCGGCTCGCAGGGCGCGGCGTTGTGCAGGAGATAATTCAGTCATGGTGCGATTGTAACGTGAGCGGCAAGGCCGAGAGCAACAAGAAGGTCAAGAAAAACAAGACCACCAAGGCCTGGATCACCGAGCACGTCAATGATGCCTACGTGCAGCGTGCCAGAGTGGAGGGTTGGCGTTCCCGCGCCGCCTTCAAGCTGACCGAGATCGATGACAAGGACAAGCTGCTCAAGCCGGGCATGACCGTGGTCGACCTTGGTTCGGCGCCCGGCAGCTGGTCGCAGGTGGCCGCAAAACGGGTGGCTCCCGGCGGGCGGTTGATTGCGCTCGATTTGCTGCCGATGGAGCCGGTGCATGGCGTCGAGTTCATCCAGGGCGATTTTCACGACGACGCGGTGCTGAAGGCGCTGACCGATGCCCTGGCAGGCCGTCAGGTCGACCTTGTATTGTCGGACATGGCCCCCAATATGTCGGGGATCGGCATGGTCGATCAGGCACGCGTGATGGTGCTGGCCGAGCTGACCCTGGAGTTCTGCGCGCTGCATCTGAAGCCAGGGGGCGACATGTTGACCAAGGTGTTTCAGGGCGATGGCTTCATGGAGTTGCGCCACGCATTGCAAGAGCAGTTTCAGTCCTTGCAGATGAGGAAACCGGCCGCCTCGCGCAATCGCAGCGCGGAGATTTACCTGCTGGCGAGGAACAAGAAGGCCTGAAGCACGGTCCACGCGGTTTGCAGGGCATGGCAATCAGCCTTAGAATGAACTGATATACAGTCCCGACCGAGGGAAAGAGAGGCTTCACCTTGAATAACATGTTCAAAAATATGGCGATCTGGTTGGTAATTGGCATCGTTCTGATGACCGTTTTCAACCAGTTCAACACGCGCCAGGTCGCGCTCGGATCGATGGAGTACTCGCAGTTCCTCGACGAGGTGAAGCAGGGCCGCGTCACCAAGGTGGTGATCCAGGGCCGCACCCTGGAAGCCACCACCACCGACGGCAAGCGCATCACCACCTATGCGCCGCCGGACTTGTGGATGGTGTCCGACTTGCTGAAGAACAACGTCAAGGTGGTCGCCAAGCCCGAGGAAGAGCAGTCTTTCCTCACCAGCATTTTCGTGTCATGGTTCCCGATGCTGCTGTTGATCGGCGTCTGGGTCTTTTTCATGCGCCAGATGCAGGGTGGCGGCAAGGGCGGGGCGTTTTCCTTCGGCAAGAGCCGCGCGCGGATGATGGATGAGTCGTCCAACACCATTACCTTCGCCGACGTTGCCGGCTGCGACGAGGCCAAGGAAGAAGTCTACGAAATGGTCGACTTCCTGCGCGATCCTTCGAAGTTCCAGAAGCTCGGCGGCCGCATTCCCCGTGGCGTGCTGCTGGTCGGCTCGCCCGGTACCGGCAAGACCCTGCTGGCGAAAGCCATCGCCGGCGAAGCCAAGGTGCCCTTCTTCTCGATTTCCGGTTCCGACTTCGTCGAGATGTTCGTCGGCGTCGGCGCCGCGCGCGTGCGCGACATGTTCGATCAGGCCAAGAAGGCCGCGCCCTGCATCATTTTCATCGACGAGCTTGACGCCGTCGGTCGCCAGCGTGGCGCCGGTCTTGGCGGCGGCAACGACGAGCGCGAGCAGACGCTGAACCAGATGCTGGTCGAGATGGACGGCTTCGAAGGCTCCGCCGGCGTCATCGTGGTGGCCGCCACCAACCGTCCCGACGTGCTCGACCCGGCACTGCTGCGCCCCGGCCGCTTCGACCGCCAGGTAGTGGTGCCGCTGCCGGACATCCGCGGCCGCGAACAGATACTCAAGGTACATATGCGCAAGGTGCCGGTGGCGCCGGACATCGATGCGTCGATCCTGGCCCGCGGCTGCCCCGGCTTCTCCGGCGCCGACCTGGCCAACCTGGTCAATGAGGCCGCTCTGTTCGCCGCTCGTGGCAACAAGCGTCTGGTGGACATGGAAGATTTCGAGCGTGCCAAGGACAAGATCATGATGGGCGCCGAGCGCCGCTCCATGGTCATGCCCGAAGAGGAGCGCCGCAACACGGCGTATCACGAGTCCGGCCACGCCGTGGTGGCCAAACTGCTGCCGAAGACCGATCCGGTGCACAAGGTCACCATCATCCCGCGCGGACGCGCACTGGGTTTGACCATGCAGTTGCCTGATCAGGAACGCTACAGCCAGGACCGCGAGCGCCTGCTCAGCACCATCACCGTACTCTTCGGCGGCCGCATCGCCGAAGAGCTGTTCATGCAGCAGATGACCACCGGCGCCTCCAACGATTTCCAGCGTGCCACCGATCTGGCCCGGCGCATGGTGACCCAGTGGGGCATGTCTGACAGTCTCGGGCCGATGGTCTATGGCGAAGAGGAGGGCGAGATTTTCCTCGGCCGCTCCGTCACCACGCACAAGAACATGTCGGAATCCACCATGCAGAAGGTGGATGTCGAGATTCGCCGCATGCTCGACGAGCAGTACGCGCGCGCGCGCAAACTGCTGGAAGACAACCGCGACAAGGTCGAAGCCATGACTGCGGCCCTGCTCGAAATGGAAACCATCGACGCCGACCAGATCAACGACATCATGGCCGGCTTGCCGCCGCGTCCGCCCAAGCCTTCCAGCGCGCCTCCCGCGCCGAGGGTCGACAGCACACCGGGTCCCGAGCCGACCGCGCCGGCGCCGGCCTGACTTTCAGGGATCAGAGGTCAGGGATCAGGTATCAGTAACAAATGCGGCGCGAAGGCGCCGCTAACATTCTGATTCCTGATTCCTGATCCCCGACCATGACACAGAATTTCCATTGCGGCCGCTTCGTGCTCAACGCCGAGCGTCCGCTCATCATGGGCATCGTCAATCTGTCCGACGATTCCTTTTCCGGCGATGGCCTGCATGGCGACACCCAAGCCGCCATTGCCCAAGGGCTGCGGCAGATGGAAGAGGGCGCCCACATCCTCGACATCGGCGCCGAATCATCGCGGCCGGGAGCGGTGCCCGTGCCGCTGCAGCAGGAGATCGATCGCCTGTTGCCGGTGATCGAGGCCTTGCACGGCTGTGGTATCCCGCTCTCCGTCGATACGGTCAAGGCCGAGGTGATGCGTGTTGCATTGGAAGCGGGGGCGGACATGATCAACGACATCAATGCCCTGCGCGAGCCCGGCGCAATGGGGATTGTCGCCGGCAGCCATGCCGGAGTCTGCCTGATGCACATGCAGGGCGGTCCGGGCACCATGCAGGACGATCCGCATTACGCCGATATCGTGGCCGAGGTTGCCGAGTTTCTCGGCGAACGCGTCGCTGCGGCCGAAGCAGCGGGCATCGCCCTGAACCGGATTGCAGTCGATCCGGGTTTCGGCTTTGGCAAGACGCTGGAACACAACATCGAGTTGTTGCGCCGCCTTGGCGAACTGGTGGTGCCGGGGCTGCCGCTGCTGGTCGGGATGTCGCGCAAGTCGATGCTCGGCCTGCTTACCGGGCGTGCCCCGCCTGAACGAATTTTCGCCGGAGTCGCGGCCAGCGTGCTGGCGGTTGAACGCGGTGCGCGGATTGTGCGCGTGCATGACGTGGCCGCAACGCGCGACGCATTGGCCGTGTTGCAAGCTGTGGAGGACTATTGAATGGGACGCAAGTATTTCGGCACTGACGGAATTCGCGGCCGTGTCGGGCAGTCGCCGATCACTCCGGATTTCGTCATGCGCCTGGGCTATGCGGCGGGTTCCGCTCTGGTGGCGCGCGACGGATTGCCGGCCAACGAGCATCCCGCGGTGCTGATCGGCAAGGACACCCGCATTTCGGGCTACATGCTGGAAGCCGCGCTGGAGGCCGGGTTCTCCGCGGCGGGTGTCGATGTGATGCTCTGCGGGCCGATGCCGACGCCGGCGGTGGCCTATCTCACCCGCGCCCTGCGCCTGCAGGCCGGCGTGGTGATCTCCGCCTCGCACAACCCCTTTGACGACAACGGCATCAAGTTTTTCTCGGCGCAGGGCACCAAACTCCCCGATGTGGTCGAGTTTGACATCGAGGCGCGGCTCGATCAGCCGATGACCTGCATGGAGTCGGCCAGACTCGGCAAGGCGCGCCGGGTGGAAGACGCCGCCGGGCGCTACATCGAATTCTGCAAGAGCACCTTTCCCAACGATCTCGATCTGCGCGGCATGAAGATTGTGGTGGACAGCGCCCACGGCGCGGCCTACCACGTCGCGCCCAACGTATTCCACGAACTCGGCGCCGAGATAGTCGGCGTTGGCGACACGCCGAATGGATTGAACATCAACCATGAGGTCGGTGCCACGGCGCCCGAGGCGCTGCGTCGCGCCGTGCTGGAAGCCCGCGCCGACTGTGGCATCGCGCTCGACGGCGACGGCGATCGCTTGGTCATGGTCGATGCGGCGGGCACGCTCTACGACGGCGATCAACTGCTTTACGTGATTGCCCGCCATCGTGCGCGCAGCCAGCCGGTGTCCGGCGTGGCCGGCACGCTGATGAGCAACCTCGGCTTCGAGCATGCGCTGGGTCGGCTGGGCATCGCCGTCGGCCGCGCCAAGGTCGGTGATCGCTACGTGCTGGAAATGATGCAGGAGAAAGGCTGGCTGTTCGGCGGCGAGAACTCCGGACACATCATCTGCCTTGATCGCCACACTACGGGCGACGGCATCATCGCGGCGCTGCAGGTGTTGGCCGCGCTGCGTGCCGCAAACGAAACCCTGGACCAGGCCTGCGCCGACCTGACGCTGTATCCGCAGAAACTCGTCAACGTCAGGATGCCCGCCGGTTTCGACTGGGTCGCCGATGCCGGCATCAAGTCAGCGGTGAAAGCCGCCGAGGCGATGCTTGACGGCAGCGGCCGCGTGCTGCTGCGCCCCTCGGGTACCGAGCCCTTGCTGCGGGTGATGGTGGAGGGCCGTGAAGCCGCTATGGTGTTCGACCAGGCCGAGGCCATTGCCGGGGCCGTGCGACAGGCCTTCGGCGAGTGATCGCCTCGACGATTGGCCCCCAAACGGAAAGCCTTCAGGGGTTGTGCACCGCGCGCAGCACGGTCTGGGTTTCATCATGGCGAACCCGGTTGCTGAACCACCAGATTCCTGCTTTCTTGATGGTCCAGTCGGCTTCGGTGCCGGCCAGCAGCAGCGAGGCCAGCCGCCCCAGCGCCGGCTGATGGCTGACCAGGATGATTGCGCCGGAGTGGTCCGGCCAGTCCGCGGCGCCGAGCAGATCGGCAATGTTGGCGCCGACGCCAAGCTGCGTTTTCACCTTGATCGGAAGACCCAGAACCTGTGCCGTCTGCAAGGCCCGTTTGGCGGGACTCGACAGCACCGTAAGTTTGGGTAACCGCTGGCCGCGCAGCCACTCCGCCATCTGCTGCGCGTGGTGGAATCCGCGCTTCGTGAGTTCGCGATCGGCATCGGCGACCGCGCCGACGGCTTCCTTTGCCTCGGCGTGACGCCACAGTATCAAATCCATATTGCCCTTCGCCCGAGTGAGGCCGGCAGACTACTCCGTGTGTGTGACAAGGGCGTGACGGGGAACACCGGCTACAACGCGCAACAGGCCTGGGCTCAATTCGACTGTTTAGGACCGATCACCACATTGTTGCGGCACAGTGGTTTGACCCCGATTCCGATATCTCCGGCGATCTGAATCGACATTGGCCGGAGCACCACGGTCGGATACTCGTCGTCATACAAAGCCGACGGGCGGACGGGTATTTCAAAGGCGTGGGGACGCCATTCCGGAACCGGCGGACAAAGGGAGGAACACATCATGAACTGGCCGCGGCCCGCCAGGAAAGCGATGTTTTCGAGATCGTTGGACATACCGACCGAATCGGCGGCATGATCTTTCGCATCGAGAAGCTGCTGAATGAAATACCAAGTCGACCATGCCCGCGCGTCCTGCGAGGAGGCCAGCACAGCGGCCGCGCGCGTGCGCTCGATCGCGATCGGCGGCATGGTGACGGGACTCGTGTTGTCCATAATCGCCGGCCTGTTCGTCACGCGCGCCATCGCCGACACCGCGCGGCCGGTGGCGCTGGCCTCGCAGGACCAGGCGGAACAGGCTTTCGCTGAACTTGTTGTCCGCAGCGAGAAGGCGGCGGGAGCGGCCGAGGAGACCAGCGGCGTGGCGGTGCGCGGGCAGGAGGTGGTCAATCAGGCAGTGAATGACATTCGCGACATCGCCACTACCTTCGATGCGTCGGCGCGGCTGGTTGATGCGCTCGGGCAGAGTTCGGATCAGATCGGAGCGATCGTCGCCGTCATCAAGGATATCGCCGACCAGACCAACCTGCTGGCCCTGAACGCCGCCATCGAGGCGGCGCTTCCGGCTGGCTTAGTTTGTCGCGGTGTCCGTGCGCGCGGGAAGCGCCATGGCGGAGAAAGTCGGCGCCGGCGGGACGGCGATCGCGGGCGGCGAGGAAGCTTGATTGCATCCATCGGTCGCCGCGGCGCCATGCTCGGGCCCGACAACCGATCGAGACCGCGGCGCCGACCTGCTGGCGCGCTGCAGGGCGATGAATTCCACAATGCCCCAGAGCAGGGCGCTGGCGATGGCCGGTGCCGGAAGCGCATTTGTCCCGCGAAATGTCATATTCATGGCAGTTCCTTCACGTCAGAGATCGTCGAGCAGCCACAGCGTTATCAAGCCATCCTCGAAGAGCCTGTCGATTGCCTTCTGCAGATTGAGCAGATTCAGCGCGAATGTCATCGGTGCTGGTGTCATCGTCATGGTCCTTCCGTTTTTCGTGGAAAACGCGACCAGCCTAGCAACGCAAGGTTAAGAATCCGTTGCAGGTTTGCGACAATTGCGCGTG
>CAYNGV010000071.1:0-11019 GCA_964397005.1 uncultured Sulfuritalea sp. | reverse complement strand
GCAACATGCTGGTCGACCACTTCGGCGACCCGGTCAGCTTCGACCAGCCGCAGCTGCTGTGCGGCAAGTGCCACGGCGACAAGCTGCGCGACTGGCGCGACGGCATCCATGGCAAGCGCATCGGCGATTTCACCAGCACCGGCAAGAAGCGCTGGTTCACCTGTACCGAATGCCACAACCCGCACAACGTGCAGGATGGCTCCCGCAACCGCGGCTTCGTGCAGGTCCAGCCCGAAGCATCGCCGCAGCTGCCCAGGGGCATGAAGGACGCTTCGCACGAGAAGTTGCATCCGATTCCGCACTGATGTCTGACGCTCCTGAAAGACCGGCCAGGGGCGACCCGACCTGGGTCGCCCCTGCCCTGACACGCGACGAGAAGACCCGCAACGTCGGCAAGACGCCGGTCTTCTTCGGGCCGCCGCTGGCGATCCTCACCGACGGCCAGAAGAACACCATGGAGATCAGCGGCAGGCTCAACCGCACCGCCGAGCGCTACCTGGAAATGCTCAGGTATCACGGCCTGGAACTCACCGAGCCGGAACGGAAGTGCCTCGCCCATATCTGCAACATCGGTTTCATGTCGCCGCTGGAAATCCGCGAACTGCCCATGGAAGTGGAGCTCACCCGATTTGAATGCGAGGGACTGGACAAGCTCGCGCTGGCGGCGAAACTCGAATCGGCGAGCTTTGCCGACCTGGTGGCCGTTGTCGAATCGCTGGGGTTCTGATTGATTGCGACGGTTACCTGGAGCCCATCCACGCTGGATGAGAAATCCACCCGCGATACATGTCATTTGTGCATGTTTTTTCGCCTCGGCCATGGACAAATGCCCCGTCAGACAGGCCCTGGCTGAAAGGAGCCCCGGGGACTTGCTGGTTTCCGGCATCTGAACCACGACTCCGTCCGGAGTGCCGGTGGCATTTCAGTCCCCGTCGTCCCCGGGTTCCCTCGCCAGCGCGATGATGTCATCCGGCGTGATTCGCAGGGTTTCCAGGACGAACTGTTCGCCGGATTCCCAGTCCGGGCAAACGCTGCCACCGGCGCGCAAGGTCGCCAGCTGCTCCATCAGCAAGCCGAAGGCGACCAGCTTGCGGTTGGCGGGTTCGGTTTCGCGGCGGCCGCTGGCGACTTTTTCAAAGTCGTGGTGGTACAGGATCGCGCGGCAGAAGGGCTCGGGCAATAGCCAGCCGCGGGCGAGCGCATAGCCGACGCGTGCGTGGCTGTACTGGTAGTCCGTCTGTTCGAGCGCGGTCACCTGGGCGCCGGGCACATGCTCCAGCCGGTCGATGACATTGGCGTAGTCGTTGAACTTGCCGATCATGACCGGCATGCCGCAATCGCGGAACAGGGCGTAGGTATGGGCTTCGTCGAGATCGATGCCGGAGACCCTGCGCGCCGCGACAAGGGCGGCGGCAGCGATGGCGGAAGATTTGTCCCAGAAGCGCTGCATCAGGGCATTGCCGCCGGCCGGGAATGCCTGGCGCAGGATCAGCCCGGTAACCAGGTTGGCGCCGGCGCGCAGTCCGATGATCGAGAGCGCCTGATGGGCGTTGGTGGCCTTGGTACGCAGACCGTAGAAGGGCGAATTGACCAGCTTCAACAGCGCGGCCGAGAGGGCGATATCCGCGCCGATGAGTTCGGCCAGCTTGCGCATGTCGGGTTCCGGCTGATGCATTTCGGCCGAGAAGCGACCCAGGATGGCGGGGCAGGGTGGAATGCCGAGCTCGCGCGCAATGCGATCGAGGTCGGGTTCTTGCAGCGCGGCGGCCGGGGCTTGTTCATCCATGGCAGGTTCCGGGGTTGATATTCCGGCGATCGGGTATCGACGCCGGGGGTTTGATGCGGACAAACTCTATCACTTGTCGCGAATTGCTCCACCGCACCGGATGCATCCGGAGTGTCGGGTGGCGGCGACACTGGCCGGACACTCCGCGATGATGAAAACTGCGCCCATCCGAATGTCTCGGCGACAGAGGAGGTGGAGGATGAGCAATCAATATCAGCTGTTGATCACGACGTCAGGCACTCCGCGTCTGGTATGCCGGCGCTCTTATGATGGCGAGGATCGCCTTGAGGTGCGGGAACTCTCTACCCGCGTCACCCTAAAGGTTCGCGCCCAGGAAGTTTCACCCTATCGGCATACGCTGTTGCTGGAGGGAACGGAGTATCAGATCCTGACGGTAGTCAAGCACTGATCGAGCCGCTCACCTTCGGACGTGCCGCTAGTCCTTCTTCTGGATCAGCTCGATCTTGTAGCCGTCGGGGTCCTCGATGAAGGCGATCACGGTGCTGCCGCCCTTCATCGGGCCGGCTTCGCGCGTGACCTTGCCGCCGCGCTGGCGGATGGCGTCGCAGGCAGAGTAGGCATCCTCGACGGCGAGCGCGACGTGGCCGTAGCCGGTGCCGATCTCGTAGCGCTCGACGCCCCAGTTGTGGGTCAGTTCGATCACGGCGCCGTCCTTCTCGTCCTGAAAGCCGACAAACGCGAGTGTGAATTTTCCTTCCGGGTAGTCGTTGCGGCGCAGGAGGCGCATGCCGAGCACGTCGGTGTAGAAGGCCAGCGACTTGTCGAGATCGCCGACGCGCAGCATGGTGTGCAGGATTCGCATTGGGAGCCTCTTAATTGTGAAACACCGCGTTCGGAGCGACGGGTGATTGTCGAGCGCAGCGAGCCGACTGGTAACCCCCCGTGAGGGGGGAAGGGGGGCGGGCGATCAATTCGCCTTTCGCGTGTTTCATCTTTTGCGGGTGGTGCTCGGTGCCATGAGCGTCAGAGAATGGGCAGCGAAGTGGCGCGCTGCTTGAGTTCGCCACGGGCCGCTTTCCAGTCCGGGTAGAGCGATCCGACCACGGACCAGAAACGTTCGCTGTGGTTCATTTCAAGCAGGTGGGCGACTTCATGGGCGACCACATAGTCGCCCAGGTGCGTCGGCATGTGGATCAGTCGCCAATTGACGCGGATGCCGCCGTCCCTGCTGCAACTGCCCCAGCGCGTATGGGCCGAGGACAGCGCGAGTTTGGGTAGCGCCAGATCGAGCTGGCCGGTGTAGTGGGCGAGCCGCCCGGCGAAATGGGTGAGTGCCCGCTTCTGCAGCGCGCGCGTAGCCAGCTGGGCAAGATCAGCCGCGGGCCGCGCCTCGAGCACCAGCACGTTGCCGATCCAGCGCACCCGGTTGGCGCCGGGCAGGACGCGCACTTCGGCTTCGGCGTCGAGCAGCGGCAGGCGCGTGCCGTCCTTGATGGTGAGGTGGCGCGGCTGGCTGACCTTGGCCAGTTCGGCGAGTTTCTTCAGCACCCAGTCGCCGTGACCCTGGACGAAGGCCGCGATCTCGGTCATGGAAATACGACGTGGCGCGCCGATGCGCAGGCCGCGCTCGTCGATGGTCATCGTCAGGCGCTTGGCGCCGCTCTTGAGCCGGTAGTCGACGATGCGGCCGCCGATCAGCAGATGGCGCGTTCTCGCTTCGGGCGGGGGCGAGGGCAGGCGGAACAGCTTGAGTTGTTCGAGAAACATCAACCCGCCGGAGTGATCGACGAATTGCCGAAAAGATCGAAACCCTTGTTTTCCGGCGGCAGGCTTGCAATCGCGCGGGCGATCGCCTGCTCGATGACGGCCATCGGTTGTTCGATCAGGCGCCAGTTGCAACGCAATGAATCGTCGCCCTGCACTTCGACCCAGTGGCCGCGCGCGGCGAACGATAGCGCCAGGCGCGGCGCCTGCCGTCCCGCCAACGCCGACTTTTGCCCGATGACCTGCAGCAGCAGGCGCTTGGCTTCGTCGCGCAGCCAGGCTTCGGCGCGGTCCTGGATCTGGCGCGGGGTGGCCTGCGGCGGCAGCGGCAGGTCGAGCGTGTCGCCTTCGCGCAAGGCCTCCTGATGCTGCGTGCCGAGCACCAGCCGCAGGCTGTCGCCGAGGAAGGCCAGCGCGGCGCCGTCGTGCCAGCGGCTGGCCGGATCGACTGCCGCGCTGTCGAGCTTGAGCTTGAGTTGCGGGCTGCGGTGGGGTGACGTGGTCATGCGGCACCTCCATAAAGGTGCGGACTGATCCTGGCCATCTCGGCTTCGATCCACGTTTCGGCGCGGATCAGAACCTCGTTCGCAGTCAGCCCGGTCGGATCGATGGCGGGCCCGATGCTGACGGTGACAGTGCCGCTCTTCTTGAACAAGGCATTGCGGCCCCAGTACTCGCCGGAATTCAGCGCCACGGGAACCACCGGCGTGCCGGTCTCAACCGCCAGCAGCGCGCCGCCGGCCTTGTAGCGGTTCTTCGATCCCGGCTGCGAGCGTGTGCCCTCGGGGAAAATGATCACGGTGTAGCCGTTGGCGAGGCGATCGCGGCCCTGCTCGACCAGACGTTTGAGCGTCGACTTGCTCACGCTGCGATCGGTCTCGATCATGGGCGTCACCGCCAGCGCCCAGCCGAAGAAGGGCAGGTATTTGATTTCCTTCTTCCAGACGAAGACGGTGTCCTTGAACACCTCTTGCAGCATCAGCGTTTCCCAGGCCGACTGGTGCTTGCACAAGACGACGCAGGCGTCGACGGGAATGTTCTCGGCACCGAGCAGGCGATAGGGAATGCCGAGCACATGCTTGACCAGCCAGATGGCGAAGTTGACCCAGGGCACCACCGACTGGCGCCGCACATGGTGCGGCAGTGGAAAGAAGAACAGCACGCATAGCGTGTAGGGCGGCGTCACCACCAGCAGGATCAGCAGGAACAGCAGGGAACGGAATACGGCCATGAATCTCAGGGATCGACAAAAAACGTCTGAATCTTTACCGCAGAGGCGCAGAGGCGCGGAGACAACGCAGAGGAAACCTCTTCGTTGCTTTTGCACTTCTCTGCGAACCCTCTGCGTCTCTGCGCCTCTGCGGTGAGTTTCAAAGCTTTCACTGGGAATCAGTGCGCGATGTGTGCGGCGGCGGCTGCGAGGTCGGGAAACACCAGCGTGTCCGGCGGCAGCGCCGGGTCATCGACGGTCTTGCGGCCTTTGCCGGTCAGCACCAGCATCGGCTGTGCGCCGACGGCAGCGGCGGCCTGCAGGTCGCGCAAGCTGTCGCCGATCGCCGGCACACCCGCGAGATCGACGTTGAAGCGCGCGGCAATTTCGCGGAACAAGCCGGGCTTTGGCTTGCGGCAGTCGCAGTTGTCGGCATTGGTGTGCGGGCAGAAGAAGATCGCGTCGATGCGCCCGCCGACCTGCGCCAGCGCTTTCAGCATCTTGTCGTGGATGGCGATCAGCGTATCGGTTTCGAACAGGCCGCGGCCGACGCCCGACTGGTTGCTCGCAATCACCACGCGATAGCCGGCCTGGTTGAGGCGGGCGATGGCGGCGAGGCTGCCGGGGATCGGCTTCCACTCCTCCGGCGACTTGATGTACTGGTCGGAGTCGTGGTTGATCACGCCGTCACGGTCGAGGATCACAAGCTTCATGATTTCATTTTCGCCGTGTCGCCAGCGCCGACTTTGCCGAACACCGCCGCAAAAGGCGCGCTTATCACCATGGTCAGGACGAGAGCTTAGAGATGTCGGCCACGCGGTTCATCGCATGGTGCAGCGTGGCGAGCAGGCCGAGCCGGTTGGCGCGAAGGGCCGGGTCTTCGGCATTGACCATGACATCGGTGAAGAACGCGTCGACCGGGGTTCGGAGCTTCGCCAGCGCATGCAGAGAAGACGTGTAGTCGCCGCGCTCGAATGCCGCTTCGGCATCGGCGTTGACCACCCGCAGCGTAGCGGCCAGCGCCTGCTCCGCCGGCTCGTGCAGCAGCGAGTTGTCGAAACCGGGTGCGACCGCGCCCTCGACCTTCTTCAGGATGTTGCCCACGCGCTTGTTGGCGGCGGCCAGCGCTTCGGCTTCGGGCAGCGCGGCAAATGCTTTCACCGCAGCCAGCTTGGCCGGAATCTGGTCGATCCGCGTCGGGTCCAGCGCCAGCACGGCATCGACGGCCCTGGGGTCGTGTCCGGCGTCGCGCAGCATGTGGCGCAGGCGCTCCCGGAAAAACTCGGCGCTGGCGACACGCCACTCGCCGCTAAGCAGCTCCGGCGCGAAGCCGGCGGCGGCGTCGTCGATCAGATCGGGCAGCGACAATGCCAGCGGCGTTTCCATCAGCATGCGCAAGACGCCGAGCGCGGCGCGGCGCAGGCCGAAGGGGTCCTTGTCGCCGGTGGGAATCTGGCCGATGCCGAAGAAGCCGACCAGCGCGTCGAGCTTGTCGGCCAGCGCCACGGCACAGGCGACTGGCCCCTGCGGCAGCGTATCGCCATTGAAGCGCGGCTGGTAGTGGCTCTGGATGGCGTCGGCGACCGCGGCCGGCTCGCCGTCGGCCAGCGCGTAGTAGCGGCCCATGATGCCCTGCAGCTCGGGGAACTCGCCGACCATATCCGTTACCAGATCGGCCTTGGCCAGCAAGGCCGCGCGTTCGGCCTGCGTGACGTCGGCCTCGAGGCGAATGGCGATCTTCGCCGCCAGCTTGACCAGTCGATCGACGCGCTCGCCCTGGCTGCCGAGCTTGTTGTGATAGACGACGCGCGACAGTTTGCCGATGCGCGCAGAGAGGGGCGTCTTCTTGTCGGTTTCGAAAAAGAACTTGGCATCCGCCAGGCGCGGGCGCACCACGCGAGCATTGCCGGTGACGATGTTGGCGGGGTCGGCGACCTTCATGTTGGAGACGACGAGGAAGCGGTGGGTGAGCTTGCCCTTGCCACCTGCGCCGTCCATCAGCGGAAAATATTTCTGGTTCGCCTTCATGGTCAGGATCAGGCATTCCTGCGGCACGGCGAGAAACTCCGGCTCGAAGCTCGCTTCATACACGGCAGGGAATTCGACCAGCGCGGTGACTTCGTCGAGCAATGCGTCGTCCCGCAGCCAGGTGAGTTGGCCGGCGGCGCGATCGAGTTGTTCGACGATCATGGCGCGGCGCTTGTCGAAGGAAGCAATGACGCGGCCTTCCCTTTCAAGAATGGTTTCGTAATCTTCCGCGCGCGGGATGTCGATCACGCCGACGCTCATGAAGCGGTGGCCGCGCGTGACATTGCGGCTGTCGAGGCCCAGCACCTTGCCGGCAATGATCCGAGCGCCGTGCATCAGCATCAGGCCATGCACCGGCCGCACGAATTGTTCTTCGCCGGCGCCCCAGCGCATGAGTTTGGCGATCGGCAACTTCTTGAGCGCGGCTTCCACCATCTCGGCCAGAGATTCGTCGATGCGCCCGCCGGTTTTCTTCTGGCGGGCGACGAAGTATTCGGCCTTGCCGTCGTTCTGCTTTTCCAGTTGCGCGAACTCGACTCCGGCGGAACGCATGAAGCCTTCGAGGGCCTTGGTCGGCGTACCGTCGGCGCCGACTCCCGAAGCTACCGCCGGACCTTTCTTCTCGATCACGCGATCCGGCTGGCTTTCCAGGCACTCGTCGAATTGCAGCGCAAGGCGGCGTGGCGTGGCGTACCAGCGACCTTCGTTGCCGGCATCGATGAAGCCGGCCTCGCTCAAGGCCTTTTGCATCTGTTCGCGGAAGGACAGGCCCAGTTTCGCCAGCGACTTCGGCGGCAATTCCTCGGTAAGGAGTTCGATCAGCAGCGTGGTCTTCATGCGGCGGCTCCCTTCAGCATGGGGAAGCCGAGCCGTTCGCGCGAGTCGTAATAGGCCTGGGCGATTTCCCGCGCCAGCGCGCGCACGCGGCCGATGTAGGCGGCGCGTTCGGTGACCGAAATCGCGCCGCGCGCATCGAGCAGGTTGAAGGTATGCGAGGCCTTCATCACCATCTCGAAGCCCGGCAGCGGCAGGCTGAGTCCGATCAGGCGCTTGGCCTCGGATTCGTACTTGGAGAACTGCGCGAACAGCCAATCCACATCCGAGTGTTCGAAGTTGTAGGTCGACTGCTCGACCTCGTTCTGGTGATACACGTCGCCATAGGTGACACCAGGGGACCAGACCAGGTCGAAGACGTTTTCCACGCTTTGCAGATACATGGCGAGGCGTTCGATGCCGTAGGTAATTTCGCCCAGCACCGGGCGGCAGGGCAGCGAGCCGACTTCCTGGAAATAGGTGAACTGGGTGACTTCCATGCCGTTGAGCCAGACCTCCCAGCCCAGCCCCCAGGCGCCCAGCGTCGGCGATTCCCAGTCGTCCTCGACGAAGCGGATGTCATGCTCCGAGGTGTTGATGCCGAGCGCGCGAAGGCTGTCGAGGTAGAGCTCCTGGATGTTCGGCGGATTCGGCTTCAGCACCACCTGATACTGGTAATAGTGTTGCAGGCGGTTCGGGTTCTCGCCATAGCGGCCGTCCTTGGGGCGCCGCGAAGGCTGCACATACGCCGCCTTCCATGGCTCGGGGCCGATCGAACGCAGAAAGGTGGCGGTGTGGAAGGTACCGGCGCCGACTTCGATATCGTAAGGCTGGAGCAGCACACAGCCTTGTTTGTTCCAGTAGTCCTGCAGGCGCAGGATGATTTCCTGGAACGTGGGTTTTTGATTCATCGGGAAACCCCGTCAATTCTCGGAAGTGAAGATTTTACAGGGTTTCCATAGTGGGCTAGAGCGCCCGTGGGTGAGCTTGAAGCCTGTAGCGAAGACTGCTGCCGCTTCCGGTATCATCCGTGCCAAGTCAACGAACGGCACAAGGAGCAGCACTGTGGATCATCAAGTCAGCGTGGTATTGAAGAATGGCGAGCGTTTCGATTTTCCTCTAGGGGCAGACGACCTGGCGGCTTTCGAACCGGTTGCGGCACGGCATTGGATTGCCGAGGCTTTCCTCAAGGCGGGGCTGGAAACCCCGAACCCCATGGGAAAACTGCTTTTGGTCGACCAGATTCTGTTGCTTGCGCTGAACTTCAAACCTTCTGATTACAACCCGCTGACGCCTGATGCGCGCCGTTTTCTGAGCGCCGCGCTGCAGGCCATGGGACGTCCGACGCTCACGATCGATCTGGCGGCTTACAAGCTATAGTTTCTTTCGGCGCCAGGCCGTCAGGCAGGCGCCGACAGCGATCAGCAGCGCCAGCAGATTGCCCCAGCGGGCATAGGGCGTCAGCCCCGTCCGTCCTTGCGCTTGCACCACCAGCGCGGCAGTGGTGAAAGGCGGCAAGGCGGCGGCGATGGTGCCGTTCTCGGCCACCATGGCGGTCATTCCGGTGTTGGTGGCGCGCAGCATCACCCGTCCGGTTTCGATGGCGCGCAACTGGGCGATCTGCAGATGCTGCGGCTGTGCCAGCGAGTCGCCGAACCACGCCGTGTTGGACAGGTTCACCAGCAAGGTCGCCGCCGGCAAGGCGCCGAGCAGTTCCTCGCCGAACAGGTCTTCGTAGCAGATGTTCGGCGCGATGCGCTGGCCGTTGAAGTTCAGTGCTTCCTGCCGCGCGACACCCGCGGTGAAATCCGACATCGGAATCCGCGCAAAGCGGAAGAACCAGGCAAAGCCGGGTGGCGCATATTCGCCGAAAGGCACCAGGTGGCGCTTGGTGTAGGCGGTCGCCGTGAGTTCAGGTGTGAGCATCACGGCACCGTTGGCATAGCCGCCGCCGGTGGTGCCGATGGCGACGCCGATCAGGGCGTCGCCGTGGCGCGTCAGGCCGCGCAACACGTCGCGCGGCACTTCATTGAAGAAGAGCGGCAGGGCCGTTTCGGGCAGCACGGTGAGCGTCGCCGGATTCGCCCCGGCCAGGCGCAGATAGGTATCCACCGACAAAGGCAAGCGCTTCGGATCCCACTTGAGGCTCTGCGGCACGTTGCCCTGCAGCAGGCTCACCGTCACGGGGCTGCCGGCCGGCTGCGTCCAGTCCATCAGTCGCAGCAGGCCGCCGAGGCCGAGCAACAGCAGTATCGCTGCCCAGGCTCCCGGTCTGCGCCAGCCGGTGCTGAGCATATCGGCAATCAGTCCGGCGATCAGGGCAACGACGAAACCGACGCCATAGACTCCGAGCACCGAGGCCCATCCGGCCAGCGGGCTCGGCGGGCTTTGCGAATAGCCGACGGCCAGCCAGGGGAAGCCGGTGAACAGCGTGCCGCGCAGCCATTCCGTCAGCGTCCACAGGCCGGCGAACAGCAGCACATCGCGCGGCGCGTTGCTGCGCCAGCGCAGTAACAGGCCGCCGGCCAGCGCCGGAAACAGGGCGAGGTAGAGGCAGAACAGCAGTGTCGCCGCGGCCGCTAGGGGCGGCGCCATGCCGCCGAATTCCGACAGGCTGACGTAGACCCACGACACGCCGAACAGGAAGCAGCCGGCGCCCCAGGCGAGGCCGAGTCCCATGGCCTCGCGCGCGGTGGCGGCCTTGCGCCAGAGCAGGAACAGCCCGGCCAGGGCAAAAGTCGGCGCTGGCGATACGGCGATATACGCGGTGAAATACTCAGCGAATGGAGCGAAGCCGAGGACGCAGAACGCGCCCAGGGCAAACGCGATCGTCGCGTTGCGCCGGGGGCCAGACGCCTGCCGCTGCGTCATTGGTCGGCGGTGAGCGGCGCGGAAAGCGGCAGATCCTTCTGCGGATCGACCAGCAGGGTGTGCACGCGACGGCTGTCGGCGCGCAGGACCTGCATGCGCAAGCCGCCGATGCTGAGCGCTTCGTTGCGCTTCGGCAGGCGGCCCAGATGGTGAATGACCAGGCCGCCCACGGTATCGAAATCCTCGTCGGGGAAGTCGGTGGCGAACGCCGCGTTGAAGTCCGCTATCTCGGTCAGGGCCTTGACCCGGTAGCGGCCGGTGTTGTCCTTGACGATGTTGTCCTCGGTTTCATCGAAGTCGTATTCGTCCTCGATGTCGCCGACGATCTGCTCCAGCACGTCCTCGATGGTGACCAGGCCGGCGACGCCGCCGTATTCGTCGACCACGATCGCCATGTGGTTGCGCGAGGCGCGGAATTCCCGCAGCAGTACGTTGAGCCGCTTCGATTCGGGGATGAAGATCGCGGGACGCAGCGTATCCCTCAGGTCGAATTCCTTGCCGGCGAAATAGCGCAGCAGGTCCTTGGCGAGCAGGATGCCGAGCACGTCGTCCTTGCTCTCGCCTATGGCGGGGAAGCGCGAGTGCG
>CAYNGV010000070.1:0-11193 GCA_964397005.1 uncultured Sulfuritalea sp. | reverse complement strand
GCCTCGAATGGGAGTGCCGTTGGGGCCAGAGTGATTTGACTTTCTGGCCACCTGATACGCTACGTCGCGCGTAGCGGTAAGGGGGCGGAGTGAATTAAATTCCCTGCCCAAAAAATCGGCGCTGGCGACACGGCGGTGAGGCCGGCGCCGGCAGGCCCGGGGCGGAGGAATGTGAAACCCTGACGGAGCCACGGGCCTGCCGGTGACGGCCGGGGCAAGCGATCAGTCGGCTTCAGGCAGGCGCTGCCTTGACCTGGATCAGGAGTTGCATGGCGACTGCCAGCAGCGCCGCGGCGCAGACGCTGTGCGCAACCGCCAGCCAGAGACCAAAGCCGCTCAGCACGGTCAGCACACCCAGCGCGAACTGGACCAGCAACAGCGCCAGCAGCAGGACCGCGCTGCGCCGGGATGCCGGCTGCGCCAGCGCCCGCAGGCCGCCGAGGCCGAGCAGCAGCAGGGTCGCGAGGGCGCTGTAGCGGTGCAGCAGGTGCAGCGCCACCCCGCCGTCATCGCCAATCGATGCCGCAACGGCGACGCGGGCGAAGGGATTTAGCGCGCTCCAGCCCGCGGGCGCGGGCCAGGAAGCGTCGATGCAGCCGGGCAGGAAGGGACAGGCGGTCGCCGCGTAGCGGGCGCCGATCAGGGCGCCCAGCGCCATCGTCAGGGCCAGGGTTCCCAGCCCCGCATGCAGCAGCGCGGCGGGACGCCGGCGCGGAGCAGGCGCTTGCCGAATGTCGGCGGCGAGTACCGTGCGCCAGGAGAGCAGGACCAGGCCGGCGCCGCCCAGGATGTTGATGAAAGCGGCCCATACCCGATGCGGGTCGGAACTCCACAGCCCGACAACGGTAAGCAGGATCATCAGCACCAGCAGGGCGGTGGCATACCGCGCCGGCGGCTGGACAGGCTGCGGACGCTGGCATTGCCAGACCAGGACGAAGCCGAGCAGCAGCGCGGATGACGCCACGACGCGGTGCAGGATGCGCGCCGCGTCGCTGTGCAAGTACGACCCGCCGACCAGCAACTGACCGTAGCAGTGGGGCCACGGACTGCAGCCGAGGCCCGCGCCGCCGAGACGGATGTAAGCACTGACGAGGAGGATCAGGAATGACAAAGACGTCAGCAGCAGCGCCAGCTTCCTGATTCTCTTCAGGCGGTCGCCAGGACTTTCCATGACCCCATCACCCGGGGAACTTTGCCGGCAGGCGCGGCAGCGACAGGCCGCGAATGACCCCGGCCACGCCGCGCCAGAGTTTCGGCAGCAGCCAGGCGGTCAATACGATCAGCACCAGCAGCAGGGCCAGCATCAGCCACGGGTGGGCGAACATCAGCCACAAGCCGGTGAGCACCACGACGTCTTCGCCGAAGGATGCGGCGATGTTGGTAAAGGGTTCCGGCGAGGCGTTGATGATGGCGCGCGTGCCGGCTTTGGTGAAGTGCGTCCCGGCGGCCAGCGTACCGCCCAGCAGCGCCATCGCGGTCTGCCATTCGACACCCTGGCCGCCAAACACCATCGCCGCGAGCGCCGCGCCCGCCGGGATGCGGATAAAGGTGTGCACCGTGTCCCACACCGAATCGAGCAGCGGAATCTTGTCGGCAAAAAATTCGACGACCAGCATCAGACCGGCTGCGCCCAGCACCCAAGGGTGTTCAAGCAGACGCAAGCCTTCGGGGAGAATGATCCAGCCCATTTTGCCGGCCAGACCGACAACGAACAAGGTGGTGTAGAGGCGAAAACCCGAAGCCCAACCAAGCCCGGCAGCCAGGGCCAAAAGTCCGGCAAAGTCCAGTGGAAAGTGGGCAAGATCCATCATCGGTACTCCGCGCTTAAGAGACGTTCACACGGCTCTACTATATCCCCTGGGCAAAATACCTCAAGCCATCCGCGCCATCAGCGCCGGAGCCGGCATCCAGCCGGCTCCGGGCTTGTCGCCGCAACTAAGAACGGACCGCCGGATAACACGGGGCGTATACATGCGCCTGCACCAGCGCCAGCATGTCTTCCGGTCGCGACTTGGAGGCAAGCCCCCGCTCGAAAGCGACCTCGGCAACCGCCACGGCGATGCGGGCGGATACCTCGCGCGTGTTCGAGAGCGGCGGGAACAGGCTGCCTTGATCCAGATCGGCCGGGGTGACCAGCGAGGCGAGGGTATTGGCTGCAGCGAGAAACATCTCGTCGGTAATGCGCGTGGCGCCGCACGCGATCGCGCCCAGGCCGACACCCGGAAAGATGTAGGAGTTGTTGCCCTGGCGCGGCACCATGGTCTTGCCCTGAAACTGCAGCGGAAGGAACGGGCTGCCCGAGGCAAACAACGCGCGGCCGTCAGTCCCCGCGTAAGCCTGCTCCGCGGTGCATTCCGACTTGGAAGTCGGATTCGACAGCGCGAATACGATCGGGCGCTCGTTGCCGTCGGCCATCGCACGCAGGACTTCCGGCGTGAATGTGCCGCCGACAGCCGCCACGCCGATGATCCCGGTCGGCTTCAGGATATTCAGCGCCGACAGGAAATCAGCGACAGGGGCATGGTCGTGGGCGTAGGGAAGCTTCTGCGCTGCGAGGCCCTCGCGTGACTTCACCACCAGACCCTTGGAGTCGACCAGCCAGCAGTGCTTTCTGGCCTCCATCAGATCGACGCCCTGGGCAACCATCGCCGCCACGATCAGGTCGGCAATGCCGGTGGCCGCCTCCCCGGCGCCGAGGAACAGGAACCTCTCGTCGACAAGCGACGTGCCCTTGACGCGCAGCGCGGACAGCACACCGGCCAGGGCGACCGACGCCGTGCCCTGGATATCGTCATTGAAGGTGCAAATCTTGTGGCGATACCGTTCCAGGAGGCGGAACGCATTGTGATTGGCAAAGTCCTCGAACTGAATGATGACGTTCGGAAAAACATGGCGTGCCGCCGTAATGAATTCATCGATCAACTCGTCGTAGGCCGGCCCGGTCACCCGACGCCTGCGCAGGCCGACATAGTAGGGATCGCTCAACAAGGTTTCGTTGTTGGTGCCCATGTCCAGGGTAACCGGCAGGCAGATCGCCGGATCAACGCCGGCGCAGGCGGTGTACAGCGACAGCTTGCCGACCGGTATGCCCATGCCGTTGGCGCCCTGATCGCCGAGCCCGAGGATGCGCTCGCCGTCGGTGACGACGATGATGCCGGCCTTGCGCGGCCAGTTGCGCAGGATTTCGGCAATGCGGCCACGGTCATTGATGCTGATGAACATGCCACGCGGCCGCTGGAAAATGTGTCCGAAGCGCTGACAGGCCAGCCCGACGGTCGGCGTGTAGATCAAGGGCATGATCTCATCGACATGGTCGCAGACCACCCTGAAAAACAGGGCCTCGTTTCGATCGTGAAGGGAGTTCAGCGCGACAAACTTCTCAAGCGGGTCGGCAAGGCTTCGCATGTTTTCGAGAAACCGTGCCATCTGCTCTTCCTGGGTGTGCACATGTGGCGGCAACAGGCCGCGCAAGCCCAGTGCATCGCGTTCGACCTCGGTAAACGCAGTGCCCTTGTTGTGCAATGGATCGTGCAGCAGAGCTACTCCGCGCAACGCGGTGTCGTGACCATGCTTCATGAAAGTCCTCCTCCATGCAAAGTGAATTGGTTCCTGCGGCGGTTACAGGAGATCCGAACCTTCCCGGCCGGTTTACCTGCCGGTGAACACCGGTTTGCGTTTCTCCTTGAAGGCGAGAATCCCCTCGTGGTAGTCATGACTGTCGTAAACAATACGGCGCAGCCCCTGCACTTTCTCGAAACCGCGAGGACTGACCGGTTTGGCCCCGGCCAGCACCCGCAGTTGTTCCTTCATGACGGCGATGCTCAGGGGGGCGTTATTGGCAATCGTGGTCGCCATGTCGAGTGTGAACGCTTCCAGTTCGTCGCCGGCAACGACATGATTGATCATGCCGATGCGCTCCGCGCGCTCAGCCGAAATGGGCGTGGCGGTAAAAGCCAGTTCCTTGACGACGCGCAGACTGGCCGCACTCATGAAGGTCATCATGCCGCTGACGTTGTAGGGCACTCCCAGACGCGCAGGGGTGACCGCGAATGTGGCGCCGGGCGAGGCAATGACGATGTCGCAGGCCAGCACAGTCTCCACCGCGCCGCCCCAGACCCCGCCCTCGATCATCGCGATGACCGGCATGCGACAGGTCTCGATGGTGCGCACCAGATGCCTGAGCGGATCATCCCAGCCCAGCGGATCACGGCCTCCCTCCGGCAGTTCGCCGACATCGTGCCCGGCCGACCAGACCCTGGCTCCCGGCTGCGCCCGCAGGATCACCACCCTGACCTCCGCTTCTTCGAGCCGCTGCAGTGCATCGACAATCCCGGCAACCAGGTCGTGGCTGAGCGCATTGAGCTTCTTCGGGTTGTCCAGCGCAATCGTCCCGATGTGTCCGCCCTGGGTCACTTTGATGAAATCCATGTCGCCCCTCCTGTCATCGTCCAGCCATCGGACATCATGCATACGATGCTAGATCAGTCTCCGGCCTGGAACAATTGCGGACATCCACGATAAGCAAGGACATGCCCGGATAGGCGGCAGATCGGCGCTGCAGCTCTTCCAGGCAATCTGCGGCACACTGTAGGCAATTGAGCACCGCGCGGACGAAATGTGAACACCCCCTTGCAAAGGACCGACCCATGAACGAGCCGCAACTGCACGACATCGATGCCTGCGTCTTCGACGCCTACGGCACGCTGTTCGACTTCAACAGCGCCGCCAGCGCCGCGCGCGACGAACTCGGCGACGACTGGCAGCGCCTCTCCGATCAGTGGCGCCTGAAGCAACTGCAATACACCTGGCTGCGCGGGTTGGCGCAGCATCATGCCGACTTCTGGCAGGTCACCGGCGACGCACTGGATTTCTCCCTCGCCACCCTGCGTATCGAGCGCCCCGGCTTGCGCGAGCGTCTGATGCAACTCTACCTGCAGCTCAAGACCTATCCCGAGGTGCCGGCCATGCTGCACACATTGAAGGCACGCGGCATGAAGCTCGCCATCCTCTCCAACGGCTCGCCACGCATGCTGGCAGCGGTGGTCGAAAACTCCGGCCTTGAAGGCGTCTTCGATGGCGTGTTCTCGGTCGAGGAAGTCGGCGTCTACAAGCCGCATCCGTCGGTCTATGACCTGGCAGCCAGGCAGTTGAAACTCGAGCCGTCGCGCATCTGCTTCCTGTCGTCGAACGGCTGGGACGCCTACTCGGCCAAAGCCTTCGGCTTTCATGTGATCTGGTGCAACCGCTTCGGCCAGGCCCCCGAGCGGATCCCGGCCACGCCGGATGGCGAGATTGCCGATCTTTCGCTGCTGCCGGCCATGCTCGACAGGGGTGATTGACCCGCCGAGAAAGTCGGCGCTGGCGCTACGGCGTCGTTCAATGACCCGGTGACCCGGTGCCCCGGGCCGTGTGGCGCGCACCGATCAGTAATTCGCGCTGGCGTCCCACATTTCCGGCAGAAACCGCACCACCCGGTTGCGCCCGCCCGACTTGGCCTTGTACAGGGCCACGTCGGCGAACTTGACCACCTGCCAGAAGGTGTCGGAATCCTTTGGAAATTCCGCGACGCCAATCGAAATGGTTTTTTGCAGTATGCCGCCCGGCAGGGGAATCTTGGTCGCCTCGACTTCAGCACGAATTTTCTCGGCCACGTTCATGGCGGCATCACCGCCGGTATCGGTCAGCAAGAGCAGGAATTCCTCGCCACCGTAACGCACCGCCATGTCCGCGGCGCGCACATTGCGCACCAGGATATCGGCCAGGGTCTTGATGACCTTGTCGCCCGCCTCATGTCCGTGGGTATCATTCACCTGCTTGAAGAAATCGAGGTCGAGCATCAGCACCGAAAACGAGCCCTTGCGCCGCTGGGTGCCACCCACCAGGGCGCTGACATACTCTTCGATGAAGCGGCGGTTGTAGAGACCGGTCATGGGATCGCGCAGCGAGTTTTCGCGCAGATGTTCCATGAGGCGCTTGGCCTCCAGAACAGGGCCGGCTTCGCGCAGATAAACGTTGACGAACGGCACCATCAGCCTCGCCAATGCGGTTTCGTCTGCGGCAACGACTATCTGCACCACGCAGCCGGCGGAACCGGACTGGGTGATCGGCAAACAGACATGGGTATCGCCCTCTGCATTCGGGCGGAACATCGTGCATAGGCCGGGGAAGTCCACCGCGTCGACTTCGTGACCGGTGCGGCGGGCGCGGCAAAAACCTGCATCGAGCGTCACCTGCGGGTCGCAATAGCGGCAGGCGGCGCCGAGTTCGCCATCCACAACAATCGGAGTCATGCGGTTCTTGCTCGCCGCGATTTCGTAGATGGAGAAACGCTTGAAGTCGTACTTGCCCAGCAGCATGTCGGCGAGCCGCTGGTAGATTTCCAGCTTGGTCTGGTCTTCCTCGATGGCCTGCTTGAACTGCGAGACCTCGACCAGGCTTTCGACCATCTCGGTGGTATGCACCAGCTGATTGCCGCCTTCGGTCACCTGATGCCCCATCAACTGGCCGACGCGGGTGCGGATGGTCGTCATCTCACGTTCGAGGAACTCCATGAGACGGTTGATGTTGAGGGCAATGTCGCCCACCTCGTCGTTTCTGTGCTGGTTGATGCGTCCGGCGAAATTACCTCCCACGGCCTGCAAGGTGACCTCCCGCACCGCCTCCGCGGTTTCCGACAGCGGCGCCATCATGCGCCGCAACAGCGCCAGGGCCCCCAGCGCAACCGCAAACACGGCCAGGCTCACGATGATGACCGCGAAAATTCCCTGGCGACGCACTTCCGCAAGTGAAATGTCGATGCTCACCGCGCCCAGCACCGTGCCGGCGCCGACCTGGTGGCATTGCAGGCAGTTGGGCTCGCCATGATCGGTGGCGACATAGGGAATCACGGCGTGGAATATCAGGTCGTCATCCACCTCGACGATGGTGAACACTTCCTTGCCGCTCGCCAGTGCCGCCCGAATGTCGTCGTTGGCAGCGGCTGCGCCGGGCAGCCCCGGTCCGAACTGGCTGATCACCGCCGGCCCCCGTGTGACCCGCACCTGCTTGACTCCGGCAACCGAAGAGAGCCGGGTCAGAAATTGCTGGCGCTTGTCGATGGTGCCATTGATCATGCTTTCGGTCAGACCGACCTTGACCGTGTCGGCCACCGATCGCGCGTGGCGCTCGGTGTTGTAGATCGAGAAGCGGCGAAAGCCCAGCGCGGAGAACACCGTCAACACCACGACCAGCACGGCCATGATGCTGACGAAAAACATCAGGATCTTGTCTTTGAGTTTCATGGAAATCAGGCGGGCGCGCAATCTGCGCCTCTATGCCCTTAGCGATAAAGTCGCCATCCTAGCAAATATCCACAACCAGATTGTGGAGAATTAATCCGGGTGGCGAATATTTCTTGCGGTGGCCAGCTTCTCTTTCAGGCAGGCAGCACAGAAACAGCTTGCCGCGGGCGAACCGGAACCGGATTTCGCCGGTAGCGGCAGCAAAGCCGGCAGGCTCGCGCACCAGCATTCCTGGTCGCCGCCTTCCATGCCGCAGCGAAACCGGGCGCCGCACTGCGGGCAGACATTAGTCGGCGCTGGCGAGACGGCGGCGCTCACGGCGTGCCGCCGTTGCCGAAGCGTCGGCAGGCGGCACGCAGCACATCCATCTGGCGCCGATAGTTGCCACAGCCGGCGCAAATCCAAACGTGCAGGCGCAGACCGATGCGCTCGCCGAGGCTGAGCGGGCGATCCTTCTCCTGCGACATCAGTTCGGTGGCTTGCTTGCAGCTCAACATGTCAGCTTTCCGCTCCGGCGAACCATTCCGTTTCAAGACAGATGCGCAGGCCCGATCTGGCACGATGCAGCACCACCCAGCAATTGGACGAGCTGATTCCGGTTTCCTTACATATCTCGTCGGTCTCGAGGCCGAGGATCTCGCGCATCATGAACACGCGAGCCGTCTTCTCGGGCAGGTGATCGAGGCAGGCCTCGAATACTTTCCAGAATTGCTGCTGCTCGAATGACGCTTCCGGATCGGCCCAGCGTCCCGGCTTCGCCTCGGGCTGCCAGTGGCCGCGCCGGTCGAACAGGGATTCCATCAGCAGATCGTCCCCGGCTTCATCGTCGGCCAGCGAAGTCGCGCTGACTTCCCTGCTCTGGCCGCGGATGATGTCGATGATCTTGTTGCGCAGGATGGCGATCAGCCACGTCTTGTAGGATGAGCGACTTTCGAAGCCATGGCTGCCCTGCAGAGCCGACAGCAGGGTTTCCTGCACCGCGTCCTCGGCTGCGGCGGCGTCGCGCAGTTGCAGGCGCGCAAAGCGCAGCAGATCGGGGCGCAGCGCATTCAGTTCTCGTTGGAGATCGGGTTCCATGAAGCTCGATTGCCGGGCAGATGGGTGCATTTTGACCCATCATGCTTCGAATCGGCAAACTCAATCGACCTGTAAGGAATGTCGGGGCCGGCCGGCCCGGCTTCCGGCAGCCGTTGTCCGCGGCGATCGATACCTCGACCGATTTCAAGCTCGTCCTGCCGCGCACCGAAAATCACTGCTCACGCTGCGGCGGGCATCACGGCCATGTCTTCAACGACGGCCCGCGGCCGACGGGAAAGCGCTACTGCAATAACGGCGTCGCGCTGCGCTTCATTGCGAAAGCCGAAGCCCTGCCCCGCTGCGAACCTGAAAGCACGCCAGGGACGATCTCCTGGAGTAGCATTGTTGCCTGCCTCAGCCCTCAAGGAGATCGACCATGAGCCTGCTTGAAAAATTTCTCGGCCCGAAGTCGAAGTACGACAAGAGCCTGCCCTACACCTACGAGGCCCGGATACGCATGTTCGAGGAAAGCGACGAGTACAAGTCCTACTTTTCCGACACGATTTGCGGCCTGATCGAGCATCTGGAAAGGCAGCGGATAGCACCGGCCGGCGTCGAGATATTCGAGGTGTACGAGGAAGAAATGTCGCCCATCGATGCGCGGCTGTTCACCACGCCGGACCAGGAATGGCTGTACAAACCGGACATCTGCCGCAGCTTCGAGCAACACTATCCGGGGCACATCCAGGCCGCGACCTGCTCCTTCAAGGACAGAAGCCGCGGCGGCGCCGGGCCCTGAGGATGGAAGCCGGCGAAAGCCATAAACCGCTGCCGGTTCCCTGACACTACTCGACATCCAGTGCAAGAGTCGGCGCTGTCGGTATGGCAGGAAAAGCAACGCTGCCATCGATCGATTCGCCGTGTCGCCAGCGCCGACTTTTCACAATCGCGGCCGTTCCGGGCTACAGCTGGAACAGTTTCCTCATGAACTCCTCGACCTTGGCCGGACGAATCGGCTTCAGAAAATATCCTTTGGCGCCGCCGGCCACCGACGCTTCCACGATCGCGCGGCCGGCATTGCCCGTGATCATGACAACCTTCGTCTGCGGACTGGCGGCACGGATCTCCGGCAGCGCCTCCAGACCAGACATGCCCGGCATGTCGATGTCGAGACAGACCAGGGCCGGACGAACCTTCTTCACCACCTCGATGCCTTCGCGCCCACTGGAGGCAACCCCAAGGACCTGGATGCCGAGTTCACCGAGGATGCCCTTCAACAGCAGCCGAATCGATCCGCTGTCATCGACAATGACGGCGGAGCGCGGTACCACAACGGTCACCACCCGTGACATGGACTCGGTGGCTGGTGTCGGCGCCGGCTCGATTGTTTCCGGCGTTGCCGCGGCTCTGGCCGCGATGGCTCGCGCCTGGGCAATTAGCTTGAGCTCGTCGATGACCTGCGTCTGTTCAAACGGTTTGCGGATGAACCCCTTGGCGCCCAGATCGGCGGCATGTCCTTTCAACTCGGGATCGTCGGAGCCGGAGATCATGACCACGTCCACCTGATTTGCCGCGACATCCATTTGCGCCAGCAGCTCAAGCCCGTTCAGTCCAGGCAATTCAAAGTCCAGGCAGACAACGTCAGGACGCTGGTCCGCAACGCAGTTCAGCAAACCCACTCCGTCGCCGAACTCGGCGCTGACTTCATGCCCTTCGACTTCGCAGAGTGCGCGCAATACCTTGCGTATGGATTCATTGTCATCAACGATTACGATCTTCATTTCAGTTCATCCGATGGACAGGTGATCACGAACTCATTTTCGATGAAAGTCGGACTTGATGGCGGGAATCCGCTGTTCAATCCGCAAATAATTTTGTACCGCCGCGACCGGGCTTTGCCGGAAGCAAACCGCCGGCGAGTCCGGCGGTTTTTTGGCTGGACAGATCGACTTGTCCGGCGTCACAATCCCGCCATGAAAACCAACAGCAGCATTGCCTTCTTTGACCACCAGTTTCAGCAGCAGGTCCGCAACCAGGACTTCAAGCTCAATCCTTTCGAGCTGGCCGCCTTACCGCATTTGAAGGGGCGCGTGCTCGACTTCGGCTGCGGCCTCGGCAACCTGGCGATTGCAGCGGCGGAGCGCGGTGGCTCCGTGGTGGCGCTGGATGCCAGCCGCTCCGCCATCAGCCACTTGCGGCAGCGCGCACTCGACGAGGCCCTGCCGATCGAGGCCATCGAAACGGACCTGCGGAAATATCAAATCACCGAAGACTTCGATTGCGTGGTTTCCATCGGCCTGCTGATGTTCTTCGACTGCCAGACAGCCTTTCGCATCCTGTCGATGTTGCAGGCGCGGGTGCGCCCCGGCGGCATCGCGGTGATCAATGTGCTGATCGAGGGCACGACGTATCTCGACATGTTCCATGGCAACCATTACTGCCTGTTCGCACCGGAGGAAATCGAAGGCCGCTTTGCGAACTGGGACATCATTCACTCGAAATTCAGCGAATTCGATGCGCCGGGGCATCGCGTCAAGTCTTTCATTACGCTGATCGCAAGGAAGCCCGAGGCACGAACCCGATAGTGCCCGTCGATCGACGCCGATCGGCCAAAGCGGGGTTCATGAGTCGATTAAAGTGTGCGCCCGTCGCGGATCAGGCCCACGGCGATGCCCTCGATGGTCAGCGACTCCTTGCGCGTATTGACCAGGATGGGCGCGAAGTCGCGGTTCTCGGCGATCAATTCGACCATGGTGCCGCGCCGCTTGAAGCGTTTGACGGTGACTTCGTCGCCGAGCCGGGCGATGACGATCTGGCCGTTCACCGCTTCGGAAGTGCGATGCACGGCGAGCAGGTCGCCGTCGAGGATGCCGGCCTCGATCATCGACAGGCCGCG
>CAYNGV010000069.1:0-11340 GCA_964397005.1 uncultured Sulfuritalea sp. | reverse complement strand
ATGTTCGTCAGTCCCGGCGATCCGCTCTACGAAGGCATCATCATCGGCATCCACAGCCGCGACAACGACCTTGTGGTGAATCCGATCAAGGGCAAGCAGTTGACCAACGTGCGCGCCTCGGGCACCGACGAGGCCGTGCGACTGGTGCCGCCAGTACTGATGACACTCGAATCTGCCGTCGAATTCATCGCCGACGACGAACTGGTCGAAATCACGCCGAAGTCGATCCGCTTGCGCAAGCGCCTGCTCAAGGAACACGAACGCAAACGCGCCAGCCGCGAAGGAACGGCATAAACAAACGGGAGCCGAGGCTCCCGTTTGTTTGGCTTGAAAAGTCGGCGCTGGCGATACGGCGACCGACTTAGCCGAGCGACTTCAGCGCCGACGCGTAATCGGGCTCCTGTCCTATCTCCGGCACCATTTCGCTGTGAATCACCTTGTCATTCTCGTCAAGCACCACCACCGCGCGGGCGGTAAGGCCCACCAGCGGACCATCGGCAATCGCCACACCCCAGGCCTTGAGGAATTCCGGATGGCGGAAGGTGGACAGGTGGGCCACGTTCTTCAGTCCTTCCAGTTCGCAGAAACGCTTGGCGGCAAAGGGCAGATCACCTGAAACGCAGAGCACGACCGTATTGGGCAGGTCTCCGGCGGACTCGTTGAACTTGCGGGTCGACGTGGCGCAGGTCGGGGTATCGATGCTCGGATAGATGTTCATCACCTTGCGCTTGCCGGCGAAGTCCTTCAGCGAAACATCGGCCAGCGCACCGCTGGTCAGTTTGAAATCCGGGGCCTTGGTTCCGGTAGCTGGAAGATCGCCGTCGACGTTAACGGGGTTGCCGCGCAGGGTTATTTTTGTGCTCATGGGTAGCTCCTGATTGAGAGTGGTTGGGGGGGGTAGGATAACGTTAGTGTAGCCGGGGCAGACCGGGAAGTACGGCGTTGGCGTTGGCAGTCGTGGCGTCAGCAATCTCCTGTAGTCCGATACCGCGCAAGTCGGCCAGAGTTTGCGCGATGCGCGGCAGTTGATCCGGCGTGTTGCGGGCGCCGACTTTCCATTCCGGCGGAATATCCGGCGCATCGGTTTCCAGCACGATGGCGTCGAGCGGCAGCGTCGCTGCGAGTTCGCGAATGCGGCTGGCGCGCGGAAAGGTCATGGCACCGCCGAAGCCCAGCTTGAAGCCGAGCTTGATGAATTCGTCGGCCTGCTGCCGGCTGCCGTTGAAGGCATGGGCGATTCCGCCGGGTACCGGACAAAGCCGCAAAGCCTTGAGTATCGGGTCGATGGCACGACGGACATGCAGCAGCACCGGCAGACCCGCATCGCGGGCGATCTTCAACTGGGCGGTGAAATAGAACTCCTGCAACAAGTCGTCGCGCGGCTCCATGAATCGATCGAGGCCGATTTCGCCCACGGCCACAGGTTGCTCGCGCAGGACAGTTTCGCGCAGGGCGTCGAGGTCGGGCTCGCGGGCTCGATCGACGTACATGGGATGAATGCCGTAGGCAGCAACACAAACCGAATAATCACGGCAAACCGAGGCGACGGCGCCGAAATTGGCGCGCTCTACCGACGGCACCACGATCAGCCCTACTCCGGCCCGCGTCGCCGCATCAGCCACTGCCTCGCGGTCCTCATCGAACTCGACCGCATCCAGATGGCAGTGGGTGTCGACCAGCATGGTTCACTCGACTTCGTCAATCCATGCCTGTTGTATGGCTTCGAGTTTCTTCTCGCCGCAATGGCCCTCGTTTTCCTCGAAGCCGGGCAAGGCCATGACCCAGCGCATCAGGTCAACAAAATTGATGCGAGTCGGATCGACCTCCGGATGAGCTTCGATCAGTTCGATGGCGACGTCAAGACTGTCAGTCCACTTCATTTTTTGGAATGCCCTTCCTTGACCATGTTGATGGTGTATTTTGGAATCTCTATCACCAGCGGAATCTGGCCGACCAGCGCCTGACAGGAAAGGCGCGAGTTGGGTTCCAGGCCCCAGGCCTTGTCCAGCAGATCCTCCTCCAAGTCTTCTGCTGCCGCCAGGGAATTGAATCCCTCGCGCACGACGACATGACATGTGGTGCACGCGCAGGACTTCTCGCAGGCGTGTTCTATCTCGATATCGTTGCCGAGCAGCACATCGCAGATGGATGTCCCCGGTGCGGCATCAATCACCGCGCCATCCGGACACAGTTCGACATGGGGCAGAACAATTATTTGCGTCATAGCGATAGTTGGTCAATTTTCCGGCCAGCGAGCGCGCGCTGCACGCTCTGATTCATGCGCCGTGCCGCGAATTCGTTTGTCGCGGCACTCAAGGCCTGCATCGCTGCGTCGATGGCGCGGCGATCGTCGCCTGTCATGACGGCTTGCAGTCGGGCCATGGCCGCGTCGATGTGGGCACGCTCCAGGGTTGATAGCAGGTCCGCCGCATCCAGCAGGGCCGACTGGGTCGCTTCGATCAGGCGCTGGGCCTCGACCTGCGCCTCGCGCTGGGCACGACGGAAGGCATCATCGCCAGCGTGACTGAAGCTGTCCTTGAGCATGCCGGCGATTTCATCATCGCTCAGGCCGTAGGACGGCTTGACCTCAATGCGGGCCTCGTGGCCGGTGATCTGCTCGCGCGCCGTGACGGACAACAGGCCATCGGCATCGACCTGGAAGGTGACGCGAATGCGCGCGGCGCCGGCCACCATGGGAGGAATGCCGCGCAATTCAAACTGCGCCAGGCTACGGCAGTCGGAGACCAGTTCGCGCTCTCCCTGCACCACCTTGATCGCCATCGCGGTCTGGCCGTCCTTGAAGGTGGTGAATTCCTGCGCACGCGCGACCGGAATCGTCGAGTTGCGCGGAATGACCTTCTCGACCAGGCCGCCCATGGTCTCCAGTCCCAGCGACAGGGGGATCACGTCGAGCAACAGCCAGTCATCGCCGGGCGCGCGGTTGCCCGCCAGCAGGTTGGCCTGGATCGCCGCGCCGAGTGCCACGACTTTTTCCGGGTCGAGGTTGTTGAGTGGCTCCTGTCTGAACAACTCAGCCACGGCATGCTGTATTTGCGGCATGCGCGTCGAGCCGCCAACCATGACTACGCCCCGTACATCCTCGACGGTGAGGCCGGCGTCGCGCAAAGCCTTCTTGCTCGGCGCGATGGTCTTCTGCACCAGCGTGCGCGAGATATCGGTAAATACTTCCGTGGTCAGCATCAGGTCGACGTATTCGCCGCTGCCCAGTTTGACCGTGATCGGCACCTGGCCGTGCTGGGACAACTGTTCCTTGGCTTCACGGGCACGCATCTGCAGCAGCCGTGCGTCCTGCGGCGAGAGCGGCGCCAGCTTCGCCTGTTCGATGATCCAGCAGAAAATGCGGTGATCGAAATCGTCGCCGCCCAGTGCCGAATCGCCGCCGGTGGCCATGACTTCGAAAACGCCTTTCGACAGCCGCAGGATCGAAATGTCGAAGGTGCCGCCGCCGAGGTCGAACACCGCGTAGATCCCTTCGGCCGAATTGTCCAGGCCGTAGGCGATGGCGGCCGCCGTCGGTTCGTTGAGCAGGCGCAGCACGTTCAGTCCGGCCAGTCGCGCCGCATCCTTGGTTGCCTGGCGCTGGGCGTCGTCGAAATAGGCCGGGACGGTGATCACCGCTCCCGTCAGTTCGCCACCCAGCGATGCCTCGGCCCGGTTGCGCACCGTCTTCAGGATTTCCGCGGATATCTCGACCGGACTCTTCACTCCGGCAATGGTTCTGAGCTTGACCATGCCCTCGGCATCGACGAAATCGTAAGGCAGGGTTTCGATGTGGGCGATGTCGTGCCGGCCACGGCCCATGAAGCGCTTCACCGAAACGATGGTGTTCTTCGGATCGATGGATTGCTTGGCTTCCGCACTGTAGCCCACGTCCACGCTGCCGTCGGCGGCGTAGCTGACCACCGATGGCAGCAACGGTCTGCCTCGCGCGTCGTTGAGCACCACGCTCATGCCGCTCCTGACAGTCGCCACCAGCGAATTGGTGGTACCGAGGTCGATGCCGACGGCGAGACGATGCTCGTGGGGCGCCGCGGATTCTCCCGGCTCCGCAATTTGAAGAAGTGCCATAGTGTTCTACGCGGTGACGGCTTCGAGCGCGTCGTCGATTTCGGTCAGCAGTTTTTCCTGAAACATCAGCTGTCGCACCAGGTTGGCCGCGGCGGTGTAGTCTTTCGTCATATCAATCAATTCGGCCAATCGCTCGTATTCGGTCCTGATTTCATTCACCAGGCGCGAGCGCACCGCGTCCAGCGCGGTTTCGTCGGCAGCAGCCCTCGCTTCCAACACTGCTTCGCGCAGCTCCATCTGATGCATCAGGAATTCCACAGGCATCGCGGTATTGCTTTCGATCTGCGGATCGTGCCCGAGCAGATGCAGAAGGTAACGGGCCCGCTTGCCCGGTGATTTGAGCGTCTGGAAAGCCTCGTTCACCCGGGTCGCCCATTGCATTGCCAGACGCCGGTCGGAATCGGCGGCATGCGCGTGCTTGTCCGGATGCACCTGCGCCTGAATGGCCCTAAAGGAATGTTCCAGGCTCTCCAGGTCAAGCGACTGCGCACGCGGCAGGCCGAACAGCGTGAAGTGATCGGCAGCGAAATTCAGGTCGAACGTGGTCATCAGGCGAATGTCAGGTAGTGAATGACTCGCCGCACCCGCATGCGTCCTTGACGTTCGGGTTGTTGAACTTGAAGCCTTCGTTGAGGCCCTCGCGCGCATAGTCGAGTTCGGTACCGGCCAGGTAGGGCAGGCTCTTCGGATCGATCAGCACCTTGACGCCGTGACTGAGGAATTCGATGTCCTCGGCGTTGGCGGCATCCGCGAATTCGAGTTTGTAAGCCATGCCTGAACAGCCCGAGGTCTTGACCCCGAGGCGAATGCCAATCCCCTTGCCGCGCTTGGCGATGTACTTGGCGATGTGGTCTGCGGCGCGTTCGCTGAGGGTCACCGGGCTTGCGCTTTCGCTGCCCTGCCAACTGGTCGGCGGGACCGGAGTGGCTGCGGTTTCGGGCGTGGTGGTGGTGCAAGCACTCATGTCAGGCTCCCTGCTTCTTTTTGTAGTCGGCCACGGCGGCCTTGATTGCATCCTCGGCAAGGATGGAGCAGTGAATCTTCACCGGCGGCAGGGCCAGTTCCTCGGCGATCTGCGTGTTCTTGATGTCCAGTGCCTGATCCAGGGTCTTGCCCTTGACCCATTCGGTCACCAGCGACGACGAAGCAATCGCCGAACCGCAGCCATAGGTCTTGAACTTGGCGTCCTCGATGATGCCATCCTTGCCGACCTTGATCTGCAGCTTCATGACGTCGCCGCAAGCCGGCGCGCCGACCATGCCGGTGGCAACGCTGTCGTCGTCCTTGGCGAATGAGCCGACGTTGCGAGGGTTTTCGTAGTGATCCAGTACTTTTTCGCTGTATGCCATGATGGTTTCCTCAGTGTGCAGCCCATTGAACGCTGTTGAGATCAACACCGTCCTTGTACATTTCCCACAGCGGGGAAAGCTCGCGCAGCTTGCCCAGCTTGTCGTGCAGCAGCTTGATGGTGAAATCGATTTCCTCTTCCGTCGTGAAGCGGCCGAGGGTGAAGCGGATCGAACTGTGCGCCAGTTCGTCCGAACGACCGAGGGAACGCAGCACATAGGAAGGCTCCAGGCTGGCCGAGGTACAGGCCGAGCCGCTCGACACGGCAATGTCCTTGATCGCCATGATCAGCGATTCGCCCTCGACGAAGTTGAAGCTGACATTCAAATTGTGCGGCACGCGCTGATCGATGTCGCCATTGACGTAGGTTTCCTCGATGTCCAGCAGGCCCTTGAGCAGCCTGTCGCGCAGCATGCGGATGCGTTCGTTTTCGACCGCCATTTCCTCGCGGGCCAGCCGGAAGCATTCGCCCATGCCGATGATCTGGTGCGTCGCCAGCGTGCCGGAGCGCATGCCGCGCTCGTGGCCGCCGCCATGCATCTGTGCTTCGAGGCGGACGCGCGGCTTGCGCCTGACGTAGAGCGCACCGATGCCCTTGGGGCCGTAGGTCTTGTGCGCGCAGAAGGACATCAGATCAACCTTCAGTTTCGAGAGGTCGATCGGCATCTTGCCGGTGGCCTGTGCCGCATCGACGTGGAAGATCACGCCTTTCTCGCGGCAGATTTCGCCGATCTCGGCCAGGGGCTGGATCACGCCGATCTCGTTATTCACCGCCATCACCGAAGCCACGACCGTATCGGGCCGCAGCGCCGCCTTGAACTGCTCGACGGTGATCAGGCCATTTTCACCGGGGACCAGATAGGTCGCCTCGAAGCCCTGTCGCTCGAGTTCCTTGACGGTATCCAGCACCGCCTTGTGTTCGGTGGACACCGTGATGATGTGCTTGCCCTTGGTCCCGGCGTAAAAATGCGCCGCGCCCTTGATCGCGAGATTGTTGGATTCCGTCGCGCCCGAGGTCCAGATGATTTCCTTGGCGTCGGCGCCGACCAGTTTGGCGACTTCTTCGCGCGCTTCTTCCACGGCTTTCTCCGCTTCCCAACCGTAGGAGTGGGAACGCGAGGCCGGATTGCCGAAATGCTCGGTCAGCCAGGGGATCATCTTCGCCGCCACGCGCGGATCAACTGGCGTGGTTGCGGAGTAGTCGAGGTACACCGGTAGCTTCATTACAAATTTCTCCAGTTCAGCTTGTCAGGGCGGTCAGGCCCTTTAATTGCAAGATTGTAGTCTGCAGTGTCGCGAGAAAATCGCGCACTTGCGACGTCGTATTGTCCGCACCGAGGCTTACCCGCACGGCACCACGGGCCAAGCGTGATTCGATGCCCATCGCCAGCAGCACCTGCGAGGGCTCCGGATTGGCGCTGGAACATGCCGCTCCGGCCGCCACCGCAAAGCCGGCGCGATCCAGCTTGCCCACCAGCGTTTCGCCATCGAGACCGGCGAAGGCAAAATAGCTGGTGTTGGGCAGGCGTTCGGCAGCGCCGGCGAATATCGTGGCGCCCTGCGCCAACAGGCCCGCTTCGAGTTCATCACGCAGAGCGACAAGCTGCCGTGCACGCGGATCGAGCTGGGCCACGGCCAGTTCCGCCGCGAGGCCAAAACCGACTATCGCCGCGACGTTTTCGGTGCCGGAGCGCAGGCCGCGCTCGTGGCCGCCACCGGCAATCAGTGCTTGCAGTTCGACGCGCTTGTCGACCATCAGCGCGCCCGCGCCCTTCGGTCCGCCCAGCTTGTGTGCCGAGAGCGTCAAGGCATGCACGCCGGCAGCGTTGAGCATGCGAAAGTCCAATGGACGTTTGCCGAAAGCCTGTACCGCATCGGTGTGGAACCACGCGCGGATTGGCTTGACTTGCCCGGCAAGGGCAGCGATGTCCTGGATGGCGCCCGTTTCGTTGTTGGCCAGCATGACGGAAACGATCGCCGGCTTTTCCGCGAGCACCTTTGAAAAGTCGGCGCTGGCGACACGGCAATTCCCATCGACGGCGATTTCGCGCAGCCTCCAGCCGGCGCGCACGAGTTGCTTTGCCGGTTCGCGCACGCAGGGATGTTCAATCGCCGAGATCGCCACCGTACCAGGCGTGAGGCAAGCGGCGGCACCCTTGATGAACAGGTTGTTGGCTTCGGAGCCACCGCTGGTGAACACCACTTCGGTCGGGTGTGCCCCCACCGCATACGCCACGCGCTGCCGCGCCTCGTCGATCGCACGCCGCGTCGCGCGACCGTATTCGTGACGGCTGGAGGCATTGCCGTACTGCTCGCGCAGGTAGGGCAACATGCCTTCCAGCACGCGCGGATCCAGCGGCGTGGTGGCGTTGTGATCGAAATAAACGGGGGCGAACATGGCAGTGCTGAAAACTGTCAGGCAGCGACGAGTTCCTCGGCCGGACGACGCGCGCGACGCAGCGGGCGTTCGTCATGCAGCACCGCGGATACGCCGGTCTTTTCCCGTTGCTGGGCCACCAGTTCGGCCAGCGTAACCGAGTTGAGATACTCGAACATCTTTTCGTTCAGGCTGGTCCACAGTTCATGCGTCATGCAGGGACGCTGGTCCTCTGCGCAATTGCCCTTGCCACCGCAATTCGTGGCGTCGAGCGACTCGTCGACCGCATGAATGATTTCGGATACGGAAATGGCTTCCAGCGGTTTGGCCAGGCAATAACCACCGCCGGGACCACGCACGCTGGAGACCAGCTGACGGCGACGCAGCTTGCCGAACAGCTGCTCAAGATAGGAAAGGGAAATCTTCTGCCGCTCGCTGATGCCGGCCAGGGTTACCGGGCCGGTATGCTGGCGCAGGGCAAGATCGATCATTGCGGTTACGGCAAAACGTCCTTTGGTGGTCAGTCTCATGGGAACTCTCCGTCAGGTCATACAGCTGGGGAAACGCTTCAGGATCAATACCTGAGCGTTTGTATCAACTATATTGTATCCCGAGCGTTTTAGTCAACTATTTTTGACAAGTAATTGGGGTCAAACTTGTCTGCGGTAGCCACATCGTCTTCCATCGATACCCCGGCACGTTCCATGGTTTTCAGCAGGGCCTCGATGCGCCGATCGGTTTCCACCGCGTGATTGAGCAGGCCATGAATCGCCTGAGCCAGTGGATCATCCTCGGCACGCGTCACGGCATAGGCGGAGAAGCCCATCTGGCCTGCCTTGACCTCACGGTCGATCTCGCTTCGGTCTTCGATAACGCGCGCCGGAATACCCACTGCGGTCGCCCCCGGCGGTACGTCACGCACCACTACCGCATTCGATCCGACCTTGGCGCCTTTGCCCAAGGTTATCGGCCCCAGAACCTTGGCGCCAGCGCCAATCACCACGCCGCGCTGCAAGGTGGGATGCCGCTTGCCCATGTTCCACGAGGTGCCACCCAGCGTGACGCCGTGATACAGCGTGCATTCATCCTCGATCACCGCCGTCTCGCCGATGACCACACCCATGCCGTGGTCGATGAACACGCGGCGGCCGATGGTCGCCCCGGGGTGAATCTCGATGCCGGTGATCCAGCGCGTGAAATGCGACAAGAAGCGCGCCAGCCAGCGCAAACGTAAACTCCACAGCCAGTGGGAAACTCGATGCAGCGTCAGTGCATGAAAGCCAGGATAGCAGGTCAGCACCTCCCACGTGGAACGGGCGGCAGGATCGCGTTCAAAAACGCAGGAAATATCTTCACGCAGACGAGAGAACATGGGCTGATCTATTAGTAACTTCTGAAATGGTAGAAATCCCGAGCGCCGGGGTCAAGCATTTATTTGCATTTCGGGGCAGATGCAGCTTTTTCCAGTGCTGCGAACAGGCCGCGCAGGATATTGACTTCTTCCTTCTCCGGCGCGGCACGGGAGAACATGCGCCGCAGCCGCGGGATCAGGCGCTTCGGACTGGCCGGATCGAGGAATTCGCTGGACAGGGCTGCGCGCTCGATATGGGCGATCAGCCGCTCCACCTCGTCGTGGCTGGCAACTTCGCCGGCGCCCGAGATCGCCGGCGGCGGCCCCGGATCAAGCGCCGCCAGCCGCAGTTCATAGCACATCACCTGCACCGCCGCGGCCAGGTTGAGCGAACTGAACTCGGGATTCACCGGGATCATCGCCCAACGCCGGCACATCGCCAGTTCGTCATTGGACAGGCCCGAGGTCTCGTTGCCGAATACCAGCGCAACCTCTCCCGCGGCGGCCATTGCCACCAGTTCCGCGGCACCGTCGTGGGCCCACAGCGCGGGCACCGCAAGTTCGCGCCGGCGCGCGGTCATCGCCATGGCCAGCACCGTGCCGCTCAAAGCCTCCGCCAGCGAAGCAACCACCTCGGCCTGCACCAGCAGGTCGGTGGCGCCAGCCGCCATGGCATCGGCCTGAGCATCGGGGAAGGCCTTCGGATTGACCAGCACCAGACGCGACAGGCCCATGGTCTTCATCGCCCGCGCCGCCGCGCCGATGTTGCCCGGATGGCTGGGGTGCGAGAGCACGACGCGGATGCGATCGAGGGCAGTGGGTGCAGGCAATGGCATTGTGTTCATATTATGTCCTGGCCCCTCTGGGCCGGGACGGTATCCCGGGATAGAATTGCGGCCTTCGTGCGCTGATTGCGCCCCTCTTTGGCTGCCCCGCCTTAAAAATCCATGCATCCCACGCTCAACATCGCCGTCAAAGCCGCGCGTCGCGCCGGCCAGGTCATCAACCGCGCCAGTATGGACGTCGACAAATTGAGGATCGACGTCAAGCAGCAGAGCGATTACGTAACGGAGGTCGACCGCGCCGCGGAAGCCGCGATCCTCGATGTGTTGCGGGATGCCTATCCGACTTACGGAATTTTAGCAGAGGAGTCGGGCCTGGCCGGCACCAGCGCCGACAGCGAATACCAGTGGATCATCGATCCGCTCGACGGCACCACCAATTTCATCCACGGCCTGCCGCAATATGCCATTTCGATCGGCCTGGCGCACAAGGGTGTGATGACGCAAGCCGTCGTCTACGACCCCAATCGCAATGAAATCTTCACCGCCAGCAAGGGCGGCGGCGCCTATCTGAACGAAAAGCGGATTCGCGTCGCCAAGCGCACCAAGCTCGATGAAGCGCTGATCGGCACCGGCTTCCCCTATCGCATGTTCGACCATATCGATACCTACCTCGCGATCTTCCGCGAGGTGGCGCAAAAGACCGCCGGCATGCGCCGTCCCGGCGCTGCCGCACTGGATCTCGCCTGGGTTGCCTGCGGACGCATGGACGGCTTCTGGGAACTCGGCCTGTCGCCGTGGGACATGGCCGCCGGCAGCCTGCTGATCACCGAGGCCGGCGGCCTGGTCGGCGATCTGTCGGGCGAAGCGAATTACATGAAGACCGGCAACATCATCGGCGGCAACCCGAAGATATTTTCGCAATTGCTGCAACTGATCACGCCGCATCTGACCGCAAAACTCAAGGCTTGACCCGAGCCCGATGCCGGCCGCCCTGACGGCCGCCGAACTGGCGGCGCACACCCCCGTTATGCAGCAGTGGCTGCGCGCCAAGGCGGAGCATGCAGACAAGCTGCTGTTTTTCCGCATGGGAGATTTCTACGAACTGTTTTACGAAGATGCCGAGCGCGCGGCGCGCCTGCTCGACATCACGCTGACCGCGCGCGGCCAGTCCGCCGGCAAGCCGATCCCGATGGCCGGCATTCCCTACCATGCCGCCGACGGCTACCTCGCCAAGCTGGTCAAGCTCGGCGTCTCGGTGGCGATCTGCGAACAGATCGGCGACCCGGCACTATCGAAAGGACCGGTCGAGCGCGCCGTAACGCGCATCGTCACCCCCGGCACGCTGACCGACGCCAACCTGCTCGACGACAAGACCGACAGCCTGCTGCTGG
>CAYNGV010000068.1:0-11415 GCA_964397005.1 uncultured Sulfuritalea sp. | reverse complement strand
GCTCGTTGATGATGCGCTTGACGTCGAGGCCGGCGATGCGGCCGGCGTCCTTGGTGGCCTGGCGCTGGCTGTCGTTGAAGTAGGCGGGCACGGTGATCACGGCCTCGGTGACTTCCTCGCCGAGGTAGTCTTCGGCGGTCTTCTTCATCTTGCGCAGCACTTCGGCGGAAACCTGCGGCGGCGCCATCTTGTTGCCGCGCGCTTCCACCCAGGCGTCGCCGTTGTCGGCCTTGACGATCTTGAATGGCATCAGGTCGATGTCCTTCTGCACTTCCTTTTCCTCGAAGCGGCGGCCGATCAGGCGCTTGACGGCGAAGAGCGTGTTTTTGGCGTTGGTCACGGCCTGGCGCTTGGCCGAGGCGCCGCAAAGAATCTCGCCGTCTTCCGCGTAGGCGACGATGGACGGCGTGGTGCGCGCGCCTTCCGCGTTTTCGATGACCTTGGGCTTGCCGCCTTCCATGATGGCGACGCAGCTGTTGGTGGTGCCGAGGTCGATGCCGATGATCTTGCCCATGATTTTTCCTTTAAAAATGGTGCTCGCCGGGAATGTCCCGCGGCGAATCTCTATGCCTGATATGGGGGTATTGCGGGTGGCTTCAAGCCTTGGCCTTCGAAACCACCACCAGCGCCGGGCGGATCACGCGCTCGTGCAGGGCGTAGCCCTTTTGCAGCACGCTGAGCACGGTGTTGGCTTCGGTGGCGGCGTCCGGCGCTTCGATCTGGCTGATGGCCTGATGCCTGTGCGGATCGAACTTTTCGCCGAGCGGATTGATCTCGGCCAGGCCGGACTTGTCGAAGGCCGCGATCAACTGGCGCAGGGTGAGTTCAACACCTTCCTTGAGATGCTCGGCGCTCTGGTTATCGCTGGCCAGCGCGGCTTCGAGACTGTCCTTGACCGCCAGCATTTCGCCGGAAAACTTCTCGACGGCGAACTTGCCGGCCTTGCCGATATCCTCCTGCGCGCGACGCCGCACGTTCTCGGTCTCGGCCTTGGCGCGCAGCCAGGCATCGTGATGCTCGGCGGCCTTGAGTTCGGCGGTCGTGAGCATATCCTCAAGGCTGGGCGTAAAAGTCGGCTCTGGCGATACGGCGGCGTCGGCGGCCGGATCGGCCTCCAGACCAGGCTGGGGTTGCGTTGCGTTGGGTGTCGACGAATTGTCCTGCATGGGTCGGGCTCCGGAAGAAACCCGGCGCATATGAGGGTGAATCAGCCGGGTTCAAGTCCCGACACCGCAAATATTTTGGGATCGAGCCTCAGGCGTGGCTGCGAACCCAGCGAATCAAACTGGCGGCATCCATCGCGCCGGCCTGGCGCGCTACTTCGCGACCATTGCGGAACAAGGCCAAGGTCGGAATCGAGCGAATGCCGAAGCGTGCCGCGAGTTGCTGTTCCTCTTCGGTATTCACTTTCGCCAGGCGGAACTCGGGTTCAAGCTGTTTCGCCGCCTGGGCGAAGGCTGGCGCCATGCTGCGGCAGGGGCCGCACCAGGGTGCCCAGAAATCGACCAGCAGCGGAATGTCAGAGCGTGTGGCGTGGGTATCGAAGTTTGCGGCATCGAGTTCAACGGGCTCGCCGGCGAACAAGCGAGATTTGCACTTGCCGCAGGTGCCGCCATCGGCAAGGCGCTCGGCAGGGAGCCGATTGGCCGCATGGCATTGCGGGCAAACGACGATAAAGGGTTCGGACATGGTGTTCTCCGTACATCAGATATCACTGATATATGGGTGCTGCCGGCAACTTCAAGCCGATGTCAGGTGTTGGCGCCGAGTGTCTTGGCGCGTGCGACCGCCGCTGTATCGGATTGAGCCGCTACTGGCCAGCCCGCGAGGTGGCTGGAGACCAGGTCGCGCAGCGCGTCTATCCAGTCGGGGCGTTCATTCACGCAAGGAATGTAGTGAAACTCCTTGCCACCCGACGAGAGAAACGCGTCTTTGCACTCCATTGCGATTTCTTCCAGGGTTTCCAGGCAATCGGCGACAAAGCCGGGGCAGATCACGTCGACTCGCGCCGTGCCGCCAGCGCCGAGTTTTTCCAGCGTCGGCTGGGTATAGGGTTGCAGCCATTCAGCCTTGCCGAAGCGCGACTGGAAGGTGATCAGGTAGTCGCTTTCGGCGAGTTGCAGCGCTTCCGCCAGCAGGCGTCCGGTCTTCCGGCATTCGCAATAATAGGGATCGCCCAGGTCGAGCGAGCGGCGCGGCAGGCCGTGAAAACTCATCACCAGCTTGTCCGGCCGGCCGTTTGCGGCCCAGTGTTCGCGCACGCTGGCGGCCAGTGCGGCGATGTAGCCGGGGTGGTCGTGGAAGTGCTTGATGAATCGCAGTTCCAAGGGGTTGCGGCTGCGCTTTAGCCAATCGGCCACATCGTCCATCACGCTGGCGGTGGAACTGGCGGCATATTGCGGGTAGAGCGGCACGACCAGCACGCGCTCGACGCCGTCGCGCTTGAACTGGTCGAGGACGCTGGCGATCGAGGGTTGACCGTAGCGCATGGCGGACGCCACGACCACCTCCGGCTTGCCGGCCTCGCCAAGCCAACCCTTGAGCAGCTTGGTTTGGCGCTCGGTGTGCACTTTCAGCGGCGAGCCGTCCGCCAACCAGATCTTGGCGTATTTGGCGGCGGATTTCGCGGGGCGCAGGTTGAGGATGATGCCGTTGAGAATCAGCCACCAGACCGGGCGCGGGATTTCGACTACGCGCGGATCCCAGAGAAACTGCTTGAGATAGCGGCGCAACGCCGTCGCGGTGGGCGCTTCGGGCGTGCCGAGATTGACCAGCAGGACGGCAGTGCTGCGCGGCGCGCCGTGTGTTTGCGCGGGTTCGGGAGCGTAGCGGGGCATAGAGCCTATCTCAGGAGGAATCGTACCCCGCGCCGGTTGGCGTTGGGATGGGATGCGAGGCGGAGGGAGTGCGGCAGGGTGCTTCCCTGCAAGCGACCGACAACGTGGCAGCGTGCCCAACGCCAGCCGGCCCTTCGGGTTGAGACCAGGATCGGCGTCTGCGGCGTTGCAGCGCTTGCCAATGGAACAACCATTGGCTACGCACTGCGCCTTGCATCCATCCGATCCTGGTCTCAACGCGGGGCACGATTCCTCCTGAGATAGGCTCTTACGGCGTCGAGAGGGCGGAAGAGAGCAGCTTGGCCGTGATATCCACGATGGGAATCACGCGCTCATAGGCCATGCGCGTCGGGCCGATGACGCCGATGGTGCCGACGATCTGGCCATCGACTTCGTAGGGTGCCGCGACCACGCTGCATTCATCGAGCGGTGCAATGCCGGATTCGCCGCCGATGAAGACCTGCACGCCATCCGCGCGACAGGAAAGTTCAAGCAACTGCGCAAGGCCGGTGCGTTGCTCGAACAGATCGAACAGGCGGCGCAGGCGCGTCATGTTGGACGACAGGTCCTCTATGCCGAGCAGGTTCTTCTCGCCGCTGATGAAATATTGCGTCGAGGTATCGGCGATGGCCTGGTTGCCCGCGTCGAGGGCTGCGGTCATCAGTTCGGACATGTCGGCGCGCAACTGGCGGAGTTCGTCCACCACGCGCGCGCGCACCTGGTCGAAATCGAGGCCGAGGCAGTTCTGGTTCAGGTAGTTCGCCGCCTCGATCAGCTCGGACGGGCTGTAGTTGCGCTGGGTAAACAGGATGCGGTTTTGTACGTCGCCGTCGGCGGTAACGATGATCAGCAGGACCCGCTTGTCCGACAGGCTGAGGAACTCGATCTGGCGGATGCGCGGTTGTTGCCGGCGCGGCGCAACCACCACGCCGGCGAAGGCGGTGAGCTGCGAGAGCAACTGCGAGGCATGGCTGATCACCAGTTGCGGCTGGTCGGGCTGGATGGCTTCCTTGATTTCGGACAGTTCGCTGCCCTTGAGCGGCCTGACGGTGAGCAGGGAATCGACGAACAGCCGATAGCCCAAGGGCGTCGGTACGCGCCCGGCGGACGTGTGCGGGCTGGCGATGAAGCCCATTTCTTCGAGATCCGACATGACATTGCGGATCGTTGCCGGAGAAAGTTCCAGGCCCGAGTATTTCGACAGTGTGCGCGAACCGACCGGCTGACCTTCCGCGATATAGCGTTCGATCAGGGTTCTGAGCAGGGTTTGCGCACGATAGTCCAGCATGGCTTGATTTTAGAGCCAAACCCGGCGAAAGCGCCGTCGAAAATCGCTGGCGAAAATTGTGGTCTAATCAATCCGATGAACCCTGCATTTCGCACCATTGCCCTGGTCGGCAAGTACCAGAGCCGGGAAATCGCCGAATCCCTGCGGCTGCTCGCCACGTTTCTGAGCGAACGCGGCGTCGAGGTGCTGCTGGAAGAAGATACGGCGGCGGCGGTGGGCGCCAACGGCTATGCGGTGGCCGGCTATGAAGCGATCGGCGCTCGCGCCGAACTGGCGATCATTCTCGGCGGCGACGGTACCATGCTCAACGCCGCCCGGCACTTGGCCGAATTCCAGGTGCCGCTGGTCGGCATCAATCAGGGGCGGCTCGGCTTCATGACCGACATTGCACTGGGTTCCATGATCGAAAGCATCACCGCCTTGCTTGAGGGAAAGTTTTCCCGCGAACAGAGGTTCCTGCTCAACGCCGAAGTGCTGCGCGATGGCGAGGTGGCTTTCCAGACGCTGGCGCTGAACGACGTGGTGGTTAACAAGGGCGATATCGGCCGCATGATCGAACTCGAAGTCAAGGTCAATGGCGAGCTGATCCACGTCCTGCGTGCCGACGGCCTGATCGTGTCCACGCCCACCGGGTCGACCGCTTATGCGCTTTCCGCCAATGGTCCGATCCTGCATCCCTCGGTGCCCGGCATCGCCATCGTGCCGCTGTGTCCGCATGCGCTCACGAATCGGCCGATTACCGTGAGCGACAGCAGCATGATCGACATTGCCCTGCTGCCGCCGCACGACGCGCGGGTGCACTTCGACGGCCAGACGCGTTTCGATGCCCGCGCCGGCGACGTGGTGCGCATGGCGCGGTCACGCTATTGCCTGACCCTGCTGCATCCGCCGGGCTACAGCTACTTCGCGATGCTGCGCGAAAAGCTCCATTGGAGCTCGACTCCCCGTCATTAATCTCATATGGACGCATTCCACATTTCGTGAGCGGAATTCAAAAGCGTTTACAGCAGAGGCGCAGAGGCGCGGAGAAAAATCCGCAGAGAAAATCCTTCCTGCTTTTCTCTGCGCAAACTCTGCGCCTCTGCGCCTCTGCGGTGAGGTTTCGGATTCCGGTTCATCCAGTACGGGTTCCGTTTTCATGCTGCTGCGCCTGATCGTCCGTGATTTTGTCATTGTCGACCGTCTGGAACTCGAGTTCGACGGCGGTTTCGGCGCCCTGACCGGCGAGACCGGCGCCGGCAAATCCATTCTGGTCGATGCCTTGTCGCTCGCGCTGGGCGAGCGCGCCGATGCGACTGTGGTGCGCACGGGTGCCGAGCGTGCCGAGATTTCCGCGGAGTTCGACGTGGCTCCCGAAGGCGTACTGGAGACATGGTTGCGCGCCAATGATTACGATACCGACGCCTGCCTGCTGCGCCGCGTGATCGACAGTGCGGGTCGCTCACGTGCCTATATCAACGGCGCTGCGGCGACATTGGGGCAGATGCGCGAAGTGGCCGACTTCCTGGCCGACATCCACGGCCAGAACGCGCATCACTCGCTGTTGCGCGGCGATGCCCAGCGCGACTTGCTCGACACCCATGCCGGGGCGCAGGTGCTGGCGCGCGAGGTGGCTGCCGCTTACGGCGCATGGCGCGCGGCGCGCGAGGCACGTGAAGCCGCCGAAAAGGATGTCGAAGCCACCGTGCGCGAGCGCGAACTGCTGGAGTGGCAGGTGAAGGAACTCGTCGCCCTCGGTTTTGATGTCGCTGAGTGGCAGGAGACAGAACAGGAGCATCGTCGGCTGGGCAACGCCAGCGCCCTGCTGGAAGCGGCGGGCGCCGCACTGGCGACGCTGGAGGAGGGCGAAGCCGCGAGTTTGCCGCTGCTGCAGCATGCAGGGGCGCGTCTGTCGGAGCTGACCCGCTGTGATCCGGCCTTGACCGAGGCGGCCCAGTTGTTCGAGTCGGCGCTGATCCAGCTCGAAGAGTCGGCGCTGGCGCTACGGCGATATCAGGACCGCCTGGAGCTTGACCCGGCGCGGCTGAACGAACTCGACAACCGCATCGATGCCGTGACGCAGATGGCGCGCAAGCATCGTGTCACGCCGGATGAGTTGTCCGGCCTGTTGCAGGGTTTGCAGGCTCGCCTGGCTGAACTCGTGCTGCGCGCCGATCCGGCCGCACTGGCCGAGCGGGAACGCAAGGCCGAAACCGTGTTTCGCGACGTGGCGAAGAAGCTTACCGCGGTGCGGGCGAAGACTGCCAAGGCGCTGTCTGCCGCCGTGACCGCCGGCATGCAGGAACTGGCGATGGCGGGAGGGCGCTTTGAGATTGCTCTGGAGGCCTTGCCTGAAGGCGCATCCTGCGGGTTGGAGACGGTCGAGTTTCGCGTCTCGGCCAACGCCGGCCAGCCGCTGCGGCCGTTGGCCAAGGTGGCTTCCGGCGGCGAACTGTCGCGCATCGGACTGGCCTTGCAAGTCATCGCCAGCCAGGCCAATCCGGCGGGCACCCTTATTTTCGACGAGGTCGATGTCGGCATTGGCGGCCGTGTCGCCGAAATCGTTGGTCGCATGCTGCGCGAACTGGGCAAGAGTCGGCAGGTGCTGTGCGTGACGCATCTGCCGCAGGTGGCGGCGCAGGCCGACTGGCAATGGTCGATCGCCAAGGAGACGCGCAACGGCGCGACCACGTCTTCGGTCAGCGTGCTCGATCAGGAAGCGCGCGTCGGCGAGATCGCGCGCATGCTCGGCGGTGAGAGGATCACCGAAACCACGCGCCGCCATGCGGCGGAAATGCTGGGTTCGGGCTAGCCGGGAAGACCCGGTGCGCCGAGCATGGTCACCACGCCGGTGGCGATGAATACGGCGGCGGCGATCCAGCGGATTATCTTCAGGGGCAGACGTTTGGCGAGTCGTTCACCGACGATGACGGCCGGCACGTTGGCCAGCATCATGCCCAGGGTGGTGCCCATCACCACGGCAAACAGGGCGCCCTGAAACTGCGCACCCAGCGCCACTGTCGCGAATTGCGTCTTGTCGCCCATCTCGGCGATGAAGAAGGCGATCGTGGTGGTGACGAAGGCGCCGGCAGGATGAATCTTCGGATCTTCGTCGAGCGAATCCGGGTGCAGCGCCCACAGGCCGAAGACGACGAATACCGCGCCGGTGATCCATGGCAGCCAGTGCGGCGCGATCAGTTGCGCCAGCCAGACGCCGATCGAGCCGGCCAGAGCGTGATTGAGCACGGTGGCGACAAAAATGCCGGCAATGATGGCGACGGGTTTGCGCAGTCGGGCGGCGAGGACGAAGGACAACAATTGGGTCTTGTCGCCGATTTCGGCGATGGCGACCAGGGTGGTCGCGGTCAGGAAAGCTTCCACTTAGAAGCTCAGGCGGCAGCCTTGCGGTGCGGGCAATTTGTATTGTTGCACTCGACGTAGAGGTAGAGCGCGTGGTCGCGCACCGTAAAACCGCGTTCCTCGGCAATCTTGTTTTGCCGCTTCTCGATGGCCGCATCGAAGAACTCTTCCACCCGGCCGCATTCGACGCAGACCAGATGGTCGTGGTGCTGCCCTTCATTCAGTTCGAAAATCGCCTTGCCTGATTCGAAATGGTGGCGTTGCAGCAAGCCGGCCTGCTCGAACTGGGTCAGCACGCGATAGACGGTGGCCAGCCCGATATCCATGCCGTCGGTCAGCAGATGACGGTAGACATCTTCCGCAGTGACATGGCGCGGCGAGCCCTCATCCTGCAGTTTGTGAAACAGGTCCAGAATCTTCAGGCGCGGGTAGGTCGCCTTGAGGCCGAGGTTCTTGAGATCGTCAGGATGGGTCATGGAGCGGTAAAAGCGGCCTCTTGAGCGCTCGTGGAGCACAGTGGTGGGGTGGCAGCTATGATATAGTTTTCGCGCCCCAATTGGGATAGAAGTCTATTTCAGTAGGGAAAAGACGAGGCGTGCCAGAATGGGGCGCCCATGACCAATCTGTGGTTTTCCGGAATTCCCCGATGAAGCGATTCCTGTTGTTCCTGCCTTTTCTGGCAGCCTGTTCCAATACGCCCCAGATTACAAATTATCTCTCGCCCTATCGCATCGACGTGCGGCAGGGCAACTTCGTCACACAGGAAATGGTGGCGCAGTTGAAGCCGGGCCTGACCCGCGAACAGGTGCGCTTCATCCTCGGTTCGCCGCTGGTGGCCGACATGTTCCACGTTGATCGCTGGGACTATGTCTATCGCTTCCAGCCTGGAAAAGGCGAGGCTCAGCAGCGTCGGCTGGTGGTGTTCTTCCAGGACAACAAGCTGACGCGCGTCGCCGGCGATGTGGTGGCGGAAGACGGCACCAAGGCGGATGCGCCCAAACCTGCCGCACAGGTGATCGATATTCCGGCACCGGCCGCCGCCGGCGCCGCCACTCCAGAAAAGAAGTAAGTCATGGAAAAGATCCGCTATGCCATCGCCGGCAGTTCGGGCCGCATGGGCCGCACCCTGATCGAGGCCGTGCTGCAGGACGAGGGCGCCGTGCTTGCCGCCGCGCTCGAACACGAAAGCAGTCCGTTCCTCGGCAAGGATGCCGGCGAATTGGTCGGCGCCCCTTGCGGCGTCAGGATCACCGCCGATCTCGATGCCGCGCTGGCGGTCGCCGACTGCCTGATCGACTTCACGCGGCCGGAGGGTACGCTGCAGCATCTGTCGGCATGCCGGCGCCACAAGGTCAGCCTGGTCATTGGCACCACCGGGTTTTCGGCACAGGGCAAGCAGGCTATTGAGGATGCGGCAAAGGAGATCCCAGTCGTTTTTGCGCCAAACATGGCGGTGGGCGTCAATGCGGTATTCCGCCTGCTGGACATGGCGGCGCGGATTCTCAATGAAGGCTACGACGTTGAAGTAATCGAAGCGCATCATCGTCACAAGGTGGATGCGCCGTCCGGCACCGCCTTGCGCATGGGCGAAGTGGTCGCCGCGGCTCTGGGCCGGAACCTGTCCGAGTGTGCCGTGTATGGCCGCGAAGGCCACACCGGCGAGCGGCCGGCGACGCAAATCGGTTTCTCGACCATCCGTGGCGGCGACATCGTCGGCGACCATACGGTGCTGTTTGCCGGCGCCGGCGAGCGCATCGAGATCACCCACAAGTCTGCCAGCCGCATGCCCTACGCGCTGGGCGCGCTCCGTGCCGGACGCTTCATGAGCGGGCATGAGCGCGGCCTGTTCGACATGCAGGATGTGCTGGGGCTGAAGTAGTTCAAATATCGGGGATTCGCACGCTCCCGACGTTGCGATAAGCGGCCTGACAAGATATAATTCAAAGGTTTGCCGGACACTATGTGAATCAAGCGGTGTCCGGTCCCTATCGCCGAATTGTCTTGTTCCGGGAGTTCCATCGTGCCTCACTTTCCGCCCGCCCTTCTTGCCCTGGCCGACGGAACGGTGTTTAGAGGCAAAGGCATTGGCGCCAGCGGCAGCAGCATCGGTGAAGTGGTGTTCAACACCGCGCTGGCCGGCTACCAGGAGATTCTGACGGATCCGTCCTACAGCCGGCAGATCGTCACCCTCACGTATCCCCACATCGGCAGTTACGGCGTCAATCGCGAAGACTGCGAATCTGATCGCATCCACGCCGCCGGCCTGGTGATCCGCGATCTCCCGTTGCTGGCCTCGAATTTCCGCAGCGAGCAGACGCTTGATGCCTATCTGCGCGCCGAGAACGTGCTGGGGCTGGCCGACATCGATACCCGCAAGCTGACCCGCGTCCTGCGCGAAAAGGGTGCCCAGGCGGGCTGCCTGATGGCGGGTGAGCACTTGAATGCCGATGATGCCGTGGCGCAGGCGTGCGCCTTCCCCGGCCTGGCCGGCATGGATCTGGCGCAAGTGGTTACTGCACGGAAGTCCTATGCATGGAGCCAAGGCGAGTGGCAACTCGGTGGCGGTTTTGCGCATCCGGACAATTTCCGTTTCAACGTCGTCGCTTACGACTTCGGTGTCAAGCGCAACATCCTGCGCATGCTCGCTTCCCGCGGCTGCAAACTCACCGTGGTGCCGGCCAAAACGCCGGCAGCGGAAGTGCTGGCGATGAATCCCGATGGTGTATTCCTGTCCAATGGTCCCGGCGATCCGGAGCCTTGCGACTATGCCGTGGCGGCAATCCGTGAGTTTCTCGACCGGCGTCTGCCGATCTTCGGCATCTGCCTCGGTCACCAGTTGATGGGACTCGCCGGTGGCGGCAAGACCCTGAAGATGAAGTTCGGCCACCACGGCGCCAATCATCCGGTCAAGGACCTGGAAACCGGGCAGGTACTCATCACCAGCCAGAATCATGGTTTCGCGGTCGATCCGGCGACCCTGCCGGCCAACGTGAAAGTGACCCACGTCTCGCTGTTCGACGGCAGCCTGCAGGGCATGGCCTGGACCGATCGGCCGGCATTCTGTTTCCAGGGGCATCCCGAAGCCAGCCCCGGCCCGCACGATGTGGCCTATCTCTTTGACCGCTTCATTCAGTCGATGGCGGCGAAATAGGCCATGGCTTACGGCATTACCGATCTTGCGACCTATGTGCTGGGCACGATTTTCATCGTGCTGCTGCCGGGGCCGAATTCGCTCTACGTGCTGTCGGTGGCATCGCAGCGTGGCGTGCGGGCCGGATACATGGGTGCCTGCGGGATTTTCGTTGGCGATGCGATCCTGATGGTGTTCTCGGCAACCGGCGTCGCGTCCTTGTTGCAGGCCAGCCCCGGCCTGTTCATGGTGCTCAAGACCATCGGTGCGGCGTATCTGGCATGGCTCGGCATTGGCTTGCTGCGGGCGGCCTGGGCGATGTGGCATGTTCGGCAGCAGCCCGCCGCGGCACAGCCGCGAGTGGACGCGACGCGGCCTTTCCATGCCGCACTGGTGATCAGCCTGATGAACCCCAAGGCCATCATGTTCTTCGTTTCATTCTTCATCCAGTTCGTCGATCCGGGCTACGCTTATCCGGCGCTGTCCTTCGCCATCCTCGGATTGATCTGCCAGATCATCAGCGGGATCTATTTGTCGGTGCTGATTCTGGGGGGCGCCCATCTGGCGCAGCAGTTCCGCAGCCGCCGCCGGTTTGCAGCCAGTGCCACCGGCGGGGTCGGCGCAATGTTTATCGGATTTGGCGCCAAACTCGCCAATTCGACCTTGAATTGACAGACCAACATATAAAAACGAGTCATGCCAAAGCGTAGCGACATACACAGCATCCTGATCATCGGCGCCGGCCCGATCATCATCGGCCAGGCCTGCGAGTTCGATTACTCCGGCGCCCAGGCCTGCAAGGCCCTGCGCGAAGAGGGCTA
>CAYNGV010000067.1:0-11488 GCA_964397005.1 uncultured Sulfuritalea sp. | reverse complement strand
CGGCCAGCAACACCGCGAAGGGTTCGTCGCCGACCGCCGGATAGGCGCAGAGCACCGCATGGCCGAGTCCCAGGGCCTCCGGCTGGCGAATGTAGATGCAGTTGATGTTCTTCGGGATCATGTTGCGCACGAACTCCAGCAGTTCGGTCTTGCCGCGATGCTCGAGTTCGCTTTCCAGTTCGTAGGCCTTGTCGAAGTGATCCTCGATGGCGCGCTTGGAACGGCCGGTGACGAAAATCATGTCGGTGATGCCGGCGGCGACAGCCTCCTCTACCGCATACTGGATCAGCGGCTTGTCCACGATGGGCATCATTTCCTTGGGACTGGCCTTGGTTGCCGGCAGGAAGCGCGTGCCCATGCCCGCGACAGGGAATACGGCTTTGGTGACTTTCTTCATTTTTCCAACAACTCCCGAAATTTCGACTCATCCAGAATGGTAACGCCCAAGGCCTGCGCCTTGTCGAGTTTGGAGCCCGCTTCCGCGCCGGCCACCACGTAATCGGTTTTCTTCGACACCGAGCCGGCGACCTTGCCGCCCAGCACCTCGATCATGTCTTTCGCCTCGTCCCGGGTCAGCGTCGGCAGCGTGCCGGTAAGGACGAAGGTCTTTCCGGCGATCGGCGAACTCGCCACCACCGACGGCGCGCCCTCGGGCCAAGTCACTCCGGCGGCGCGCAACTGCTCGATCACCTCGATGTTGTGCGGCTCGGCGAAGAACCTCGCGATGGACGCCGCCACCACCGGACCGACGTCGGACACCTGCTGCAGGCCGTCGATATCGGCCGCCATCAAGGTATCCAGATTTCCGAAGTGGCGCGCCAGATCCTTCGCCGTCGCCTCGCCGACGTTGCGGATGCCGAGTGCAAAAATGAATCTCGCCAGCGTCGTCGTCTTGCTCTTTTCGATTGCGGCGAGAATATTCGTCGTGGATTTCTCGGCCATGCGCTCCAGGTTGGCCATGGCCAGCAGGCCCAGCTTGTAGAGATCGGCGGGTGTCTTGACGATGGCATTGTCCACCAGTTGCTCGACGAGCTTGTCGCCCAGGCCCTCGATATCCATGGCGCGGCGACCGGCGAAATGCAGCAGCGCCGCCTTGCGTTGCGCCGGGCAGAACAGCCCGCCGCTGCAGCGGGCGATGGCTTCGTCTTCCGGCCGTTCGATTGCCGAGCCGCAGACCGGGCAGGTCTTCGGCAAGGCAAAGGCAGAATGCAGCGGCTCGCCGCCAAACAAATCCTTGGTCGGCCGCCGCTCCAGCATCACCGACACCACTTCTGGGATCACATCGCCGGCACGGCGCACGACCACGGTGTCGCCGATGCGCACATCCTTGCGCCGTGCTTCGCCTTCATTGTGCAGCGTGGCATTGGTCACCGTCACACCGCCGACGAACACCGGCGCCAAACGGGCCACGGGTGTGATCGCGCCGGTGCGGCCGACCTGCAACTCGATCGCCTCGACCGTGGTCAGTGCCTCCTCGGCTGGATACTTGTGCGCCACGGCCCAGCGCGGCTCGCGCGTGACGAAGCCGAGGCGCTGCTGCAGCGCCAGCGAATTCACCTTGTACACCACACCGTCGATGTCGAAGGGTAGCGCATCGCGTGCCTCGCGGATGCGCGCATGGAAGGCGATCAGGCCGTCGGCGCCCCGCACCACCGCGCGATGCTCGCAGACCGGCAGGCCGAACGCGGCCAGCGCATCGAGTACCTCGCCGTGCGTCGCCGGCAGCAGCCAACCGCGGCACTCGCCCAAACCGTAGGCATAGAAGGACAACGGCCGTTCCGCCGCAATGGCAGGGTCGAGTTGGCGAATGCTGCCCGCTGCGCCGTTGCGAGGATTGACCAGCGTCGACCGACCCAGCGTCCGTTGCTTCTCGTTGTAGCGCTCGAAGTCCGGACGGCTGATGAAAACTTCGCCGCGCACTTCCAGCACGAGTGGCGCACCACCCTCCAAGTGCAGGGGAATGCGGTGCACGGTGCGAATGTTCTGCGTCACATCCTCGCCCGTCTCGCCATCGCCCCGCGTCGCGGCCTGCACCAGCACGCCATTTTCATAGCGCAGATTGATGGCAAGGCCGTCGAACTTCAGCTCGGCGGCATAGTCGATGACGGGATCGGCATCCGTCAATCCCAGTTCGCGGCGCACGCGGGCATCGAAGGCTCGCGCTCCCGTCGGCTCGGTATCGGTTTCGGTGCGGATCGACAGCATCGGTACGACGTGGCGCACCTGGTCGAATCCAGGCAAGGGCTTGCCGCCGACCCGCTGCGTCGGTGAATCTGCGCTGACCAGTTGCGGATGCGCGGCCTCCAGTGCCTGCAACTCGCGGAACAGCTTGTCGTACTCGGCGTCCGGAATGGTCGGCGCATCGAGCACATAATAGGCATGGTTGTGCCGTTCGATTTCGCGACGCAGGCGTTCGGCCATCGCCGCTGCGTCCTGCAGAGGCATCAAGAAAACAGCCGGAGCGCCCGCACGCTGCCAGGGGCGATGCCGCCGTCACTCATGGTCTGCTGCAGTTCCGCCGTCCTCGCCCGAATCGCATCGATCATGGCCACCGACAAGGGTACGCGCTGCGCATCCACCAGTTCGCCGCCCAGCGTGGCGGCCAGTTGTCGGGCGGTGGCCAGCATGCGGTCGAAGGCCGCCACGCCATCCAACACGCGCGGCACGTCGAGGCTCAAGGTCAGGCCATGGGTTGCCAGCGACTTGATCGATTCGGCATCGAGGCGCTCGGCGCCGAGATTGGCCACGGTGAACATTTCTCCACCGGCGGCGTCGCGCGCGCGAAACACGCCGTCAGCCTCCAGCGCCAGACCCGCTGCCTCGGCCACGCCGCGCAGCTTGGTGCCCTGGAAAACGCCGCCCAGGGCTTCGACGACATGCAGCACGAACTGGATGTCCACCCCGGCGCAAAATTGATCGAGCCGGTCGGCGCGCAATACGGTTGCGCTGCGCGAGGGTAACTCCACCTCGGCGGCGGCCTGCCGCGCTACCTGCTGGATGCCTTCAAAAAACCGCGCCAGCTCGCCGTCCGAGACCGGCCCGCGGCGATCCACCAGTTGCAGTGCCGCCACCCATTCGCGATAGCGCCCGCTGTCGTGGGCGTCGATCTGTCGCCACACGCCATCGGCCTCGGTCTTGACCAGCCAGTGCATTGGCTTGCTCAATTCCCCGGCCCAGGCGTTCTGCATCGCCCAGACCGCGGGCGCCGGCACCGCGGCGGCAGCGGTCAAATGCAGCAGGCAATCCACTACGCTGTCCGCATACTCGCCGGGCAGCAACGGCTGGGGCTCGGGTTCCGGCGCGGCCGGCGCAAGCTCAACGACAGCATCGTCGGTAAGCGCTGCGCTGTCGAGCGCTTCCCCGGCTTCACTCGCTTCCTCTGCGATGCGAGGCTCGTGGCGCTCTCCGGGCTCGCGCCGAAGATGCTCTTCGGAAGACGGCACGGCTGACGCAACCGGCTGTTGTCCACCCAGCAGCGCATCGCCCTGCCCACCCTGGAATATCTGGTCGGCGGCCTTGCGGTGCTTGCGGTCCTGCCAGGCGTTGTAGCCCCAGACCATGCCGACAGCCACGGCACCAGCACCGATCAAAGCAATTTGCAGTTCGCTGATTGCCATATTCAAGCCACCCTTTGGTTTCGGCTGCTACGCCGCGTTCAGCTCGCCGGCGAAACGCAGCGCCTCTTCGATATCGACTTCCACGACGCGCGAGACGCCTTGCTCCTGCATGGTCACGCCGATCAATTGCTGGGCCATTTCCATGGCGATCTTGTTGTGCGAGATGAAGACGAACTGGGTCTGCACCGACATGCGCTTGACCATCTCGCAAAAGCGCACGGTGTTCGAGTCGTCGAGCGGCGCATCGACTTCGTCGAGCAGGCAGAACGGTGCCGGATTGAGCTGGAACAGCGCAAACACGAGGGCGATTGCCGTCAGGGCTTTCTCGCCGCCGGACAGCAGGTGAATGGTGGTGTTCTTTTTGCCGGGCGGCTGCGCCATGATCTGGATGCCGGCATCGAGAATCTCGTCGCCGGTGAGGATCAGCCGCGCCTCGCCGCCGCCGAAGAGCTGCGGGAACAACGTGCCGAAATGCATGTTGACCGTGTTGTAGGTCTCCTGCAACTGCTCGCGCGTTTCGCGGTCGATGCGCCGGATGGCGTCTTCCAGCGTGCCGATGGCTTCGTTCAGATCGCCCGATTGCGCATCGAGGAAACCCTTGCGCTCGGAGGCGGTGGCCAGCTCTTCCAGCGCCGCGAGGTTGACCGGGCCGAGTGCGTCGATCTCGGCCGTGAGCCGCACAATCTCGCCTTGCAGGACATTGTCCTTGAGCTTGTCGGCGCCGCCGGCGTTGAGTTCGTCGAGGAAGGGTGCCTCATCGGCCTCGCTCAGCACATGGACTTCGGCCAGCCGCTCGCGGAACTGCTCTTCGTTCATCTGGGCAGCCTGCGCCTTGAGTCGCAGATCGTTGATTTTGTCGCGCAGCGGGACGACGCCCTGCTCCAGCTTCATGCGCTGTTCGTCGAGGCTGCGCAATTCGCCGGCCGCGGTTTCCAGCACATTTCGCCGTTCCGCCAGCGCCGACTCCTTGCCCTGCTTCGCATCCAGCGCGGCATGCAATTGTTCCTGCAGCACCGTGTCGCTGATGCCGGCGACTTCGGTACGCGCGGCCTGGGTTTCGGTTTCGATGCGTTGCAACTGGCTGGTCGCGGTCGACGCGGCGCGCGAATTGTCTTCCAGCTTCGACAGGCATTCGCGTTCGGAGAAGCCGGCTTCCTGGGCTTCGCGCCCGAGCTGGATTTCCAGCGCGCGCGCCTCGCGCAGGGCCACATCCTTCTGCCGATGCAGTTCGAGCGCCTGTTCGAGCCGTTCGCGCACCTCGCCCAGTCGCTCTCGCTGAAGTTCGCCTTCGGCCTCGGCACGCTGGCGACGGGTCTGCTCGGTCTCGTCCTGACGCTGCAACTCGGCGAGGTCGCGATCGATCTGCGCCGTGCGCTCTTCGAAACGGGCCTGTGCCTGAGTCAGCTTCAGAGCGTCGACCTGCGCGGCATGAAACGCCTGCTGCGCCTCCTGCATCGAACGTCGGGCAGCACTGAGCTGGCCCTGGCTCTCGGTCAGATGCAACTCTGCCGTGCGCTGGACTTCGCGCGCCGCCTCTTCGGCCGCGGCACGCGTCGCCAGCACGCTGGCCAGTTCATCGATCTCGCGCTGGCGCTCGATCACGCCGTGGGTTTTCGCATCCGGCACGTAGAGCGTCAGGCCGGACGGCGTCAGCACATGGCCGGCGCGCGACACGCGCTGGCCGGAGGCCAGCGGCAATTCGGCAGACAGATCGTCGGCGACGGAAACGCCGGCCAGCCATTCGTCGAGCACGCCCGACCAGCGCGGATCATCGCAACGCACCTTGCTGCGCAGGCTGTCGGCAGCAGGCGAAGTGGTCGCGGAGTCACGAGCAAACGCCAGGCTCAGAATCGCCGGCGGCGGCGCGGCCAGCGCGGCGCGAACGATATCGGCATCGGCACTCAGCGCCGAGAAGCGCTCGCGCAACACGGCTTCGACCGCGGTTTCCCAGCCGGCCTCAACCTGTATCGACTGCCACAGCGGCTTGGTATCAGCCAGATTCCGCGCCTTGAGCCAGTCGCCGATCTCGCCGCTTTGCGCCACCTTGGCCTGCAGCTGCGCCAGCGCATCGTGGCGGGCGCGGGTTTCGGTCAGGCTGCGATGCGCCGCCTGCAGCGCCTCGCGCGCCGAGCGCAGCCGCGCCTCGGCTTCCGGCACACTGGCTTGCAGTATCGCCACGCGCTCCTGCGCGGCGGCGAGTGCCGCTTCGCCAGATATTTCCTTTTCCTTCGATGCCGCCAGCAAGGACGGATCGGGGGCGCCCAGGGCCTGCCGATCCTGCTCCAGTCGGCTGCGACGCTGCACCAGGTTTTCCAGTGCGCGGACGGCGTGTCCCTTGTCGGCCTCTGCCAGGCGCAGCGCCTGCTCGGCCTCGCTCAGGGCGCGGCGGGCTTCGGTGACGTCGGTGCCAGCCGCCTGCACAGCCTCTTCGGTATCGGGCAAACGCGCGGCGGCTTCCTGATGCCGGGCGGCGGCCGCGGCGGAGCGAGTGCGCGAGTTTTCGAGCAGCAGCTTCCAGCGGGCTTCGTCCTCGGACAACTGGCCGTGCTGGCCGCGCCAATGCGCTTCCTCGGCGCCCAACTGGTTCAGGCGGGCTTCCAGCCGCGAGCGCGAATCGCGCAGGTGGCCGATTTCCGACTCAAGGCGGCTGACTTCGGTATTCGCCGCAAACATCTCGGACTGCGCCGCGTGCAGGGCATCCGACGCCGAGTAATGGCTTTCGCGCGCATGCTCGACGCGCGCCTCGACTTCGCGCAATTGCGCGGTTTCGCCCTCGACGCGATTGACGGCTTCTTCCACCTGCCGGTTCAGCCGCTCGCCGTCGTGCCTGGCGTCATTGCGCTTCTTCAGCCACAGCAGGGTCTGCTTGTGCGACGCCTGCTGGTGCAGGTCGCGATACTGCTGGGCGACTGTCGCCTGGCCCTGCAGGTGGCTGACCTGCGTTTCCAGCTCGTTGCGGATGTCATCGACGCGGGCGATGTTCTCTCGGGCATCTTCGAGGCGATGCTCGGTTTCCTTGCGGCGTTCCTTGTACTTGGTGACGCCAGCCGCTTCTTCGAGGAAGAAGCGCAACTCGTCGGGCTTGGCCTCGACGATGCGGGAGATCATGCCCTGGCCGATGATGGCGTAGGCGCGCGGGCCGAGGCCGGTGCCAAGGAACAGATCGATCACGTCGCGCCGACGGACATGCAGATTGTTGATGTAGTAGCTCGAATTGCCTTCACGGTCGAGTACGCGCTTGACGGTAATTTCGGCGTACTGGCTCCACTGGCCGGCGGCTCGGCCCTGGGCGTTGTCGAAATACAGCTCGACGCTGGCGCGACTGACTTCCTTGCGGTTGCCGGAGCCCTTGAAGATCACATCCTGAATCGACTCGCCGCGCAGTTCCGATGCCTTCGATTCGCCCAGCACCCAGCGCACGGCGTCGATGATGTTCGATTTGCCGCAGCCGTTGGGGCCGACCACGCCCGCCAACTGGCCGGGAAAAAGCACGGTGGTGGGCTCGACAAACGACTTGAAGCCCGACATTTTCAGCTTGTTTAGACGCACGTGGGATGAACCGGAAAAATGATGACGAAAGTGTGACTCAAGAGCCGTGCCATTATAATCGGTCCCGACCCTCTTACCGCACCCAGCCAGCATGCCAAAGCCAGCCATCCAGACCCGCGCCAAGGCGCTGGAAACCTTCGCCAACCCCGCGCCGCACAGGGATTACCAGATCCACATGGAAATCCCGGAATTCACCTGCCTGTGCCCCAAGACCGGGCAGCCGGATTTTGCCGTGCTGACGCTCGATTACATCGCCGACCAGCTGTGTGTCGAGCTGAAAAGCCTCAAGTTCTACATCTGGAGTTTTCGCGACGAAGGACATTTCCACGAAGATGTCGCCAACCGCATCCTCGACGATCTGGCGAAGGCCGTGAAGCCGCGCTTCATGCGCCTCACCGCGCGCTTCTACGTGCGCGGCGGAATTTTCACCAATGTGGTGGCGGAACACCGCAAGAAGGGCTGGAAGCCGGCGGCAAAAATCGAACTGGCGGAGTTTTCGCCGCAGTCAAACACGCGCGGCTGAACCCGTCGCGGACGAATCCCCGAAGGAAAAGTCGGCGCCGGCGATACGGCGATCTTCCGCTCAGCCTTTCTTGCGCGTGAGGAAACTGCCGATGCGCGCCGCTATTTCGGGACTGGTCTGGGCCAATGCGGCGGTCAGCGATTCGACGTAGAAGCCGTCATCGGTGGACATGTTGCTGATGCGCTGGATCGCGGTGACCATGGCGTAGTTCGCCATCGGGGTGTTCTCCGCAATGCGGCCGGCAAGCTCACGCGCCTTGGCCATGCCGGCGCCCTGCTCCACCAGGTAGTGGGACAGGCCCAGTTGCTGGCCTTCTTCCGCCTTGTAGGTACGTCCCGTCAGCATCATTTCGCACATGCGGCCCTGACCGATGATGCGCGCCACACGCACCGATGCGCCGCCGCCGACGAAAATGCCATGACGTCCTTCCGGCAGTTGGTATATCGCCGAAGGTTCGGCGATGCGCACATGCGTCGACGTCGCCAGTTCGAGACCGCCGCCGATCACCGCACCCTGCAAAACGGCAATGACCGGCATGCCGGACATCTGGATCTTGTTGAATACGCGATGCCAGCCCTGCGAATGTTTCATGACGCCAAAGGGCTCGCGGTGCTGGTGCTCGGAAAGGTCAAGCCCGGCGCAGAAATGCTCACCTTCGCCGGCCAGAATCACCGCGCGGGTGTCATCCGGTGCTGCATCCCAGGCTTTTTCCAGCGCCGCCAGCAGGCGGTCGCTGATGGCATTGCGCTTGGCCGGACGGGCCAGCGTGATGGTGTGGATACCATCCGCGAAGGCGGTCTTTACCAGTTGTTCCGTCACTTCATTGTCCTTCGTTGATTTCAAGTCGCGCCCAGCGTGATGACGCCGCTGTCCGGCACGTCGGAATACAGGTGCACCACCAGATCGGCGCGCCGCGTGAGCACCGCGCGCTGGTTGATGTAACCCTTGTCGGTGATCTCGCCGGCCTCGGTCGACGGCGGCTCGGCCATCAACAGCACGCGCGAGGGATAGGTGCTCGAACCGCCGCCTTCGCGCCTCATGCGCAACAGCCCCTCGCGCACCCGCTCCTTGACCATCGGATGCCCGAGCACCTGGTCGGCCGGCGCATCGATGGCGAGGCCCGCCAGGCGCCGGCATTCGGACATGTTGGGAAACACCAGGAAGCCGATCTCGTCGCGATCATGGCCGGTCACCGCGATGTCCTGCGCTACCGGCGACAAGGCGTCGATGCCGGCCACGCGCAGGCTGCCGACATGCACCCAGGTGCCGGTCGTCAGCTTGAAATCCTCGGCCACGCGGCCATCGAAGAGCAGTCCCTGTTCCGGCTGCTGCGGATCGACGAACTCCACCGCGTCGCCGATGATGTAGAAGCCCTCGTTGTCGAAAGCTTCCCGCGTCAACTTGGGCTGCTTCCAGTACCCCGGAAAAACGTTCGGTCCCTTGACGCGGACTTCCAGCTTGTCGGCCACCGGCACCAGTTTCAGTTCGGTGCCGGGAATCGGCACGCCGATGACGCCGGAACGCACCGCCTGGAAGTGGCAATCGGTCGCCGCCGGCGAGGTCTCCGTCGAGCCCCAGGACGACAGCATGGTGACGGGCTCGCCCAGTTCCATGCGCGCCAGGCGATCGAGCTCTTCCCACAGATGCTGCGGCAGCGCGGCGCCGGCGTAGAAAATGATCTGCAGGCGCGAGAAGAAATTCTTGCGCAGGGCCGCGTTGTCGCGCAGCAGCGGCACCAGCATATCGTAAGCGCGCGGTACGCTGAAATACTGGGTCGGCGCGATTTCGGTGAGGTTCTTCACCGTCTTGTCGAGCAGCCCCGGCGCCGGCTTGCCACCGTCGATGTAGAAACTGCCGCCCCAGCACAGCACCTTGTTGAAACAATAATTGCCGCCGAAAACATGGCTCCACGGCAACCAGTCGACGATCACCGGTTTCTGCTTCTTCATGAAAGGCCAGATCAGTGCATTGGCTTCCTGATTCGAGCACATCATGCGCTGGGTCGTGATCACGGCCTTGGGTGTGCCGATCGACCCGGAGGTGAACAGGAACTTGGCGATGGTATCGGGCGTTACGGCGACGAAGGCGCGCCGCACGGCCGCGTACTCGCCCGTCGGATCGATGCCGGCCTGCTCCATCGCGGCAAAGGAATAAGTCCCGTCTTGCGGCTTGCTGTTGCCGCCTGCGATCACGATGCCGTCATGCAGGCTCTTCAACGCCTCGATCGCCGGCATGAAGCGCTCGACCGGGTCGGCGAAGATCGCGCCCGGACGCAGCAAATCGACGTTGGCCCTGAGCTTGGCGAAGTCCTTCGACATCAGCGAATTGCCCGGCGACACGGCACAATGCGGAACGCCGATGTGCAGACAGGCCAGCATCAGCAAGGCGTGCTCGATGCCGTTGTCGGACAGCACCATGACCGGGCGCTCCGCCGACAGCTTGAGGCCGAGCAACGCGTTGGCGATGGCCTTGACGCGGGACAACGCCGCGCCGTAGCCGACCTTGACCCACTCGCCATCCGCGCCGCGTTCGGCAAGGAAAACGGTATCCGGCGTTTCGCGCGCCCAGCGTTCCAGCCATTCGCCGCTGCAACGCAGCGAACTCGGCGGCAAGACAATGGCCGAACGCAGCACTCGGCTGCCGCCGGCACGGTTCTCGACAATCACGGAAGGAGTGGCAAACAGCTCGGCGGGTTTTCTGGCTACAGGACTCATCGGGTGTCTCTTGCGTGTCTGGTCGGATTAGCGGCAAAGCAACGCCGCGCTGAGCGGCCGCCCATGGCGCATGACTACGGCATGGGCGGCGATTCCGGCGCTTACTTGAGGAACTTCCAGTCGCCGTTTTCGATGATCGCCATCACGGCGGCGCGCTCGTCGAAACCGTTATGGTCCTTCGCCGACATGTTGAACACGCCATGCACGCCGGGCATATTCTTCACGTTCTCCAACGCATCGCGCAGCGCCGTGCGGAATTCCACGGTGCCCGGCTTGGCCTTCTTCAGCGCTTCCGGTACCGCACGGGCCAGCAGCAATTGGGCGTCCCAAGCGTGACCGCCGAAGGTGGAACGACTGTTGGCCCCATGCGCCGCTTCATACAGCTTGACGTACTCCAGGCCCGGCTTCTTCGACGGATGGCTGTCAGGCAGTCCCTCGACGAGCAGCATCGGGCCGACCGGGAACAATGTGCCTTCGACATTCTTGCCGCCGACGCGCAGGAAGTCGCGGTTGGCGATGCCGTGCGTCTGGTAGAACTTGCCCTTGTAGCCACGCTCGATCAGCGTCGATTGCGGCAGCACAGCGGGCGTGCCGGAACCGGCGATCAGGATCGCATCCGGCTTGGCCGTAACCAGCTTCAATGCCTGTCCGGTCACGCTGGTGTCATTGCGCTGATAGCTTTCCGCCAGGACGATCTTGATGCCCTTGGCGTCAGCCGCGCCCTGCATGGCCTTCAACCAGAGCTGTCCGTAAGGGTCGGCGTAACCGATGAAGCCGATGGTCTTGATGTTGTTGGCGGCCATGTGCTGGGCTATCGCGGCCGCCATCTGGTTGAAACTCTGCGGCGTGGTAAATACCCATGGCGACTTGTCTCCCGCGGGCGGCATGGGCGCCATGGCAATCTGCGGCGTCTTGGTTTCGAACGCCACTTCGAGGATCGCCATCGAAGGTGGCGTCGTGGTCGAACCGATGATTGCATCAACCTTGTCTTCGCCGGTGAACTTGCGCGCGTTTTTCACGGCCGTGCTCGGGTCGGTGGCATCGTCGAGCACGACGTATCTCACCTTCTCGCCGCCGATGGTCTG
>CAYNGV010000066.1:0-11753 GCA_964397005.1 uncultured Sulfuritalea sp. | reverse complement strand
CCATGCGCCTGTCGGATTTCATCGGCGGCCATCTGGTATCGGGCCATGTCGACGGAGTCGGCGAAGTGGAGAAATTCGAACCGGTCGGCGAATCGCACGAACTGGTGATCAAGGCGCCGAAGGGTCTGGCGAAATACATCGCGCGCAAGGGCTCGATTGTGGTCGATGGCGTCTCGCTGACGACCAACCGCGTGGGCGGCAAAGGCGGCCGCCGCTTCTCGATCAACCTGATCCCTCACACCGTCGAGGTAACGACACTGAAGCGCCTGCATCCCGGTGCCAGGGTCAATCTCGAGATTGACCTTATCGCCCGATACGTCGAACGCATGCTGACGACCGGTACGGCAGCGTAAAATGCGCGCCTTTCCAGGTTTGGTACAACAGCCATGAGCATCAGCCCCGTACTCGATATCGTCGCCGACATGCGTGCCGGCCGCATGGTCATCCTGGTCGACGAAGAAGACCGCGAAAACGAAGGTGACCTCGTGCTCGCCGCCGAACACGTCACGCCCGAGGCGATCAACTTCATGGCCAAGCACGGGCGCGGGCTGATCTGCCTGACGCTGACCGAAGCGCGCTGCCGCCAGCTCGACCTGCCGCTGATGGTGCGCGACAACAAGGCGCAGCACGGCACCGCCTTCACCATGTCGATCGAGGCCGCGGAAGGCGTCACCACCGGCATTTCGGCGCAGGATCGCTCGCGCACCGTGCAGGCCGCCGTGGCGAAGAACGCCACGCCCGCCGACATCGTCCAGCCCGGCCACATCTTCCCGCTGATGGCGCAGAACGGCGGCGTGCTGGTACGCGCCGGCCATACCGAAGCCGGCTGCGACTTCGCCCAGCTGGCAGGTTGCGAACCCGCTGCGGTGATCTGCGAAATCCTCAAGGACGACGGCACCATGGCGCGCCTGCCCGACCTGCTCGAATTCGCCCGCGAACACGGCCTCAAGATCGGCACCATCCGCGACCTGATCCAGCACCGCTCGGAAACCGAAAAGCTGATCGAGTGCGTCGCCGACAAAAACGTCGAATGCGCGCAAGGGAATTTCCGCTTGCGCGCCTTTGCCGACCGTTCGAGCGGAGACGTGCATCTGGCCATGTCCTGCGGCGAAATCAAGGCCGCGGACGAGACCCTGGTGCGCGTGCATGAGGCCGTCTGCGTACTGGATTTCCTCGATCACGGCAGCCGCGGCCACACCTACAGCGTGGACTTCGCCCTGCGCAACATCGCCGAACAAGGGAGCGGGGTGCTGGTGATGCTGCATCGCGCCGAAACCGGCAATGCGCTGCTGGCGGCATTCAAGAATGAACGGACGGAGCGGCCGGCCTACACCTGGGACCCGCGCATCTACGGCATCGGCGCACAGATATTGCGCGAAATCGGCGTCGGCAAGATGCGCCTGATGTCGAGTCCGCGCAAGATGCCGAGCATGGCCGGCTTCGGACTCGAAATCACCGGCTACTTCACGTCGACGGGAGAGAAGACGGCATGACCATTCGCGAACTCGAACCGAATTTGTCGGGCAATGGCTTGCGCGTGGGCGTGGTGCAAAGCCGCTTCAATGAAAACATCGGCGAAGGCCTGCGCTCGGGTTGCCTGACCGAACTGGCGCGCCTCGGCGTGGCCGACGCCGACGTCACCTTCACCACGGTGCCCGGCGCCCTCGAACTGCCGCTGGCGCTGCAAACCATGGCGCAAAGCGGTCGCTTCGATGCGCTGGTGGCGCTCGGCGCGGTGATCCGCGGCGAGACCTATCATTTCGAAATCGTCTCCAACGAATCGGCGCGCGGCATCACCGACGTGCAACTGAACACCGGCATCCCGATCGCCAACGCGGTGCTGACCACCGAAAACGACGACCAGGCGCTGGTGCGCATGGTGCAGAAGGGCAGCGAGGCAGCGCAGGCGGCCATCGAAATGGCGAATCTGTTGAAAGCCGTGAAGTAGTGAGCAGCGGAAAATCGCCGCGCCGCCGCGCTCGCGAGTTCGTCATCCAGGGCCTCTACCAGTGGCAGGTCGGCGGTCAGGACGAGGCGGCGATCCAGGTGCAGGCAGAAGGCGTCGCCGGTTTCGACAAGGTCGACAGCGCGCTCTACGCCACGCTGCAGGCCGAAGCCCGGCAACACGCCGAGGCGCTGAAGCTCGACCTGGCCCCGCACATCGACCGCAGCTGGGACGAAGTCTCGCCGATCGAGCGCTGCATCCTGCTGCTGGGCGCCTGTGAACTCAAGCTGCACGTCGAAACGCCCTACCGCGTGATCATCAACGAGGCCATTGAGCTGGCCAAGACCTTTGGCGGTACCGACGGCCACAAATTCGTGAACGGCGTGCTGGACAAACTGGCCGCGGTGCTGCGGCCTGCGGAGATACGGAAGCACTGATTCCGTGCCCTCGGAATTCGAACTCATCGCGCGCTACTTCACGCGCGGCACCTCCCACACGAAGCTCGGCGTCGGCGACGACGGCGCACTGATCGCCCCGACACCCGGCCAGGAACTGGTGATCTCGACCGATCTGCTGGTCGAAGGCACGCACTTTCTCGCCGACACCAATGCCGAGGCACTGGGCTGGAAAACACTGGCGGTGAATGTTTCCGACCTGGCCGCCATGGGCGCAAAACCGCGCTGGGCAACGCTCGCCATCGCCGTCCCGCCAACGCCGACTTTTTCATGGCTCGATGATTTTTCCCGCGGCTTTTTCGCCTGCGCCGATGCTTTCGGCATCGACCTGATAGGCGGCGACACCACCCGCGGGCCGCGGGCCTTCTGCGTCACGATCCTGGGCGAAGCCCCCGCCGGTCAAGCGCTGCGCCGCAGCGGCGCGCAAGTGGGCGATTCGATCTGGGTGTCCGGCCAGCCGGGACGCGCCGCGCTCGGACTGGCACACCTTCAAGGGCGCACGGTCCTCGTCGAACCGCAGCTCGGCGAGTGCCTTGCGGCGCTGCATCGTCCGCAACCGCGCGTCGCCCTTGGTCTCGCGCTGCGCGGAATTGCCAGCACCGCGATCGATGTTTCCGACGGTCTGCTGGCCGACCTCGGGCACATCCTCGATCAGTCCGCACGCGCCGCACGGCTGCAAATCCCCGGCCTGCCCGCTGCGGGAATCGAGCGCGACTGCTGGCTTTCCGGCGGCGATGACTACGAACTGTTATTCACCGCGCCGGCATCGCGCGACAACGCCTTCGCCACACTGGCCGACACGCTGCAACTGCCGCTGACACACATCGGACAAATCACGTCGGGTACGCCCGGCGAACTCGTCCTGTGCGACGATGGCGGCGCGGTCATCACGCCCAAGCATCGCGGCTTCGATCACTTTGCAAAATGACCAAGCAACCCCCGCCTCCAGTCAAGTTCCTGTTCAGCCACCCCGCCCATTTCATCGCCTGCGGCTTGGGCAGCGGGCTGTCCCGTTTTGCGCCGGGCACTGCCGGCACCGCCTTCGCCTGGCTGACGTTTCCGCTGCTGCGCATGTATCTGGAAACTGATCTGGGCCTCGCGATCTTCCTTCTGCTGGCCTTTGCGGTCGGCGTCTCGGCCTGCCAGATCACCGGGCGCGCCCTCGGCGTGGTCGATCACGGCGCCATCGTCTGGGACGAGATCGTGCCTTTCTGGGCCGTGCTGATGCTGACGCCGCCGGAACTGCTCTGGCAGTTGGCCGCTTTCCTCTGGTTCCGCTTCTATGACATCGTAAAGCCGCAGCCGGCGAAGTACTTCGACACGCAGGTGAAGAACGGCTTTGGCGTGATGATGGACGACGTCATCGCCGCCGGCTATACGGTATTGACGATCGCGGGTTTCAAAGCCTTCCTGCCGTTCTGATGGACGCCGACCTCGTTGCCTTGTCGGAAGCCGTGGGGTCGGCGTGTCACCAACGCCGACTTTTACTCGTCACGGCAGAATCCTGCACCGGTGGCTGGGCGGCACAAGTGATCACTCACACAGCCGGCAGTTCGGAATGGTTCGACCGGGGCTTCGTCACCTACAGCAACGAAGCGAAGCTCGACTTGCTGGGCGTACGCCCCGAAACTCTAGAGAAATTCGGCGCCGTGAGCCCCGAAACAGCAACCGAGATGGCGGCAGGCGCACTGAAAAACTCCAAGGCACTGATTTCGCTGGCGATTACCGGAATCGCCGGGCCCACGGGTGGCTCACCTGGTAAGCCAGTGGGCACCGTATGCTTTGCCTGGTGTCGAGTCGGCCAGACAGCCGATACGGAGACCCGGATTTTTGCCGGTGACCGCGAGGCAGTCCGCCGCCAGGCGGTGGTTCATGCCCTCAAAGGCTTGCTGATCCGACTCGATGCAGCATGAAAAACTGGCTGGCGCAAAAACTGTGCCATCCATGCCATAATCGAAACAACTTCTGAGGAACGCATTTAATGGACGACAACAAGAGCAAGGCACTGCAGGCCGCCCTGGCCCAGATCGAAAAGCAGTTCGGCAAGGGCTCCATCATGAAGATGGGCGAAGGCTTGGCCATCGACGACATTCAAACCGTTTCCACCGGATCGCTCGGGCTGGATATCGCCTTGGGCATAGGCGGGCTGCCGCGCGGCCGGGTGGTCGAGGTCTATGGACCGGAATCTTCGGGCAAGACCACGCTGTGCCTGCATATCGTCGCCGAGATCCAGAAAGCCGGCGGTACCGCCGCCTACATCGATGCGGAAAACGCGCTCGACCCCGGCTACGCCGCCAAGCTTGGCGTGAACGTGCCCGACCTGCTGATTTCGCAGCCCGACACAGGCGAGCAGGGCCTCGAAATCACCGACATGCTGGTGCGCTCGGGCGGCGTCGATTGCATCGTGATCGACTCGGTCGCCGCGCTGACGCCGCGCGCCGAAATCGAAGGTGAAATGGGCGACCAGTTGCCCGGCCTGCAGGCGCGGCTGATGTCGCAAGCCTTGCGCAAGCTCACCGCCAACATCAAGCGCACCAACACGCTGGTCATCTTCATCAACCAGATCCGCATGAAGATCGGCGTCATGTTCGGCAACCCCGAAACCACCACCGGCGGCAACGCGCTGAAGTTCTACGCCTCGGTGCGCATGGACATCCGCCGCACCGGCGCCATCAAGAAAGGCGACGAAGTCATCGGTAACGAGACCAAGGTGAAAGTAGTCAAGAACAAGGTGGCGCCGCCCTTCCGCGAAGCGCATTTCGACATCCTCTACGGCGAAGGCATTTCGCGCCAGGGCGAGATCGTCGAGCTCGGCGTCGAGCACAAGATCGTCGAGAAATCCGGCGCCTGGTACGCCTACAAGGGCGAGAAAATCGGCCAGGGCAAGGACAACGCGCGCGAATTCCTGCGCGAGCATGCCGACATCGCCGTTGAAATCGAGAATCGCGTGCGCGAGGCCGTCGGCGTCGCCGCGCTGGGCAAACCGGCCGCCTCTGCCGAGTAGCCGCGTCGTGAGCAGTCTGCGCCAGCGGGCGATTCGTTTGCTGGCGCAGCGTGAGCACACCAAACTTGAACTCGCACGCAAACTTGCCGCTCACGGCACTTCTGACGAAATAGATACCGTGCTGGCCGAACTGGAAACATCTCAGCTGCAATCCGATGCGCGCTTCGCGGAAGCCTACGTGCGCAGCCAGGCCCGGCGGCTGGGCGCCTCGCGCCTGCGTCAGAACCTGAAAACCCGGGGCGTGAATGGCGAGTTGATCGATATGCAACTGGCGCAAGGCGCATTGCCCGACGAACTCGAACGGGCGCGTGCCGTGTGGATCGGAAAGTTCTCGGTCGCGCCGGGCGACGCCAGGGAATGGGCGCGTCAGGCGCGCTTTCTGCAAAGCCGCGGCTTTGCCACAGATATCATCCGCAAACTGCTCAAGGATCCCATGGGAGGCGTCGACGAATGAGCGCCACCGCCACCCTTTCGGCGCACAACCTGCGCAAGAAATACAAGTCGCGGACGGTAGTGACCGACGTCTCCTTCGAAGTCGCCGCGGGTGAGGTGGTGGGTTTGCTGGGACCCAACGGCGCCGGCAAGACCACCTGCTTCTACATGATCGTCGGCCTGGTGGCGGCCGACGGCGGCGAGGTTCGCATCGAAAACGAAGGCGAGCACCAGCGCCTGACCCACATGCCGATCCACCAGCGCGCCAAGCTGGGCCTGTCCTATCTGCCGCAGGAGAACTCGGTGTTCAGGAAGCTCACGGTATCCGAAAACGTGCGCGCCGTACTCGAACTGCAAGGTCTCGACGACGCCGCGATGGACGAGCGCGAGGAAACCCTGTTGCAGGAACTGCACATCACCCACATTCGCAAGAACCTGGCGGCCTCGCTCTCCGGCGGCGAACGCCGTCGCGTCGAAATCGCCCGGGCGCTAGCCACCAGCCCGCGCTTCATCCTGCTCGACGAACCCTTTGCCGGCGTCGACCCGATTGCCGTGATCGACATCCAGAAAATCATCCGCTACCTCAAGGAAAGCGGCATCGGCGTGCTGATCACCGATCACAACGTGAGGGAAACGCTGGGCATCTGCGATCGCGCCACGATCATCAACGCCGGCGAAGTGCTTGCCGCTGGACAACCGGCCGAGATAGTCGATAATGAAAGTGTGCGCCGGGTGTATCTCGGCGAGCACTTCAGAATGTAACCACAAGAACAAGAAGCTATGCGGCAGGGACTCCAGCTCAGGCTCTCGCAACATCTGGCATTGACGCCGCAGTTGCAGCAGTCGATCAGGCTTTTGCAGTTGTCGACGCTGGAGTTGAACGCCGAGATCGACCAGGCGCTGCAGGAAAACCCCTTGCTGGAACGCGACGAGCCGGGTGAAGCCGGCGACTTGGTGGAGCCGCTGGTTTTCAACCTGGGTTCCACGGTGGATGCCGTGGCAACGCCACAGACCGCCACCCCGCCGGAAAGTGACGAGCGCCGGGAAGCGCAGGGCGGCGACGACGAAGGCTGGGGCATGGACTTTTCCGGCAGCCACGGCCAGCGCGATCCCAACGACGACGATCTCGACAGCGGCGAATCCCAGGCGGCGTCGATTTCGCTGCGCGAACATCTTGGAGAGCAGCTGGCGATGACCCAGTTGCCCGATCGCGAGCGGGCGCTGGTGGGCTTTCTGATCGAAGCCCTGAGTGACGACGGCTATCTGACGCAGCCGCTGGATGAGCTGATCGACCTGCTGGTCAACGATGACGACGAAGTGCGCGAGGCGCTGCTGGAAGAGCTCGGCATCGCCCTGCGCCATTTGCAGAATCTCGATCCGCCCGGCATCGGCGCGCGCAGCGCGCAGGAGTGTCTCGCGCTGCAGCTTCTGTGCCTGCCGCCCTCCGACGCCCGCACACTCGCGCTCGCGATCGTTGCCGATCACCTCGACCATCTGGCGGCGCGGGACTTTCCGCGCATCAAGAAATCGCTGGGCTGCGACGACGCTCAGTTGCGCCAGGCGCAAACCCTGATCCGTTCGCTGAATCCCCGGCCCGGCGCGCAATACGCACCCATCGACACGCGCTACGTGGTGCCCGACGTCACGGTGAAGAAACTGCACGGTCAGTGGGTCGTCAGTCTCAACCGGGAAGCCATGCCGCGCCTGCGCATCAACCGGCTCTACGCCGATATCCTGCACCGGCACCGCGGCGGCAACGGCTCCTCAGCCGGGCTGGCCAGCCAATTGCAGGAAGCCAAGTGGCTGATCAAGAACGTGCAGCAGCGCTTCGACACCATCCTGCGCGTATCGCAGGCCATCGTCGACCGCCAGCGGGCGTTCTTCGACCACGGCGAAGTGGCAATGCGGCCCCTGACCCTGCGCGAGATCGCGGAAACGGTCAAGCTTCACGAATCGACCATTTCGCGCGTGACGACGCAGAAATATCTGGCGAGTCCGCGCGGCGTCTATGAACTCAAATACTTTTTTGGCAGCCACGTCGCCACCGATACCGGCGGCGCGGCTTCCTCAACCGCAATTCGGGCGCTGATCAAGCAATTGGTCGGCGCCGAGGACGGCAAAAAGCCGCTCTCGGACGCCCGTCTTGCGGAAATCCTCGGCGAGCAGGGCATCGTCGTGGCACGTCGCACCGTAGCGAAGTACCGCGAGCTGCTCGGCATACCGCCGGTCAACCTCAGGAAAGCTCTCTGAGAAATCACTTCTGACAAGGAGACATCATGAATCTCAACATCACCGGCCACCACATTGAGGTCACCCCGGCCATTCGCGAATACGTCACCGGAAAGCTCGATCGGGTGCTGCGGCATTTCGATCAGGTGACCAGCTCGCACGTCATCCTGTCGGTTGAAAAACTGCAACAGAAGGCTGAAGTCACGCTGCACGTCAAAGGCAAGGACATCTTCGCCGACGCCACTGACGCCGATCTCTACGCTGCCATCGACCTGGTCGCCGACAAACTCGATCGCCAGGTGGTCAAGCACAAGGAAAAGGTCTCCAACCACAACCACGACAAGCGTCAGGCCGCCGAATAGGCCCTCTCACGGACGCAGTGCGGCGGCCGCGCGTTGGGTTTATACTGCGCGCCGCCGCAACCCCCACTCATTTGCCGCCTATTTCCCGATTGCTTCCGCCATGAATCAGATCGCCCGCCTGCTGCCCCTGGACAATGTGGTGGCCAATCTCGACGCCAGCAGCAAGAAGCGCGTGTTCGAGCAGGTGGGCCTTCTGTTCGAGAACCATCAGAGCGTCGCCCGCAGTACCGTCTATGACGCGCTGTTCGCCCGGGAGAAGCTGGGTTCCACCGGTCTCGGCCAGGGCATTGCCATCCCCCATGGGCGTATCAAGGGCCTCAAAACTCCGGTCGGCGCATTTGTCCGCCTCGGGTCGCCGGTGCAGTTTGACGCGCCCGACGGCAAACCGGTCGGCCTGGTGTTTGTCCTGCTGGTGCCGGAGGCTGCCAACGAACATCATCTGCAACTGCTCTCCGAACTCGCACAGATGTTCTCCGACAAGAGCTTTCGCGAGCAACTCGCCGGCGCGCCGGATGCCGCGGCACTGCATGGCCTCTTTGCCAATTGGGCCGCCAGCTAGTCGTTTCCCAACTGTTTGAGCGCAACCGCGAGCGGCTTCAGCTCTCGTGGGTCAGCGGCGCCATGACGCGGGCGATTTGCACCTCGGAACACGTGGTGTCACCCGCCGACCTGATCGGCCACCTCAACCTGATGCATCCGGAGCGACTGCAGGTCATTGGTGCGCCGGAAGTCGCCTGGTCGGCCAGGCACTTACCGGAAAAAGTGGCGCATCACATGCAGGAGATCTACAACGCGCAGCCACCAGCCATAATCGTCGCCGACGGCTGCACGATCAACGACGAAGTCCGCAAGGGCTGCGAAGACGCCGGCATTCCGCTGCTGAAAACGCCGCTGTCGTCGGCATTCGTGATCGACACCCTGCGCACCTTCGTCTCGCGGCAACTGGCCGAAACCGGAACCCTGCACGGCGTCTTCATGGACGTGCTGGGCATGGGCGTGCTGATCACCGGCGACTCCGGCGTCGGCAAGAGCGAACTCGGCCTGGAACTGATTTCGCGCGGACACGGGCTGGTTGCCGACGACGTGGTCGATGTCTCGCGCATCGGCTCCGACACGCTCGAAGGGCGCTGTCCGGAACTACTCAAGGACTTCCTCGAAGTGCGGGGGCTGGGACTGCTCAACATCCGCACCGTGTTTGGCGAAACCGCCTGCCGGCGCAAAATGCGCCTCAAGCTCATCGTGCACCTGCAGAAACCGACGCCCGGCGTACCGGATGCCGCGCGCCTGCCGCTGGATGCGCAGAACGAAACCATTCTCGGCGTACCGATCCGGCGCGTCACCATCCCCGTTGCCGCCGGCCGCAACCTTGCAGTACTGCTGGAGGCCGCGGTGCGCGCCACGGTGCTGAAGCTGCGCGGAATCGACAGCATGCAGGAGTTCGTCGACCGCCAGGAAGCCGCGCTCAGGGCGGATAGCGGCCAGGACCCGGTCAACCAAGCCGGTTAAACAGCGTTAAGCAAGTACGGCGAACAAGACCATTCCCGCCGCCCATTTACTCAAGGAGACCCAGAATGAACAAACTGATTGCCGTCGCGATTTCCGCCCTGTTCGCTGCCAACGTAGCATTTGCAGCGCCGGAGAAGGCCGTTGCTGCGCCGGCCGCACCGGCTGCTGCCGCTCCGGCGAAAGCGGCGCCCGCCCCGGCCGCAGTTGCCAAACCGGATGCTGCTCCGGCGAAAGCGGCCGAAGCGGCCAAACCCGCTGCTGCCGCCAACGACTGCGAAGCCAAGGCCGTAAGCAAGGATGGCAAGCCGCTCCACGGCGCCGCCAAGGCCGCCTCGATGAAGAAGTGTCAGGGTGCCGGCAAGCCGGCCGAAGCGGCGAAGCCGTCCGGTTGTGCGGAAAAGGCCGTCAGCAAGGAAGGCAAACCGCTCGCCGGTGCCGCCAAGGCCACCTTCATGAAGAAGTGTGAAGCGGACGCCAAAGCCGCCAAATAAATCGTTTTGTCTCACACGAAACGCCGGCCCCGAATTGGGGCCGGCGTTTTGCTTTATGTCCGAGCCCCTTTGGGCAAGGACGGTATCCCCGGCGGGATATGACGCCCGGATCCCGTTGCTGACCCTCCCCGCTCCTATGCAACAGGTTGCATTGCAACTTGTTGCATAGTATTCTTCGCCGCATGGCCCTCGACCATGCCCTGCTGGTTTCCCTGCTCGAAAAGCCCAGTTCCGGTTACGAACTGGCGCGGCGCTTTGACCGCTCCATCGGCTATTTCTGGCATGCCACGCACCAGCAGATCTACCGCGTGCTGTCGCGCATGGAGGCCGAGGGCTGGATTAGCGCCGAGGTGCAAGCCGGCGAGACCGCACCCGACCGCAAGATATTTACCGTCACCGCCAATGGCCGCGCCGAACTTGCACGCTGGATCGCGGAGCCTGTCGAACCGGAAGGCACCCGCGACGCGCTGATGGTCAAGCTGCGCGGCGCGGCCTTCGGCGATCCGCGCGAACTGACCGCCGAACTCGAACACCATCGCGCGACCCACGCCAACCGGCTGACCGCCTACCGCGTGATCGAGACGCGCGATTTTTCCGGCGAACTGGACCCCCAGCGCGCCTTGCAATACATGGTCCTGAAAAGCGGCCTGCGCTTCGAGCAGGGCTGGCTCGAATGGTGCGAAGAAGCACTCGACCTGCTGCGCAACATCAAACAAGTCAAACGGAGGAAGACCAAATGAGCACCCCCTACCCGCACCTGCTGGCCCCGCTGGACCTCGGCTTCACCACGCTGAAGAACCGCGTCCTGATGGGCTCGATGCACACCGGCCTGGAAGACATCGGCAACAGCCACGACCGCATGGCGGCCTTCTATGCGGCGCGTGCCAGGGGCGGCGTCGGCCTCATCGTCACCGGCGGCTTTGCGCCGAATCAGGACAGCATCGTCATGCAGGGCGCCTCCATCCTCGACAACGAGGTCGAAGCCGCCAAGCACCGCGTCATCACCGAGGCGGTGCATGCCCACGGCGGCAAGATCTGCGTGCAGATCCTGCACACCGGACGCTATGCCTACACCAAGCGCCCGGTGGCGCCCTCCGCGCTCAAGGCGCCGATCAATCCGTCGACGCCGCACGCGCTCACCGAAGAAGAAATCCAGCAAACCATCGCCGACTACGCGCAGTGCGCGGCGATGTGCCAGTTCGCCAATTATGACGGCGTCGAGATCATGGGTTCCGAAGGCTACCTGATCAACGAATTCCTCGCGCCGCAGACCAACCATCGCGACGACCGCTGGGGCGGCAGCCTGGAAAACCGCATGCGCTTCGGCCT
>CAYNGV010000065.1:0-11763 GCA_964397005.1 uncultured Sulfuritalea sp. | reverse complement strand
ATCTCGCGCGCCCGTTTCGCGTCGTGGGCTTCGACGGCGTCGACCACCGCCTCGTGATCGCGGTTGGACATGCTGGGCTTGGGGCGCAGGCGCAGGGTCAGCATGCGCACGCGGTGCGATTGGCCGACGTAGGTTTGCACCAGTTCGGTCAGCCGCGAGTTGCCGGCGGCTTCCACCAGCAGGGTGTGGAATCGTTCATCGGCGGCGGCCCAGGCGGCAAGATCATCGCGTTCGAGCGCCGCATCCATGTCCCGAATCGCGGCGCGCAAAAGCTTCACCGACTCGCCCTGATCGACGCGCGCCGCCGCCAGGGCCGCGGCCGTGGATTCAAGCGCGGTCAGAACCTCGTAGATCTCGCGCATGTCGACCTGCGACACCGGCTTGACCCGCATGCCATGGCGGGGACGTACTTCCACCAGACCCTCGCCGGCCAGCCGCAGCATGGCTTCGCGCGTCGGCGTGCGGCTCATCTTGAGCATGGCGGCAAGCTCCTCCTCGGTGTACTGCTCGCCCGAGGGCATGCTGTTGTCGAGGATGCGCGCCCGCAGCTCGCGGTAGGCCTTGTCGGCAAAGGGCTCCTTCACGCGCCGGCGTCCGGGCCGGATTGCGACGGCCGGCTTCTTGGCGATCGTTGCCTTGACGGGTTTGCGCGGCGGAGTGCTGGTGCGTGAAACGGAAGCTTTCATTGCGTTGGGCATGGAAACGGGTAGCCGGAATTGTAACGTTTGGCGCGTCTCAGACACTTGCCAGTTCGTAGGCGTTGACTGTCTTGCTTGCCACCATCGCCTTGACGGCGCCATCGAAGGCCTTGAAATGCGCGGCGGCCAGATGCGCATCGAATGCGGCGCGGTCATCGTAAAGTTCGTAGAGGAAGACATGTTCCGGTTGCGCCGGATCGCGACAGACATCGAAGCGGCGGCAGCCCGGCTCGGTCTCGCGCGAGATGCGCGCATTCTCCAGCATCAACGGCATGAAGCCGGCCAGATGCTCGGGATGGATCGTGAAATCGACAGTAATCACGTACATGGCGGAAACCTCAGGTGGGGTAGCGTTGGCGCAGTTCAGCCACGTGTTCGGCGGTAAGCAGCCGCAGTTGCTGACCGCGCAGGAGCAGGTATAGCCGCGACGTCGCTTCGAGTTCCTCGATGGCGTCGGTGGCGGCCGCAAGCGAACTGCCGGCCACCACCGGGCCGTGGTTGGCCAGCAGCATCGCGTGGTGCTTGCCGGCCAGTGCGCCCACGGCATCGGCCAGGCCGAGATCACCCGGCGGATAGTAGGGCACCAGCGGCAGCGTACCGATGCGCATGATGTAGTAGGCGGTCAGCGGCGGCAACAAATCCGCGGGATCGAGCTCGGCCAGCACCGACACGGCGACCGAGTGCGTCGAATGCAAATGGACCACCGCGCTGCTGCCGGGCCGCTGCCGGTACATCGCCAGATGCAGGAAGGATTCCTTGGTCGGCTTGTCACCCGAGACGTGGCGACCGTCGGCGTCGAGCCTTGAGAGCCGCGCCGGGTCGAGTTCGCCGAGCGAGGCGCCGGTCGGGCTCATCAGCCAGCCATCATCGAGACGAATGCTCAGGTTGCCGGTCGAACCGTGGGTCAGGCCGCGCTCAAACAGCGAGTGCGCAGTGCGGCAGAGGGCGTCGCGTGCAGTCGTCTCAGCAGTCATTGCACCATCTCCAAGGCACGTGTGAAAAAGTCGGCACGACCGAAATTGCCTGATTTCAACGCCAGCAACAAGGGCTTCGGCCCCAGCACGCGCGTCCAGGGCACGCCGGGATCGATCTGCGGGCCGATCGCCAGCGCCTTCACGCCGAGGGCGCGCACCACCGCACCCGAGGTCTCGCCGCCCGCCACCACCAGGCGTCGCACGTCATGCGCCACCAGGGCTTTGGCCAGATGGGCAAAGGTCTGCTCGACCAGTGTCGCGGCGTGCTCCACTCCGAGTCGCTGCTGGATCGATGCGATCGCCTGCGGATCGGCGCTGGAATAGAACAGCACGGTTTCGCCGCGATACAGCGCGGTGGCCACCTTGCCCAATGCGGCTTCAGCCAGGTCCACGGGATCGTCCGCCGCCAGCGGATCGATCACCACGGTCAAGTGACGGCCGGCCATCTCGGCCACCTGTGTCCGCGTCGCTTCCGAACAGCTTCCGGCGAGCACGGCGGCGGCGCCACCGACCCGGCCCAGCGTGTCTGCCCCGGATTGCTCGGGCAGCAGGTTGGCCTGACGGAAATTCTGCGGCAGGCCCAGCGCCAGCCCGGCACCGCCAACCAACAGGCGCTGCTGCCGGCAGGCCGCGCCCAGTGCGAACAAGTCTTCGTCACGCACGGCATCGACCACGGCATGGCGCACGCCCTGCGCCACCAGCGCCGCCAGGGCTTCATCAATCGCCGTGTCGCCAGCGCCGACTTTTTCCCAGGGCACCAGGCCGACCGGATGCCTGCTTTGACGGCCTAGCACACGCACCAGATTGGCATCGGTCATCGGCGTCAGCGGATGATTGCGCATCGGCGAATCCGAAAGCAGGGCTTCGCCGACGAACAGGTGGCCCTGAAACACCGTGCGCCGGTTGGCCGGATAGGCCGGACAGACCACCGACAGCTTTTCATCCAGCGCCTTCAACAGGGCATCGGCCACCTGCCCGATGTTTCCGGCGTCGGTGGAATCGAAGGTCGAACACACCTTGAAGAAGAACTGCCGCGCCCCGTGCGCCTTCAGCCATTCCAGCGCTGCCAGCGACTGCTTCACCGCCTCGGCGGCAGGAATGGTGCGCGACTTGAGCGCCACCACCACCGCATCACACTCGGGCAATTCGGTGTCCGCCGCCGGCACACCGATGGTCTGCACCGTACGCATGCCGCCACGTACCAGTGTGTTGGCGAGGTCGGTGGCGCCGGTGAAGTCATCGGCGATGGCGCCGAGCAGGATGCGATTGTTCATCTCCCGGCCCTAGAAGAGCAGCTTGTAGACCACCGAGGTCATCGACGGCACATAGGTGATGATGCCCAGCACCACGAGGGACGCGGCGAACAGCGGCACCAGTGCCTTGGTGATGTCGCCGATGCTGGCATCGGCCAGCTTGGCGGCAACGAACAGGGTGCCGCCGACCGGCGGCGTGTAAAGGGCCAGGGCCAGATTGGCGGTGATCACCACGCCGAGGTGGATCAGGTCGATCTGCAGCGCGTTGGCCATCGGCAACAGCAGCGGCACGGTGAGCAGCATGGCCGGCAGCGGCTCGATGAAGATGCCCAGCAACAGCAGTGCCACGTTCACCATGGCGAGGAACATCCACTTTTCGGTGGCCACCAGCCGCACCCATTCGGCGAGTTGTGCCGCCACCTGCTCGACCGTGATCAGCCAGGCCAGGGCTCCGGTGGCGCCGATCACCAGCATCACCGTGGCGCTGGTCGAAAACGCCTTGAGGATGAGCCGCGGCAGATCGTGCCAGCCGATGTCCTTGTAGAGAAAGATCGAAATGCACAGGCCATAGATCACGGCAATCGATGCGGCCTCGGTCGGTGTAAACAGCCCAGACCAGATGCCGCCGACGATGATGATCGGCATCAGCAGCGCGGGACCGGCATCCTTGGTGGCAAACCAGATCTGCGGCAGGGTCGAACGTTCCTGGCCGTTGTCGCAGCCGCTCTTGCGTCCGTACCAGATGCAAACCACGATCAGGGCAATGGCCATGACTATCGCCGGCACGATCCCGGCCATGGACAGTTGGCGCATCGACACGCCGGAGATGAAGGCATAAACCAGGAAGGGGATCGACAGCGGCATCAAGAGCGCCAGCGTGCCGGCCACCGACAGCAGTGCCGCCGCGAAACCGCGCGAGTAACCCTGCTTGACCATGGCTGGAATCACCATCGAACCGATCGCCGCCGTATCGGCGATCGCCGAGCCGGAGACGCCGCCGAACATCAGGCAGGAGGCCACGGTGACCACGCCCAGCCCGCCGGGCAACCAGCCCAGCAGCGCGTGCGCAAACGCCACGATGCGACGGCCGACGCCGCCCTCGGAAAGCAGTTCGCCGGCGAAGATGAACAGCGGTACGGCGATCAATATGAACGGTTCGACACCGCCGATGTAGGACAGATACACCGATGTCAGCGGATGGCCGAGACCGCCGGCCACGATGAAGCCGACGGTGGTCGCCAGCAGGGCATACATCAGCGGCAGGCCGGCTAGGGCGATGGCGAAAAACACGGCGAACAAGGCTAGCGCAAACATGTCTTTCCCTTCAGTTGCTGCCGTAACGTTCCGCGTGCGAACGGCCACGCAGGATCTGCAGAGCATCCCAAAGCACGAAAAGCAGGGTGATGAAGGACGCCACCGGCAGCGCCAGGTACTGGAAGGACATCGGGATGTCGAGCACCGTCAGCCGGTTGGTCCAGCCGGCAACGGTAATGCCCCAGCCGTACCACACCAGCGACGCCAGCACCGCGGCCGATACGGCCGAGATCCCCAGATCCATCAGTCGGCGCGCACCCGTGCCCAGCTTGTCGATCAGTTCGGTGATGGCCATGTGCACACCGCGCCGGGCAGCCGCCGCGCCGCCGAGGAACGTCACCCACACCATCAGCAGTTCGCACATTTCCGTGGTCGCCGCCATGTCCTTGCCGAAGGCATGCATCACCACGTTGATGAACACCAGCACGATCATCAGCGCGCCGATGGCGACGATGGACCAGTCCACGGCGTCACCCAGCAGGCGCAAGGGCGCCGGCCCCGGCGGCGCGGGGGGCAGCAGCCCCCGCTTTGCCGGCCGGGCCTGGATCAGGTCATCGGCATGCGCATGCTGATGCAGGCCCGGGGATATCACTTGACGGCCTTGCGCACTGCTTCCGCGTCAACCAGGATGGCGTCGACGTCGGCACCGTACTTCTCCTTGGCCTTGGCATAGGCGGCGCCGGCAGCATTGCGCCACGGTCCGATGTCCGGACGGGCGACCTTGGCTCCCTTGGCGGTCATTTCCTTCAGCTGGCGCTCGTCGTTGCCGCGAATTTCCTTGCGGCTCCATTCGCCTGCTTCCTTCGCCGCCCTGGTTACTGCAGCCTGATCGGCCGGCGACAGCTTCTGCCAGGTCTTTTCGGAAATGGCCAGCGGGATCGGGCTATACACATGGTTGGTCAGCGTGACATTCGGCGCGACTTCGTAGAACTTGTTGGAGAAGATCGTATCGATCGGATTTTCCTGACCGGCCACGGCGCCCTGCTGAATCGCCAGATAGACCTCGGGCAGCGGCATGATCTGCACGGTGAAGCCCATCGCTTCCAGTGTCCAGCGCATCATCTCGTTCGGGAAGGAACGCAGCTTCTTGCCCTTGACGGCGTCCGGCGAGGGTGCCGGATCCTTGGTCGTCAGGTTGCGGAAGCCCGCTTCCCAGGTGGCGAGGAAACGGAAGCCCTTTTCCGGCGCCTTGGCGAACTGGGTCTGCAGCCATTTCGACTCGTCATAGAACTTCCAGCCCTGGTCGTAGTTCTCGACGATGAAGGGCAGCATGGTGAGGTTCAGCGTGGCCACATGGGTGGCGTAGGACCCGGTGCTGGATACGGTGAAGTCGATGCCGCCGAGCTGCAACTGCTCGATGGCTTTCGGATCGTTGGCCAGCTGGCCGGCGGGGAAAACCTTCACTTCGTAACGGCCCTGGGTGTATTCGGCGACCTTCTTGCCGAACATTTCCGCCGCCATGTGGCGCGCGCCCCCGGGCTGGTCGGTGTGGCTGAACTTGAGCGCCGTTGGGGCAGCGGCGGCAGACAGCGGCAAGGCAAAGGCCGCCGCGATGCTGGCGGTGATCAGGCTGCGGGCGATGAAAGTTCTGCGTTTCATTTTGTGTTCCTCCTGGGTGGTGACAAAACTGCGTCAGTTAGGGCCGTCGAAAGTTTGCAGCACGGGGCGTTCCTCGGGATCGAAGCCGGCCAGTTCGATCCGTCTGCCTTCCTTGTGGGAGCGATATACCGCTTCCTGAACCTTGAGATTGACCAGATACTCGCGCGCCGTGTTTTCCAGCGGCGCGCCATGCAGCAGGTGCGCGATGACGTGGCGCTGCATCCACTCGCAGGCGCCGCCGCCGAAACTGTCGGTCTGGCCTTTGTCATACGCATGTTCGACCTCGTCGCCGTGATGCGGCTTCCACCACAAACGCGCCTCGCCGTCGAGCCGCAGCACGCCGCCGCTGCCTTCCAGCCACATTTCGCCCATGGTCCGCCGCGGGTTGCCGGCGACATGGTCGTTGAGGCGATTGCCGTCGAACAGCCCGGTTGCGCCCGAGTCGTATTCGAAGATGATGTAGCCGGCATCTTCGCCGGCGATGACCGGATTGACCTTGCGCAGCCGCGCATAGACCGCGCTGACTTCGCCCATCAGGAAACGGAAGGTGTCGATCCAGTGAATGGCGGTTTCATACACCAGCAGGCGGGGCATCTGCTGGAAGTAGGGCTGGCGGTCGAGGTAGGCCTGCGGACCCTGGCCGTCGCCGGGACGCAGGCGGAATGCCGCGCTGTGCAGCGTTCCCAGTTGCCCACGATCGATCAGGCGCTTCGCCTCGCGATACCAGGGCTGCCAGCGGAAGTTCTCATGCACCACGAGCTTGATGCCGGCCTTTTCGGCGATTTCCGTCAGTTCGACGGCTTCGCCGAAGCTGCGGCCGAAAGGCTTCTGGCAGATCACGGTAATGCCCCGCGCGGCCGCCAGTTCGATGTATTCGCGGTAGGTCGCCGGCGTTGTGATGATGTCGAGCAGGTCGGGCTGCTCGGCGTCAAGCATCTCCTCGACATGCGCATAGACCTTCGGCACGCCGTATTGCGCCGCCAGCGCTTCGCCCTTGGCGACACTCCGGTTGGTCAGCGCCACGGTCTCGACCGTGTCCATGTTGCGCCAGCCCTGGTACTGGAACTGGCTGAAGTATCCGGCGCCGACGGCCGCCACCTTGAGTTTGCGGTTCATCGCCGTCACACCAGTGCCGACTCTTCGGTTAGCGCCTTGATGATGGCATCGGAAATGGCACGCGTGCCATCCCTGCCACCGAGTTCGCAGGACAGCAAGCGGCCGGGAGCGAAGGCCGCATCGACGGCGCGCGAAAGCCTTGCCGCTTCCGCCTTCGCCTCGGGCATGCCGTGCTTTTCACCGAGCCAGTCGAGCATCATCGCCGCCGAGAGGATCATCGCCGTCGGATTGGCCTTGCCCTGGCCGGCGATGTCCGGCGCCGTGCCGTGGCTGGGCTGGAACAGCCCGTACTTGTCGCCGATGTCGCCCGAAGGCGACATGCCCAAGCCGCCGATCAGGCCCGCGGCGAGGTCCGACAGGATGTCGCCGAACTGGTTTTCAGTCGGCACCACGTCGTAATCCCAGGGACGCTTGACCAGGTTCAAGGCCATCGCATCGACATAGCAGTGGTCGGCGACGATGTCCGGGTTCAGCTTGGCGCGCTCCCAGTAAATCTTGTGGAAGAAGGCCATGCTGTTCAGCACATTGGCCTTGTCCACGCAGGTGACATGACCCTTGGCCGGGTTGGCGGCGCGACGCTGCCGCGCCATGCGGAAGGCGAAATCGAACAGCCGCTCGGAACCCTTGCGCGTGATGCGGCCCAGATCGAAGGCTTCCTGGTCGTTGGCGGCAGGCTGGTGCTCGGGGTAGAGCCGGCCGTAGAACAGGCCTTCGGACTGCTCGCGGATCAGTACGAAGTCGATCTGCGCCGCACGCGGATCGCTCAGCACCGAGGGCACGCCGGGAATCGCGCGGATCGGACGGACGCCGGCATACAGATCGAAATCCTTGCGCAGGCCCAGCTGCGGATTGACTTCCGTGCCATCCGGGTAGCGGATGTGGGGCAGGCCCATGGAGCCGAACAGGATCGCATCGGCCTCCTCGCAGGTGCGCATCGTGGCGTCGGGCAGCGCAACGCCGGTGTCGGCATAGTGCTGCGCGCCGCCGGGGCCGGGCAGGTAGGCGAGACTGAATCGCGGCTGGTCAGCCAGGAGCCGGTGCAGCACTTCGATGCAGGCGCTCATGATCTCGGCACCGATGCCGTCGCCGGGCAGCACGGCAATCTTGAATTGATGCTTGCTCATGGTCTTGCGGTTCCTTTTCGATCTGTGCCGGCGATTCGTGGGAGTGCCGCGTCAGAAATTCCAGTGGTGGGGCGGGTGGCCGGCAACGGGCGCGTCGAAATACGGCAGACGGTCGTCGAGCAGGCAGCCCAGGTAGGCCGTGCGCAAGCCGGGGCCGCCGAAGGCCAGGCTCGAAATGTTCTTCAGGATCCGCCCGCTGGCCTTGTCGAGGTGGGGACGCCCCATTTCGCCGGCGAGAAAGGCCTTTTCCACCCAATCGACATGGACCAGGTCGCAGTCTTCCAGCATCAGTTCCTGACTGCCGTCCGGTAGCACGCGGATCACCCGATTGGAGACGATGGAAGTGATCCAGATGCCGCCTTCCGCGTCGAAGGTGAGGCCGTCGGGATAGGTGCCATGACCGAAGGTGGTGACAACTTCCCGTCCCGAGAGCGAGCCGTCGGCGGCGATGCGAAAGCGCGTCAGGCGCCGTCCGAAGGTTTCATTGACGTACAGCCACTGCCCATCCGGACTGGGCACCGCCTCGTTGGTGTAGCACAGGCCGTCGGCAACTATGCGTGCGCCGCGTCCGTCGATCACGGCCACGAAACCGTCCGCGATATCGCCGCGATAGGCCAGCGCGCGCGGCTGGTGTCGGGTGCTCACGGTAAGCCAGGTACGCTTGCCGTCCTCGACAACGTAATTGGAAGGCGGAATGGCGACGCCATCGATTTCCTCGACGAACGGCGTGACGGTACCGTTGCGTTGCAGATGGAAGAGGCCGCCCTGCGTATCGCCCAGATCGGCGAGGAGAAAGCTGCCGTCGGCGCGCAAGGCGACGCCATTGGGCTTCAACGGGCGCCCGCCGGGCAGGCTGGCGGCAAACAGCTTTTGGCTGCCGTCGGGCAGGGTGGCCGCCACGCCGCCACGCCAGTCCGCCGTGTACAGGGTGCCGCGCGCCGTGGCGAGAACGCACTCCGGACGCTTCAGGCCGCTGCCGGCGAAACGCAGCGACGACAGGGATATTCGCGGGGCACTGCCGGTCGTCGAACTCACGACGCCTCCTCCATGTTTTTGTGTGTTCGGTAATGTATGCATTAAATTCGTCATTGTCAACGGCTTTTTCCCAACTGTTAAGCCAAAGTCGTAATGTCCCCTATTGGTTTTCGAGGGGAGCATGGCGGTGGGCAGTCTTGGCTACTCGCCCGACGGCAAGGGCCACTTCGTCGCGGGAAGCCAGGCCAACTGAAGATTTGGGTCGACCTGCTTCTGCTCGTCGGCGTGTCGCCAGCGCCGAGTTTTTCTAGCGCAGCACCCAGGCCAGGGTCAGCGGAATGATCGCCAGCGAGGCGACATTGCCGACCAGCACGATCGAGGCGACGCGCTCGGGCTCCTGGCGGTAGCGCTCGGCGAAGATGTAGTTGAGCACGGCCGGCGGCAGTGCGCCGAACAGGATCAACATGGCGGCGTCGCGCCCGCTCAAGCCCAGCGCCAGATTGGCCAGCAGCGCCATCAGCACCCCGGCGGCGGGCGACACCAGCGCGCCGACAATGCTGATCTTCCAGTCGGCATGGCGGCTGTCGGTGAGCCGCACACCAAGCGAAAACAGCAGCAGCGGAATCGCCACGTCGCCCAACATCTTGACGCCCAGCCAAAGCGGCTGCCATAAGGGAAAATGCAGCACGCTCACCGCCAGGCCCGCCAGCGTGGCGGCGATCACCGGCACGCGCCACAGGTTGGTCAGCCGGGCGCGGTGGTCGAGCAGCCAGGTGCCCAGCGAGTAATGCAGGAAGTTCTCGGCGAAGAACAGCACCACGGCGGCCGGCAGCGCGGATTCGCCGAAAGCCAGCACCAGCAGCGGCAGACCCATGTTGCCGGAATTCTTGAACATCATCGGCGGCACGAAGGTGTTGCCGGCCACGCCCAAGAGGCGCGCCACCGGCCAGGCCAGCAGCCCGGTGCCGAGCACCACGGCGGTGGCGCCGATCAGCAGCGGAATGTTCTGCGCGATGTCGAAGGACTTCGAGGCCAGCGCCGCGAACACCAGCGCCGGCACGAAGATGTCCATGTTGAGCTGGTTGGCGAAGGCCATGTCCGGCTTCTTCCAGCGGCCGTAGCCGTAACCGACGGCGATGATGGCGTAGATCGGGAAGACGACCCCGGCGATTCTCTCAATCACAACACGTAGCGCGAGAGGTCTTCATTCTTCGCCAGTTCACCCAGCTTGGCGTCGACGTAGCCGCCATCGATGGCCAGCTTCTCGCCGCCTCGTTTCCCGGCGTCGAAGGAGATTTCCTCGAGCAGCTTTTCCATCACCGTGTAGAGCCTGCGGGCGCCGATGTTCTCGGTCTTTTCGTTGACCTGGAAGGCGATCTCGGCCAGCCGCTTGATGCCGTCGGCGGCGAACTCCAGCGTCACGTTTTCGGTCGCCAGCAAGGCCTGGTACTGGCGCGTCAGGCAGGCATCGGTCTGCGTCAGGATGCGTTCGAAGTCGTCCACCGACAGCGAATCGAGCTCGACGCGAATCGGGAAGCGGCCCTGCAATTCCGGAATCAGGTCGGAGGGCTTCGCCACATGGAAGGCACCGCTGGCGATGAACAGGATGTGGTCGGTCTTGATCATGCCGTACTTGGTCGACACCGTGGTGCCCTCGACCAGCGGCAAGAGGTCCCTTTGCACACCCTGGCGCGAAACCTCGGCGCCATGGGCTTCATTGCGCGAGGCGATCTTGTCTATTTCGTCGAGGAAGACGATGCCGTTCTGCTCTACATTCTTCAGCGCCTCCGCCTTCACTTCTTCGTCATTGATCAGGCGCGCCGCCTCTTCGTCGGCCAGCGATTTCAGCGCGTCGGCGATTTTCATCTTGCGCTGCCGCTTCTTGCCGCCGCCGATGTTCTGGAACATGCCCTGGATCTGCTGCGTCAGGTCTTCCATGCCGGGTGGGGCGAAGATTTCCATGCTGGCTTGCGGTGCGGCGACTTCGATTTCGATTTCCTTGTCGTCGAGCTGGCCTTCGCGCAGCTTCTTGCGGAACTTCTGGCGTGTGCCGCCCGACCCCGACCCGTCCTCGCTCGCCGTATCGCCAGCGCCGAGATTTCGCGCCGGCGGCAGCAGCACGTCGAGCACGCGATCCTCGGCAGCATCCATGGCACGGTCGCGCACGATGCGCATGGCTTCCTCGCGGGCGTTCTTGATCGCCGTCTCGGCCAGGTCGCGAATGATGGTGTCCACGTCGCGGCCGACGTAACCCACTTCGGTGAACTTGGTCGCCTCGATCTTGATGAAGGGCGCGTTGGCCAGCCGCGCCAGGCGCCGCGCGATCTCGGTCTTGCCGACGCCGGTGGGGCCGATCATCAGGATGTTCTTCGGCGTGATCTCGGTGCGCAGCGGATCGGCCACCTGCATGCGGCGCCAGCGGTTACGCAGGGCGATCGCCACGGCGCGCTTGGCGCGCGACTGGCCGACGATGTTCTTGTCGAGCTCGGAAACGATTTCCGCGGGAGTCATTGAAGACATTCAGGGCCTTTCACCATCCCGGCACGCGCGGCGCGCCTAGTCGAGGATTTCGATCAGGTGGTTCTGGTTGGTGTAGATGCAAAGGTCGCCGGCGATTTCCAGCGATTTCTTGACGATTTCTGCCGGGGACAGCGTGGTGTTCTCCAGCAGCGCGCGCGCCGCCGATTGCGCATAGGCGCCGCCGCTGCCG
>CAYNGV010000064.1:0-12079 GCA_964397005.1 uncultured Sulfuritalea sp. | reverse complement strand
ATCGGCTGCATCGAATGCAAGCAGCCGGTGATCGAAGGCGTGCTGCGGGAACAGGAGCCGATGCGCGAGCGGGCCAAGATGTACGAGGAAGATCCGCAACTGGTGAAGAACATCATTGCCGACGGCTGCGAAAAAGCGCGCAAGCTGGCGCAGGAAACCATGCGCGACGTGCGCGAAGCGATCGGGCTGGACTACTCGTGATCGACAACGCCGTGTCGCCAGCGCCGAGTTTTGAGGCAGCCGTCGCTGTGGCGCATTTGCCCAGGGTGTATGGCGAGCTGCTGGCAGAAATGCCGCGCGACCTCTACATCCCGCCGGATGCACTGGAGATCATTCTCGACTCCTTCGAAGGCCCGCTCGACCTGCTGCTGTACCTGATCCGCCGCGCCAACATCAGCGTGCTCGACATCCCCATGGCGCCTCTGACGGCGCAGTACCTGATCTACGTCGAGGCAATGCGCAAGGGCAACCTCGAACTGGCGGCCGAATACCTGCTGATGGCGGCGATGCTGATCGAGATCAAGTCGCGCATGCTGCTGCCGCGTCCGCCCAAGGCCGAGAACGGCGAGCCGGAAGACCCGCGCGCCGAACTGGTCCGCCGCCTGATCGAATACGAACGCATGAAGGCCTCCGCGGCAAAGCTGGATGAAATGCCGCAGGCGGGGCGCGACTACGAGTGGATCACCGTCTGGATCGCCGACAAGGTCGCCGAGCGCCAGCCCGAGGTAAGCTTGCACGATCTTCAGGTCGCCTGGCTGTCGCTCATGAAGCAGGCGCGGGTGCATCAGCACCACAAGATCCACCGCGAGGAGCTTTCGGTGCGCGAACACATGAGCATCATCCTGCGACGCCTGCAGGGCGGAGGTTATGTGGTGTTTGACCAGTTGTTCGACCTGACCCTGGGCGCCCAGGGCCTGGTAGTGAGTTTTCTTGCCCTGCTCGAACTGGCGCGCGAATCGCTGATCGAGATTACCCAGAACGAGGCCATGGCGCCCATTTACGTAAAGCTGCCCGATGCTGCCGCTGTATAAACCCGACGATTACAAGCGCGTGCTGGAAACCGCCCTGCTGGTGGCCAGCGAGCCATTGCCCCTGTCCGAGCTGAAAAAGCTCTTCGACCAGGAATTCGACGACGATACATGGCGTACACTGCTTGACGACTTGCGCCGTGATTGGGCGAATCGCGGTGTGGAACTGGTGCAACTGGCCTCCGGATGGCGCTTCCAGACCCGCCCGGAGTACCAGTCCTACATCGACCGGCTGAAGAATGACAAGCCGCCGAAGTATTCGCGCGCGGTGATGGAAACGCTGGCAATCATCGCCTATCGCCAGCCGGTGACGCGCGGTGACATCGAAGACGTTCGCGGCGTTGCCGTATCGCCGAACATTCTGAAGACGCTTGAAGGGCGTGACTGGATCGATGCCGTGGGGCACCGCGATGCACCCGGGAGGCCGGCACTGTATGCAACGACAAGACGGTTTCTTGACGACCTGGGCTTGCGCAGTCTCACGGAACTGCCGCCGCTGACTGAAATTGAAAGGGTGATGGATCTTGGACAAGCCGCAATCCCCGAAGCCTCCCCGGTCAGGGAGCCGGAAGCCGAAGAGTGGGACGGCGAGCACGCAGGATCAGCGCAGCGGCCAGCCGAATCCGCCGACAGGCAACTCGACCTCGCCGAAAGCCAATCGGAACGGCCCCCCACGCCAGACCCGCAAGGCTAGTCCGTTCCGTCCGCCGCAAGGACCTCCGCGGCCGCAGACTGATGCTCCGCGGGTTCGCGGCGGCTCGTCGCTGCCGGCGCATGCAAAGCGTCGCAGCGAGTTGGTCTTCATCGATCCGCCCAAGCTGCACAAAGCGCTTGCCGATGCCGGCTACGGTTCGCGGCGCGAAATCGAGGAATGGATCGTCGCCGGACGCGTCAGCGTCAACGGCCTGCCGGCGCACGTGGGCCAGCGCGTCGGACCGGAAGACAAGATCCGCGCCAATGGCAAGCTGGTGCAACTCAAGTTTGGTTTGCGCGCCCCGCGCGTGCTGGTCTATCACAAGCCCGAAGGCGAGATTGTCTCCAAGGACGATCCCGAAGGCCGCCCCAGCGTCTTTGCCAAGCTGCCGCGGCTGAAGAGCGGGCGCTGGATTTCCATCGGCCGGCTGGACTTCAACTCCTGCGGGCTGCTGCTATTCACCAACGACGGCAACCTGGCCAACCGCATGATGCATCCGCGCTACGAAATCGAGCGTGAATACGCCGTGCGCGTACTGGGTGAAGCGACGCCCGAGATGCTTGAGCGTTTGCGCAAAGGAGTCGAACTGGAAGACGGCCTGGCCCACTTCAGCCTGATCGCGGAGGCCGGTGGCGAAGGTTCCAATCGCTGGTACCGCGTTGTCCTTTCGGAAGGCCGCAATCGTGAAGTGCGCCGCATGTTCGAGGCTGTCGGCCTGATGGTCAGCCGCTTGATGCGCGTGCGGTATGGACCGGTACACCTGTCGCCACGCCTGAAGCGGGGGCAGTGTCGCGATCTTGAACCCGGCGAAGTTCAGGAGTTGCTGAAGCTGTTACCGCCCGAGCAGAAGACCAGAGCCCCGGCAGGGTTCGGGCCCTATCCGGATGTTGACGATGACTTTGACGACGAGGATGAGGTCGGCGGCAATCGAATTGATTTGGCAGAGAAATGATGCCTCTGCTATAATCTTCCGGCTTTGGTTGGCACCGTGTTCTCGGGAGAGAGAAGGAATGGGCTTTTTGGCCCATTTTCTATTTGTGCGATGCGTTTGTGAGTTTGCATGCAACTGCTTGAATTGATTGAGACGACTGTTGTTGGCATGGGCTACGAACTGGTTGAATTCGAGACCAGTCCGCGAGCCCGGCTGCTGCGCGTCTTCATCGACAGGCCGGAAAGTGCGCAAACGGAAAAGAGCGGCATCAGCGTCGAAGACTGTGCCTCTGTCAGCAGTCAGCTCAGCCGCGTGTTCATGGTCGAGAACGTCGACTATGACCGCCTTGAAGTCTCCTCTCCCGGACTCGATCGCCCGCTGGTAAAGGCCGCCGACTTTCGGCGCTTTGCCGGGCAGGACGTACAGCTCAAGCTGCGCGTTCCGCTGGGCAACCAGCGCAACTTCAGCGGTGTGCTGGAGGGCTTGAAGGAAGAAGCTGGAGTTGAAATGGTATGCCTGCGAATGAATGACACCGTGCATCAGTTTGCGCTCGAGAATATCGATCGGGCGCGACTGGTGCCCAAGTTCTGATTAATGCTGGAGGACTCACATGAGCCGTGAATTGCTGCTGTTGGTCGATGCCCTGGCCCGCGAGAAGAATGTTCCGCGGGACATCGTTTTTGGCGCCCTTGAACTGGCGTTGGCGTCCGCGACGAAGAAGCGCACCAATGACGAAGCCGACGTGCGCGTGGATATCGATCGCGAGACGGGTGAATACGAGGCCTTCCGTCGCTGGCTGGTGGTCCCCGACGACATGGTCGAGAATCCCGAACAGCAGATCGGCCTGACCGCCGCGCAACAGCAGATTGCCGACATCATGCTCGAGGACTTCATCGAGGAAGGGCTCGAACCCGTCGATTTCGGCCGCATCGGCGCCCAGGCGGCTAAGCAGGTGATCGTGCAGAAGATCCGCGACGCCGAACGCGAACAGTTGCTGAATGACTTCCTTGATCGCAAGGAATTCCTTGTCAGTGGTACCGTCAAGCGCATGGAACGCGGCAGTGCCATCATCGAGGCTGGACGCATCGAGGCTCTGTTGCCACGCGACCAGATGATCCCCAAGGAAAACCTGCGCCCCGGCGACCGCGTGCGTGCCTGGTTGATGAAAATCGATCGTCAGGCGAGAGGTCCGCAACTCATCCTGTCGCGCACGGCACCCGAGTTCATCATGAAGCTGTTTGAGCTCGAAGTACCGGAGATCGAAGACGGTCTGCTCGAAATCAAGGCGGCCGCGCGCGATGCTGGCATGCGTGCCAAGATCGCCGTCAAGTCCAACGATCCACGTGTCGATCCGATTGGCACCTGCGTCGGCATGCGCGGTTCGCGTGTCACCGCGGTAACCAACGAGCTTTCCGGCGAACGTGTGGATATCATCCTCTGGTCGGCCGATCCGGCCCAGTTCGTCATCGGCGCGCTGGCTCCGGCGGAGGTGCAGAGCATTGTCGTCGATGAAGAGAAACATGCAATGGACGTCGTGGTCGACGAAGACAATCTCGCCATCGCCATCGGTCGCGGCGGGCAGAACGTACGCCTGGCCTCGGAGTTGACCGGCTGGACCATCAACCTGATGACCATCGAAGAGTCGCAGACCAAGTCCGAAAGCGAGCACAGCTCGATCCGCGCGTTGTTTATCGAGAAGCTCGACGTCGACGAGGAAGTTGCCAACATCCTGATCGAGGAAGGCTTCTCCACGCTCGAGGAAATCGCCTACGTTCCGCTTGCTGAAATGCTCGAAATCGATGCCTTCGACGAAGCAACGGTGACCGAACTGCGCGACCGTGCTCGCAACGTGCTCCTCACCGATGCGATTGTTGACGAAGAACAGTTGGAGAAGGTGGCCGACGATCTGCTGGCGCTTGAGGGCATGGACAAGCCGCTGGCTGCAAGGCTGGCAAAGAACGGCATCACCGACCGTGATGCACTGGCCGACCTGGCGACTGACGAGTTGATGGAAATGACCGGCATCGATGCCGAGCGGGCGACGGCGCTGATCACTGTTGCGCGTGCCCACTGGTTCGCCGAAGAAGAATGAGAGGTACCGCATGGCTTTGATGACTGTTTCCCAATTCGCTACCGAGCTGAAAATGCCGGCGCCGGCCCTGCTCGAGCAGTTGGCCAAGGCCGGCGTCAGCAAGCAGGCATCCAATGACACCTTGTCCGAGCAGGACAAGACACGGCTGCTTGACTACCTGCGCAAGTCGCATGGCGAAGCGGCGCCCAAGGCCAAGATCACCCTGACACGCAAGCAGACCAGCGAGATCCGGGCTTCTGATTCCACCGGCAAGGCACGCACGATTCAGGTCGAAGTGCGCAAGAAGCGCGTGTTCGTCAAGCGCGATGCAAACGAACTGGCGGCTGAAGCCGCCGCTGAGGTTCCGGTCGAAGTTGCGGCGATTGAGCCGGCCCCGGTCGTTGCTCCGGAACCCGTTCCGGTTGTCGAGGTGGCGCCTCCTGTGGAGGTGGCAGAAGTCGCCGCTCCCGTGGTGGAGACTCCAGTGATTGAAGCCCCTGTTGCAAAGCGGGCTTCGACAACCAAGTCGGTGATCGACCCGGCGCAAAAGGCCTTGCGCGAGGCTGAAACCCAGCGTCAAGGCAAACTTTCCGCGATTCAGGCGGCCGAATTCAAGGAGAAGAACGAGCGCGAGACCAAGGCTCGCGCTGACGCGGAAGCTCGACTTGCCGAGCAGCAGGCGCTACTGGCCGCTGCAGAGGCCAAGAAGGCCAAGGAGGCGGCGGCTGCTGCTGGCGTATCCGGCACGATACACAAGCCGGCAGCGAAGCCGGAGGACGGCAAAGCCAAACCGGCAAAGAAGGATGCATGGAAGGATGACGCCGCCAAGCGGCGTGCGATCAAGACCCGTGGCGATGCGGGTACGTCCGGCTGGCGTGGTTCCAAGGGCGGCGGTCGCCACGGTCGTCATGGCCACTCCGAGGATGCGCCGGTACAGCAGCCGGTGGAGGCCATCGTTCGCGAAGTTCACGTTCCGGAAACCATTTCCGTTGCCGATCTCGCGCACAAGATGACCGTCAAGGCGACCGAGGTTATCAAGACGCTGATGAAAATGGGGTCGATGGTCACCATCAACCAGGTACTCGATCAGGAAACCGCCATGATCGTGGTCGAGGAAATGGGTCATCTGGCATTCGCCGCAAAACTCGACGATCCGGATGCATTCCTCGCCGACGAAGGCGAGCACAAGGATGTGGCGCAGTTGCCACGCGCTCCGGTGGTTACCGTGATGGGCCACGTCGACCACGGCAAGACCTCGCTCCTCGACTATATCCGCAAGAGTCGCGTCGCCCATGGCGAGGCGGGCGGCATTACGCAGCACATCGGCGCCTATCACGTCGAAACGCCACGCGGCATGATCACTTTCCTCGACACGCCGGGTCACGAGGCTTTCACGGCAATGCGTGCTCGCGGTGCCAAGGCAACGGACCTGGTCATTCTGGTGGTGGCGGCCGACGACGGCGTCATGCCGCAGACCAAGGAAGCCATACATCACGCCAAGGCCGCCAACGTGCCCTTGATCGTGGCGGTTACCAAGATCGACAAGCCCGATGCCAATCTTGAGCGAGTCAAGCAGGAACTTGTCGCCGAGGGAGTGGTGCCGGAAGAATACGGTGGCGATTCGCCATTTGTAGGTGTTTCGGCCAAGACCGGGGAAGGCATCGACGCGTTGCTTGAGCAGGTGTTGTTGCAGGCCGAGGTGCTGGAACTCATGGCGCCCGTGGATGCACCAGCCAAGGGGCTCGTCATTGAGGCGCGCCTGGACAAGGGCAAGGGACCGGTGGCGACCATTCTCGTGTTGTCGGGAACGCTGCGTCGTGGCGATGTCCTGCTGGTCGGCGCCGTGTTCGGACGCGTGCGCGCCATGCTGGACGAAAACGGCAAGTCGGTTGATTCGGCGGGCCCCGCGATTCCTGTGGAAATACAGGGTCTCACCGACGTTCCGGCTGCCGGCGACGAAGGCATGGTCCTCCTCGATGAGCGCAAGGCGCGCGAAATCGCGCTGTTCCGCCAGGGCAAGTTCCGCGATGTCAAACTGGCCAAGCAGCAGGCCGCGAAGCTGGAAAACATGTTCGAGCAAATGGCCGAGGGCGAGGTCAGGACCTTGCCGCTGATCATCAAGGCGGATGTACAGGGGTCGCAGGAAGCCCTGGTGCAGTCCCTGAACAAGCTGTCGACCGGCGAAGTCAAGGTCACCATTGTCCACGCTGGTGTCGGCGGTATCAGCGAATCCGACGTGAATCTGGCGGCGGCCTCCAAGGCCGTGGTCATCGGCTTCAACACTCGCGCCGACGTCGGTGCGCGCAAGGCGGCCGAAAGCCTTGGCGTGGATATCCGCTACTACAACATCATCTACGCCGCTGTCGATGAGGTGAAAGCGGCGCTGTCGGGCATGCTGGCTCCGGAGAAGAAGGAAGTCATTCTCGGCCTGGTCGAGATTCGGCAGGTCTTCCGGATTTCGCGGATCGGCGCCGTCGCCGGTTGCATGGTGCTTTCCGGCTTGGTCAAGCGTAATGCGTCAGTGCGCCTGCTGCGCAACAATACCGTGGTGCATACGGGTGAACTGGATTCGCTCAAGCGTTTCAAGGATGACGTCCGCGAGGTCAGGGAAGGCTTTGAGTGCGGCTTGAGCCTCAAGAACTTCAATGACATCAACGAAGGCGATCAACTCGAAGTGTTCGAGGTTCAGGAAATCGCCCGCACGCTGAATTGACAATGGCAACAAAGCGCAGTTCAGGCCATGGATATGCGCGGTCTGACCGCGTTTCCGAGCAAATCCGACGCGAACTGGCGGATTTGCTGCGTTTCCATCTCAAGGATTTGCGCATAGCGCCCAAGCTGACGCTGGTCACGCTTACCGCTGTCGAAGTCACCGCCGACTATGCGCACGCCAAGGTGTTCTATACATCTCTGGCCGACCCGGCATCCAATGAGATGATCGACCAGGGGCTCAAGCATTCCGCCAGTTTCCTGCGCCGCGAACTGGGGCGCAGGATTCGCATTCATCATATTCCCGAATTGCATTTTGTTTTTGATCCCTCGGTTCAGGAAGGTGCGCGCCTCTCGAAGCTGATCGACGAGGCGGTGGAATCCGACAAGAAGCTGCAAGACGAGTGAGTGCGCCACGTCGCCAGGAAAGCAGACCCAGGCGTCGCCAGCTCGATGGCGTGCTTCTGCTGGACAAGGCGCTTGGACTCTCGTCGAATCATGCCCTGCAGGCGGCGCGCCGCCTCTACAGCGCGGAAAAGGCCGGGCACACCGGAACGCTTGACCCATTGGCGACTGGTCTGCTGCCCCTGTGCTTTGGCGAGGCGACCAAGTTTTCCGGAGAACTGCTCAATGCCGACAAGCGCTATGTTGCGACCGTGCAGCTTGGCGTCACCACCGACACCGCGGATGCTGAAGGCGCGGTGCTCGAGCGCCATCCAGTAGAGGTTGGCCTGTCGGATGTGAATGCCGCATTGGCCGCCTTCATCGGTGAAATCGAACAGGTGCCACCGATGTATTCCGCGTTAAAGCGCGACGGCAAGCCGCTCTACGAATACGCTCGCGCCGGCATCGAACTGGAACGCTCGGCGCGTCGCATCCGCATCCACGAACTGCGCCTGCTTGCAACGGGCGAGGGCGAAAGCATGGCGGGTGGGCGCTTTGTGTTCGAAGTCCGCTGCAGCAAGGGAACCTACGTGCGTACCCTGGCGGCTGACATCGGCGAACGTCTGGGCTGCGGTGCGCATCTGGCGGCCTTGCGGCGTACCGGGATTGGCGCGCTTGACGTTGTTCAGGCCCACTCCCTGGCGACCCTTGAAGCTCTGACAGCCGAAGCCCGCGACGCCTTGCTGTTGCCCCCCGATTCCCTGCTGAGCAACTTGGCCGAGGCCCGGCTGGATGCAGCCGATGCTGCCAGATTGCGGCACGGGCAGGCGGTTCGCTGGGCCGGCGAGGAGGGCGCGCGGCTGCGCGTCTATGACGCGGAATACGCTTTCATCGGTGTCTGCCGACAAGTCGCGGACGGATGGCTGCAAGCCCAGCGGCTGGTCTCCGGGGTTCAAGCGACGAAATAGCTGTTAGTGCTTGATTTGAATTCATCCAAAACGCTATAATCCACGGTTCTCCAAGAGCCCAACATCACAGGATCAGCAAGGAAACCACAATGGCAATTTCCACTACAGACAAAGCCAAGATCGTCACCGACTACCAGCGTGCACAGGGTGACACCGGATCTCCCGAAGTCCAGGTGGCGCTTCTCACCGCGCGCATCAACGACCTGACGGATCATTTCAAGGCACATACCAAGGACCACCATTCACGTCGCGGCCTGCTCAAGATGGTCAGCCAGCGTCGCTCGATGCTGGACTACCTCAAGCGCAAGAACGTCGACGGCTATCGATCGCTGATCGAGCGTCTTGGCTTGCGCAAATAGTTTTCAACCAAACGCCGGTCCGGGCCATCCCAACACGATGCGCTTTGCGCCAGATACCGCGCAGGCTTGCTAATCAGGCCGGCATAGCCATGAGGGCTGTGCCGGCTTTTCATTTTTGCCGAAAGGAATTTTTGTGCTGAATCCGATCAAGAAGAGTTTTGCCTACGGTGACCACACGGTCACCCTTGAGACTGCCGAAATTGCCCGCCAGGCTGGCGGCGCCGTCATGGTCACCATGGACGACACAGTTGTGCTGGCTACGGTGGTTGGTGCGCGCAACGCCAAGCCGGGCCAGGATTTCTTCCCCCTGACCGTCGACTATCAGGAGCGCTCCTACGCTGCCGGTCGCATTCCGGGCGGCTTCTTCAAGCGTGAGGGACGTCCCTCGGAGAAGGAAATCCTGACCTGCCGCCTCATCGATCGTCCGTTGCGGCCGCTGTTTCCGGATGCTTTCTACAACGAAGTGCAGGTGGTCTGTACCGTGATGTCGTGCAATCCCGAAATCGATCCGGACATTCCGGCGATGCTCGGGGCTTCGGCTGCGATGGCGATTTCCGGCATTCCGTTCAGCGGCCCGATCGGCGCTGCGCGTGTCGGCTACATCGATGGCAAGTACGTGCTTTGCCCGACCAAGACCCAGCTGGCCAGCACGCAGCTGGAACTGGTAGTTGCCGGTACCGAGGCAGCCGTGCTGATGGTCGAGTCCGAAGCCCAGCAGTTGTCCGAAGAGATCATGCTGGGCGCCGTGGTATTTGGCCACGACCAGATGCAGGTCGCGATCAAGGCCATCAATGAACTGGTGGAAGTAGCCGGCAAGCCGGAATGGGATTGGCAGGCGCCAGCCAAGAATGAGCCGCTGATTGCTCGCGTGGCTGAACTGGCGGAAGCCGAATTGCGCGAAGCCTATCGCATTACCAGCAAGCAGGCCCGTACAGTCAAGACCCGCGAAATCACCAAGAAGACCATCGCGACCCTGACCGAGGGTGTCGAAAATGCGCCGGATTCCAACCTCGTCGGCAACACCGTATTCGATCTGGAGGCGAAGATCGTTCGCAGCCAGATTCTCAACGGCGAGCCGCGCATCGATGGTCGCGACACGCGTACCGTGCGTCCGATTGTCATCCGCAATGGCGTCCTGCCACGCACCCATGGTTCGGCGCTGTTCACTCGTGGCGAAACGCAGGCGATGGTCGTTGCCACGCTGGGCACCGGCCGTGACGAGCAGATTATCGACGCTCTGCAGGGCGAGTACCGTGATCGCTTCATGCTCCACTACAACATGCCTCCTTATGCCACCGGCGAGACTGGCCGCGTCGGCACGCCGAAGCGCCGCGAAATCGGCCACGGTCGTCTGGCCAAGCGTGCGCTGCTGGCCGTGCTGCCGTCGCCCGAGGAGTTTGGTTACTCGATGCGAGTGGTCTCCGAAATCACCGAGTCCAACGGCTCGTCATCGATGGCCTCCGTCTGTGGCGGCTCGCTGGCCCTGATGGATGCCGGCGTTCCGCTCAAGGCGCATGTGGCGGGCATCGCCATGGGCCTGATCAAGGATGGTCCGCGCTTTGCGGTGCTGACCGACATCCTCGGCGACGAGGATCATCTCGGCGACATGGACTTCAAGGTCGCGGGTACCGAAGAAGGCATCACCGCCCTGCAGATGGATATCAAGATCCAGGGCATCACCAAGGAAATCATGCAGGTTGCCCTGGCCCAGGCCAAGGATGCGCGTTTGCACATCCTGGAGAAGATGAAGGCGTCGATGACCGGCCATCGAGAGGAGGTTTCCACTTTCGCGCCGCGCATGATTCACATCAAGATCAATCCCGAAAAGATTCGTGACGTTATCGGCAAAGGCGGAGCGGTGATCCGTGCACTGACCGAAGAAACCGGCTGCGTGATCGACATCGAGGACGACGGCTCGATCACCATTTCGTCGGTGAATGCCGATGCGGCGCAGGTTGCCAAGAAGCGCATCGAAGACATTACCGCCGAGGTTGAAGTCGGTCGCATCTACGAAGGTACTGTGCTGCGCCTGCTGGATTTTGGTGCCATCGTCAGCCTGCTGCCGGGCAAGGACGGCCTCCTGCACATTTCTCAGATCGCCAGCGAGCGGGTGAATGCCGTCGCCGATTACCTCAAGGAAGGCCAGGTCGTGAAGGTCAAGGTCATCGAGACGGATGACAAGGGGCGTGTGCGCTTGTCGATGAAGGCCATTGCCGCGGAAGCCGCGACACCGGCTGCAACGACCGAATAAAGGCTCGCTGCAGGCAACAAAAAAGGACGCCGCAGCGTCCTTTTTTGTTGGTCACTACTTTTACCGGGTGCTTACTTGCCCACCTGCTTCTCTCGATGTTCTTCCAGCGTTTTGCAGTCGATGCACAAGTTCGCGGTGGGGCGCGCTTCAAGGCGCTTCAGTCCGATCTCGACGCCGCAGGAATCGCAGTAGCCGTATTCACCGCTTTCGATGCGGGCAATCGACTCGTCGATCTTCTTGATCAGTTTGCGTTCGCGGTCGCGGTTGCGCAGTTCCAGTGCAATGTCGGATTCCTGGCTGGCGCGATCATTCGGATCGGCGAACACGGTCGCCTCGTCCTGCATGGTATGCACGGTACGCTCGATGTCCTCGCCCAATTCGTCCTTGAGGGATGCCAGAATGGCGCGAAAATGAGCGAGCTGCTTCGTGCTCATGTAGTCCTCACCCTTCTTCGGGGTGTAGGGCGGGAATTGCTTCTTGTGCAACAGATCTTCAGCCATCGCGGAGTGTCCGTATTTTCGGAGAACCGGCTTTATAAACGAAACGCGGGACTACTGCAAGTCGTGGTTTTGTGACACGCCATGTCGGAATGCGATTGACCGGCATGGGCAGGGTTCGGTAAAATCGCCGGGTTCGGGGTGTGGCGCAGCCCGGTAGCGCGCTTGCTTTGGGAGCAAGATGTCG
>CAYNGV010000063.1:0-12162 GCA_964397005.1 uncultured Sulfuritalea sp. | reverse complement strand
ACATCGTCGGTACCGGCGGCGACGGCGCGCATACCTTCAACATTTCCACCGCCTCTATGTTCGTCGCCGCGGCGGCGGGTGCGACGGTGGCCAAGCACGGCAACCGCAGCGTGTCGTCGAAGTCCGGCTCGGCCGACGTGCTGGAAGCGCTGGGCGCCAGGATCGACCTGGCGCCGGCGCAGGTTGGCGAATGCATCGAGAGCATCGGCTGCGGCTTCATGTTCGCCCCCAACCATCATCCGGCGATGAAGAACGTCGCCCCGGTGCGACGCGAAATGGCGGTACGCACCATTTTCAACATCCTCGGCCCGCTGACCAACCCGGCCGGCGCGCCCAACACCCTGATGGGCGTGTTCCATCCCGACCTGGTCGGCATCCAGGTGCGCGTGATGCAGCAGCTCGGCGCCAATCACGTCATGGTGGTCTGGGGCAAGGACGGCATGGACGAAATCTCGCTCGGCGCCGCCACACTGGTGGGCGAACTGAAGGACGGCAAGATCACCGAGTACGAAATCCATCCCGAAGACTTCGGCCTGGCCATGATGTCCAACCGCGGCCTGCGCGTCGCCGATGCCGCCGAGTCGAAAGCCATGCTGATCGAGGCGCTGGAGAACAAACCCGGCACGCCGCGCGAAATCGTCACGCTCAACGCCGGTGCCGCACTCTACACCGCCAACCTGGCCGACTCGATCGGCGCCGGCATCGAGCGCGCCCGCGAGGCGATTGCCAGCGGCGCGGCGCGCAAGAAGCTCGACGAGTTCGTCGCCTTCACCCGCAAGTTCGCCTGATGTCCGACATCCTCGACAAGATCCTCGCCGTCAAGCGCGAGGAAGTCGCGACGGCCTCGGCTGCAAAACCGCTGGCAAGGGTCCGCTCCGAAGCGGAAGCGCAGGCGCCGACGCGGAATTTCGTCGCTGCCATGAACGCAAAAGTCGGCGCTGGCGGGACGGCGATCATCGCCGAAATCAAGAAAGCCAGCCCGTCGAAAGGCGTGATCCGGGCCGACTTTCGCCCGGCGGAAATCGCCGCCGATTATGAGCGGCATGGCGCGGCCTGCCTGTCGGTGCTGACCGACCGCCAGTTCTTCCAGGGCTCGGAGGCCTATCTGCGCGAAGCCCGCGCCGCCTGCGCGCTGCCGGTACTGCGCAAGGATTTCCTGGTCGACACCTATCAGGTGTACGAAGCCCGCGCGATGGGCGCCGATGCCATCCTGCTGATCGTCGCCGCCCTGTCGCTGACACAAATGCGGGAGATGGAAGCCATTGCCCACGACCTCGGCATGAGCGTACTGGTCGAATCCCACGACGCCGCCGAACTCGATGTCGCCCTGCAACTGACGACGCCGCTGATCGGCATCAACAACCGCAATCTGCGCACGTTCGAGGTGAGCCTCGACACGACCCTGTCGCAACTCGGCCGCATTCCCGCCGATCGCATCGTGGTGACCGAATCGGGCATCGTGACGCCGGACGACGTGGCACTGATGCGCGGCCGCGGCGTGCATGCCTTTCTTGTCGGCGAAGCCTTCATGCGCGCGCCCTCGCCGGGAGCGGAGCTGGCGCGATTGTTTGCTTGAGATTCATTTTCCAGCACGACAGCATTCCGCGGCATAATGCCGATGGACTTGTTTGGGAGAGGGTGGGGAACACACGATGATGACTGCCAGCGAAATCTACGGAATCATCGCCGCAGAAATCCGGGATGGTACGCAAGATGTGCCGACCTGGACGCAGGCTTTTGCCGAGGCGGAGGGCGACGACGCGAAGACTAAGGCCCGCTATATCCGGTTGCGGCTCGCGCAACTAAGCGGCGGCGTGGCGGCGAAAATGGCGGTGTCGGTCGTGGCGGTGACGCCTTCCATTCCTGAGAAGTCGCCATGCCAAATGCCCGCATATGCGGATTTGATATTCGTTCGCGATTCACTGGCGGCGCGCCTTGCGGAATCAGGAAGGCCATCCCTTTACAGCCAACTCAATCTTTCCGCAAACAGCGAAGATGGGGCGATTGCACACGAAATTGCATCAGCAAAGGCAAAGGCCGCTCAAGGTGCCACGCTTTCCGCCGAGGAACTGTATGCCATACAAACGCTGGGCGATCCCGCCAGTCGGGAACAGTATGACCGAAAGCTGCTGGACACCTTGTCCCCGGTGGAAGCAGGTCCTGCATCGTTCGCCCCCGCTGTGCCCGGGAACGCGATCAATCCCGCGATCCATATCGCCGCCGCGGTGGTTTTGATAGCCATAGCCGCCTATTCCGGACTTGGGTATTACACGACGCGAGTCCGAAATGAGACTGCGATCGCTGCAGCAAGAGTCCAGGAAGCTGTCATCCTGAAGGAAAGCAGCAACCGCAGCGCCCACAGGGAGGCCATGGAAGCGGCTGCACAACTTAGAGCTGAAGCCTCCGCCCGCTCGGTGGATATCGAGGCAGAACGAGAGATGGCGCGGCAGCGAGAAATCGACCGGCAGCAATTTCAAGCGGAGGAACGTCGTGTACTTGCGGAACAGCAGAAAGCGCGCCAGGACCGGGAACGTGAAACCCGCATCGAGCAAGAAGCCACCAGAAGGATGGTCATCGAAGCGGAACGCGATTTATGCGTTACAGCGCGCCGTAACAACAATCCTGGCGCAATCGCGCGTTATTGCAAGTAGGCAAGCCGCGGCGGTCGCGGTATTACTGACCGCAGATGAGTTGGTGAATATCACCCGACGAAGACATAGAACTCGGGAGTTGAGACTGCAGCGCCTGGTGCGAAGCCCCGGCTCGCTCCGCAGCCCGTACATCTGCTACTTTTCCGCGGGAGAAATCGCCGGGTCCAGTCGGGTCGACTCGAGGACGAAGGATTGGGGCAGCGAAACATCTACTGCGCCGTGGTAAGCCACTGACCGCCCGCCATCCAGGAAGTGCTTTTCCCGGCGATTGGTGCTGCTGATCTCGCCTATTGCATCAAGAATGAGATCCTTCAAATAGCGTTCGCCATTTGCCTCGGCCAGCAGCTTGACGTCTGCGACAGCGAGCTTCTCCGCCAGAACCCGGCCGACAAAATCCCTGTTCCGCTCCATGAAATCGATGAATTTATCAGGATCGAAATTGCCCACGACAAGGCCAATGGTCTTGATAGTCAGCACATGCTTTGGCTCCAAGTCACCGCCATCCACTTCCTTGACTCGAGGCGTGAGATTCGCCTTGATGTTTTCCAGATAGGTCGGCAGCGTCCTTGGCTGGACATAAGTTGCCGCCTTAACGACGTCGACATCGGGTTTGCCTGCCGCATCGAATTTGATCGCCTGACTTGCCGGGACCGGCGCCGGCACCGCCCCGCCCTGCGGCGTGGTTCCAAGAACCACCCATGCAGCAAAGAGCGTCACGCCCGCCAGCACGATTACCCAGAAAAGCAACCATGAAAACTGCTTTTCGGGCAACGCGCCGGACCTCGAGGGTCTTGCATAAGGCGCCCCGCTTTTCGTCACCTTCCGAGCGACCGCGTTGCGCTGCAAGTCGTTGTCATAGGCGGTGCGCCTTGCCGAATCGGAGAGTACCTGATAGGCCTCGACGAGGGTTGTCGTGCGTGTGGCCGCCGCGTAGTCGCCGGGATTCCGGTCCGGGTGATAGCGCTGGATCAAACTCTTGTAGGCCGCCCGAATGACCTCCTGGCTTGCACTTGGGGTGACCTCGAGAATGTCGTAGTAAGTCATCGGATGGACCGGGCCTCAACCAAAAGTCGCCAGCATACGGATTCGGAACGGACCGCTGGCGCCCAAGCCTTGAAACCATGCGACTGCATCCTGCCGATGGCAGGTACCAAGGAACAAGACGAGTCTGCTTGTGCCCGGCGGCGATGCGCACGAGGCACCAACCGGATTGCACCGTACAGCGCTGAGCGCAACTTCGTGGCAAGTGAGTTGGGCAAACTGAATGGCATGCGAATAGCTTAGCACGCCCATGAGCCTACCGTTGATATCCGCCACTTGTCGCAGGAGGATAGCTGGCTCGATGCGCGCCGCCTCGCCCGGTGCGGAACTGGCGCGGCTGTTCAGCCCAGCGGACCGACCAGCATAAGCGAGACATCGTCATGCGCTGCCGTCTGATCCAGATGCTGCGCCAGGGACAGTTTTACGGAATCCAGACGATCGGCGGCGGCGGGCGACGCCAGGGCTGCCAGCAGGCGCTCGTAACCAAAGGACTGCCCCGCGGCATTTTCAGCCTCGACCAGACCGTCTGAAAACAGCACCAACTGATCGCCGGGCTGCAGATCGATCCGCTCATGCGCGATCGAATCCTCGTCACCGACATCAATACCGAGCGGCAGGTTGGCCGAGATGACCCTGTGTCGCGGCTTGCCGCTGCCATCAAGCACCAGGAGGTCGGGAGTGCCCCCCACCCAGACATCGGCATGCTGGCCATTGGCGTCAACACGCAGCATGCTTGCCGCGACGAAATGGCCCACCGGCAACGTCGCCTTCAGCTGGCGATTGACCTCATGGACGATCCATCCCAGCGCCACGCCGGTTTCGCTCATGCTGTAAAACACCGACAACACCGGCAGGGTACAGATCGCCGCGCTTAGACCATGGCCGGTGGCGTCCGCCAGCAGAACGTAAAGATCGCCCTCGGGACCGCGCGTCGCCGCGACAATGTCGCCACTGAAGTTCTCCGCGGCGGCAAGCCAGTAGCAGACACTGGAATCGTTGAGGCCTTCACGCTGCATCTGGCGGCTGACAATGGTCTGCGCCAGCGCCGTCGCGGCTTCCTGGCCGTCGTGATAGGCCTGCAAGTGCCGCGCGTTTTCGCGCAAGCGGGTTTCCACCGCCACGCGGTCGCTTGCATCATGCACCACGCCGACAAACTGGCGGCTATCGCCGACACGCATTTCGCTGACACCGAGATCGAGGGGGAAAACGTCGCCATTCTTGCGCCGACCGCTGAGTTCCTGCTGGCCAACGCCGAGAATCCGCGGCTGCCCTCCCTTGACGTAGTGCGCCAGGTAGCCGTCGTGTTCGCTGTGATAGGGCTCCGGCATCAGCATGTTCACGTTGCGGCCGATCATTTCGCTCCGCGCATAGCCAAACATGTTTTCCACCGCCGGATTGCATGATTGCATCAGTCCGTGGTCGTCGATGGTGATGACGCCGTCGATCAGATTGTCGGAAATCGCGGCGGCCCGCTGTCGTTCGTCATCGAGGCTGCGCTGCATGGCCAGAGCCCGGGTGAGGGAACGCAGCTTGGCGTCGAGCACGACAAAATTCACCGGCTTCGGCAGGTAGTCGTCGCCGCCGGCATCCAGTCCGGCGACGAGGTTTTCTTCGCTATCCATCGCGGAAAGGAACAGCACCGGGGTCCAGCGCTCGCCCGACAAGGCCTTGATGCGGCGCGTCGCCTCGTAGCCATCCATCACCGGCATCATCACGTCCATGATGACGATGTCGGGCTGATCGCGCTCATAGGCGGCCACGCCCTGCGCGCCATCCTCCGCCAGCACCACGTCCATGCCCAGTTTGCGCAGAAATACCTGCAATATCTGGCGATTGGTGGCGGTGTCATCAACCACCAGCACCTTGATCGGCTTCTGGCTGGAAGGTTTTGCGACCGTCATCGGCGATCTCCGTTCATCCTGGGATAGCGTCCCGGCCCACGGGGACCGAGACGTACTAGCGCTGCAAACAATTCAAGCTCCCTCATGGCACTCCCGCTGCACAAGGTATCGTTGCGCGGACAATGCTGCCGTTCTCAAGATACTCGACACTGGAAAAACTGGCCTGTCGGGCCAGGGCAATACCGCGCCCGTTCGGGTCGAAGGCCCGTTCCGGATCGATGTCGAGATAGCGCCGCCATTCAAACCCCGCCCCCTGATCGCGGATGGTAAAGGTCAAGCGGTCGGCCATGCGGCGAAACACCACGTTCGCACGACGCGCCCCGAGTACCGGGTCTTGCGAACGCCGCGCAACCTCGTGCTCCCAGCCGCCGCTGCGCCGCAGTTCCTTCTTCTCGTCATAGCTGATGCCAAGGTTGCCATGTTCGACGGCATTGACCAGCAATTCGGCAAGCCCCATCGCGGCGCGCTCAGGATCCGGGCAGAGACCCGCCAGCGAGAGCGCCAGGTCGGCCGCCTCCTGCAGGGTATGGAATTTGAATTCGGCGACATCCAGCAAATCGAGAACCGAGAGCCGATTGCGCACGGCATGCTGCGCCGTCTCGCGCTCCTCCACTTCCTCCAGCGCGGCATGGACAATGGCCAGCAGGTCGCCCGGCGCGTAGGGTTTGGGCAGGTAGTACCAGGCACCGGCGGCGACACCCTCGGCAATCTGCTTCGACGACGCCGCCGCCGACTGCATGATCACGGGAATGCCGGAAAAACGCGAATCGGCCTTGATCCGCTTGAGCAGTTCGATCCCGTCGAGTACCGGCATCATGCGATCCAGAATCACCAGATGCGGCGGCAGGGTCGCGGCCAGCATTTCCCGCCAGGCTATTTCGCCATTCGTCGCATTGCTGACGACATAGGCGGGGTCATCGAGCACTTCGCCGATGATCTCGAGATTCAGTGGTTCGTCGTCGACCACCAGTACGCGCCATTGAGAGCTCATAGCCATGGCTGATCTTAGCGCGGAACCATGATCTCGAATATCGCACCACCTCCGGGGCGATTGCGGGCGCTGATGCTGCCGCGATGCGCGGCGACGATTTCACGGCAAATGGTCAGGCCCAGCCCCGTGCCACCTGCTCCATCGCGCGTCTTGCTGCTCTGGACAAAGCTGTCGAATACGGTCTCCAGTTCATCTTCCGGAATGCCGACGCCTTCATCGATGACGGCAATGCGCCAGGCGGCAACGAGGGCGGCCTGATCGTCGGCGCGGCGCCCCATGGGCATCGACGCTTCTTCAACCAGAATGCGGATCATGCCCCCGTCCGGACTGAACTTCATGGCATTCGAAAACACGTTGCGCAGTACCTGACTGAAGCGCGCCGCGTCCACCCTTGCCGGCGCCAGGACCTCGGCGGCGGGCAGCGACCATTGCAGTTTCCGCTCCTCGGCCAGCGCCTCGAACTCGGCGGCCACGTCGTGCAGCATTTTCACCAGGTCGCCCGGTTGCGGTACGACCCGCATCTTGCCGGCCTCGATCTTGGACAGATCGAGCAGATTGCTTACGAGGGACAACAGACGCTCGCCCGCATCGACAATCCGCGAAAAGTAGCGTTGCGTCTTTTCGTCGGTCTGCGTCGAGGTCCGCTCCTGTCCGAGGCGCGCAAAGGAAAGAATGGCATGCAAAGGCGTGCGAAATTCATGGGACATATTTGCCAGGAACTCGGATTTGGCGCGATACGCCTGCTCGGCGGCGTTCTTCGCTGCCGAAAGGTCGGCGGTGCGCTCGGCCACCAGTTCGGTCAGATTATCCCGATGACGCAGGAGTTCTACTTCGCTCGCCCGCAGTTCCGCTGTTGCATCCAGGGCCAGTTTCTCGGCACTCTGCCGCAAGGCGGCCAGGTGATACACGATTCCGGTCAGCAACAGCCCTCCCAAGGCCCCGACCAATCCAACCAGCAGCGAATTGCGATGCGGAATCGAGGCCCTCCATTCCGGCGTCGCGGCGAAATCAAGCTGCCAGTTGCGGCCGCCCAGCGTCACCTTGTATTGAACGACATTCTTGGTCCCGGAATAGTCGAGACCGGGGCGCGAATTGAAAACCACGCGATCCTGCTCCAGATCGTTAGCCCGCAAGCCAATACCGCGGGTGCCCTCCTGTTCCACCAGGGGCTGGAGCAGGCGTTCCGCGTTCAGGGCGATCAGCACCACCCCGGCAAAGGCCTCCCGCCGCGCATTGATGCTGTCGGGTCGGCCGCCCCTATAGAACGGGGCAAACAGGAACAAGGTGTGTGCGCTCGCACCGGTGTCGGCACCCGTTTCCGCAATACCGGAAATACTCGGTTCGCCCCGGTCCCGCGCCAGCATGATGGCCGATGCGAACACCGGATCCGAGCCAAGATCAAAACCAGTCAGCCGCTCGTTTATGTCGGACGTCGGTACCAGATAGGTCACCGGCAACACGACGGCTTCAGCGGACGGCACGTGGTGCGCCACACCCAGACCCTGAAACCCAGAACCATGGCCCGTGGTCTGCAGCCCGGCAATATAGGCAGCCCAGCCTTCGCGATCGAGCGATTGGCCCAGGTTCAGCAAGCCGGCGCCGGTACTCGCCAGTTGCGTCAGGCCGGCCAGACGCAGTTCGGCATCCCGCGCCAGCCGGCGCGAACTCTGGCTGAAGTTGGCAAATGCTTCATCCTCTTCTGCTGCCCGCATTCGCGAAACGGCGAATGCGGTGACGAGCACACAGACAACCAGCACCAGCGCCGGAAATATCCGGGTGCTCAGGATGAAACGGAAGTCGGAGGATTGAAAAGTCGGCGCTGGTGGCACGGCGACATTATGCCCCCGAGCCCGGCGCGTTGGAGGTTGCCGCCCGCTTTCAGGTGCAGCAGCTGTTGCCGGTGGATTCCTTGGCGCCCAGCTTCTTCAGGATCATGTCCAGCGGGCAGAATTTGGTGAAGCCGCTCTGGAACAGATTGGCGCCGACGAAGGCGGTGAACCACAGCCAGGAAATCTTGCTCATGTCGACCTGCGCGCTGAAGTGCGCCAGAACGAGCGAAGTCATGATGAAAAAGCCGGCGATGATGCGAACGAATTGATTGACGGTCATGCGAAATACTCCTGAGAAAGAAATGGGGGTTAAGCCTGCTTGATGCGATTCTTCATCGCGGCGAAATACAACACGGGAATCACCACCAGCGTCAGCATGGTGGACACGAAAATGCCGAAGATCAGCGACAGCGCCAGTCCGGCGAAGATCGGATCATCGACGATGAACAACGCGCCGAGCATGGCGGCGAGCCCTGTCAGCACGATCGGCTTGGCGCGGATCGCCGCGGCCTGGATCACGGCCTCGGAGAAGTCCATGCCGCCGGCCACCTGCTCGTTGATGAAATCCACCAGCAGGATGGAATTCCTCACGATGATGCCGGCCAGGGCGATCATGCCGATCATCGAGGTCGCCGTGTATTGCGCGCCGAACAGCGCATGGCCGGGCATCACGCCGATGATGGTCAACGGAATCGGCGCCATGATGATCAGCGGCACCAGGTAGCTCTTGAACTGCGCCACCACCAGCAGATAGATCAGGATCAGGCCGACCGCGTAGGCCGCGCCCATGTCGCGGAAGGTCTCGAAAGTCACCTGCCATTCGCCGTCCCACTTGATCGAATACTGGGCGTAGGGATCCTTGGGCTGCTTGAAGAAATATTCTCCCAGCGTGCCGCCTTGGGGCAGTGCGACGCCGGCCAGCTTGTTGCGGATGTCGAACATGCCATACAAAGGCGAGTCGAGCTTGCCGCCCATGTCGCCGGTGACATAGACGACCGGCAGCAGATCCTTGTGGAAAATCACCTTCTCGCGCAGCGTGCGCTTGATTTCCACCACTTCCGAGACCGGCACCAGCTGGCCGTCACGCCCGCGCACCTTCAGTTTCAGTAACTGGTCAATGCTGTTCTGGCGTTCGGCAGGCAGGACGATACGCACCGGGATTTCATACTTGGCGTCGCCGTCGTGCACCGGCGTCACGTCCTCGCCGGACAGTCCCATGCGGACCACGTCGACAATGTCCTTTTGTGCCACACCGAGCAGCGCCGCCTTGGCCTGGGCGACGCGCAGCACCAGCTTCTCGGCATCTTCGTCCACCGAATCGTCGACGCCGATGATGTCCGCCGTGCTCTCGAATGCATTGCGAACCTGTTTGGCGACAGCGATCTGCCCGGCGTAATCCGGGCCATAGATCTCGGCAACGATCGGCGACATGACGGGCGGCCCCGGCGGCACTTCGACCACCTTGACATTGCCGCCATGCTTCTTCGCCACGGCCACCACTCGGTCGCGCACGGACACTGCAATCTCGTGGCTCTGGCGATTGCGCTGTTTGCTGCCCACCAGGTTGACCTGGATGTCGCCCATCTCGGGAGCCGTGCGCAAATAGTACTGGCGCACCAGGCCGTTGAAGTTGATCGGGCTGGCCGTGCCGACATAGGCCTGATAGTCGGCGACCTCCTCGACCTGGGAGATCTCGGCGGAGATCTCGCGGAGCACTTTCGCCGTCTCTTCCAGCGGGGTACCGACCGGCATGTCGAGCACGATCTGGAATTCGCTCTTGTTGTCGAAGGGCAGCATCTTCAGCACGACGAGCTTGAAGAAGCCGAGGCTGACCGAGGCCAGGATCGCCACCAGGATGCCGATCCACAGCTTGCGCCGCGCCGCCTTGCCGGTGCGAGGATCGAGCAGCGGCGTCATGATGCGGCGGAAGAAGCGGTCGAGCTTGCCCGTCAGCGGATCGGCATGACTGTCCTCACCGGCGTGGCCGGCCGGCTTCATCATCTTCAAAGCCAGCCAGGGCGTGATGACGAAGGCGATCGCCAGCGAAATGAACATGCCCATCGACGCGTTGATCGGGATCGGGCTCATGTAGGGCCCCATCAGGCCGGTGACGAAGGCCATCGGCAGCAGCGCCGCGATCACCGTGAAGGTGGCCAGTATGGTCGGACCGCCGACTTCGTCCACCGCCGGCGGAATGATCTGCCACAGCGGCTTGTCGGGATGCAGCAGCGACCAGCGATGGATGTTCTCCACCACCACGATGGCGTCGTCGACCAGGATGCCGATGGAGAAAATCAGCGCGAACAGCGAAACGCGATTCAGCGTGAAGCCATAGGCCCAGGAGGCGAACAGCGTCGCCGCCAGGGTCAAGGTCACCGCCGCGCCGACGATCACCGCCTCGCGTCGGCCCAAGGCAAACAGAACCAGGAGTACGACGAAACCGGTGGCGAAGACCAGCTTGCCGATCAGCTTCTGCGCCTTGTCGGTTGCCGTGGCGCCGTAATTGCGTGTCACGCTGAATTCGACGCCTTCCGGAATCACCGTGCCCTTGAGCGCTTCGGCGCGAGCGATTACCGCCTCGGCGACATCGGCAGCGTTGACGCCGGGCTTCTTCGATACCGACAAGGTCACCGCCGGAGATTCACCCTTGCGATCGCCGTGCCAGACATAGCGCAGCGGCTGGTCGGCGCCATCGACCACCTGGGCGACATCGCCCAGATACACCGGCTTGCGCTCGAAGACCCCGACCACCAGCCGCCTCACGTCGGCCGCGGACTCGATATAGGTGCCGGTTTGCACCAGTACTTCGCGGTTGCCGGCAACCAGGTTGCCGGCCGGCTGCGAGGCGTTCGATACCTGCAACGCCGCCTTGAGGTCCTGCGCGGTGATGCCATGCGCGTTCATGCGATCGGCGTCCATGACGACGCGAATCACGTGTCCGGGGCCGCCGATGGTCGTGACGTCACGCGTGCCGTGGATGCGCTTGAGATCGACCTCGATGGCGCGCGCCACCTGCTGCATTTCGAAGGCCGACTTCAAGGGATCGGCACTGTGAAAGGTCAGCGTCACGATCGGCACGTCGTCGATGCCCTTGGGCTTGATGACGGGATCGAGCACGCCGAGGTTGGGCGAGGCCCAGTCGCGGGTGGCCTGGATGGTGTCGTAGAGGCGCACCAGCGCCTGAATCGGGTCCTCGCCTACCTGATACTGCACGGTGATCACCGCCATGCCCGGACGCGATACCGAATACACATGTTCGATGCCGGCGATGCGCGACAGTACCTGCTCGGCCGGGCGCGACACCAGCGCTTCGACATCCCGGGCCGACGCCCCCGGGAAGGGGACGAAGACATTGGCCATGGTGACGTTTATCTGCGGCTCTTCCTCGCGCGGCGTGATCAGCGTCGCGCCGATGCCCAGCAGCAGCGCGATCAACGCGATCAGGGGCGTCAGGGAATTCCTGAGAAAGTACTCCGCGATCCTGCCTGAAGTTCCCACCATCACCTCTGTTTGTAACTACCGAAAAAACGTCGACGCAAGGACGCAGAGGAGAAGGAGGGAAGTGTGGTCTGTTTCTGTCAGGCCTCTTCGTTTCCTGGATCCGTTTTGCCTCGATGCTTTGCGTCGACTGTGTGCTTACTTGTCCTTCAACTTCATGATGCCCAATGCGTTGAGCACCAACTTTTCGAACACATGCTCGCTGGTGCCCTTCTTGATCTTGCGCATGTAGAACTTCTCGAAGGCGACCT
>CAYNGV010000062.1:0-12281 GCA_964397005.1 uncultured Sulfuritalea sp. | reverse complement strand
GCCGACGACTTGAAGACGACCGGCGCGCCGCAGGTGGGGCAGTTGGCGCTGAAGGGCATGGCCCGATTCCTCCGAAGCGGGCGTCAGCCGAGTTTCTTCAGCAGCTCCGCTTTCTTCGCATCGAACTCGGCTTGCGACAGGATGCCCTTGCCGACCAGGCCGTGCAGCTTTTCGATCGAAGCGACGATTTCGTCGGCCGATACCGGTGCGGCGGCCTGGGAAAAACTCGGCGCTGGCGATACGGCAGCCGGCGTGGCGGCTGCCGGATTCAGCGCCTGCCCCATGGCGCCGGCGATCTGCTGGCCCATGCCGAAGCCGACGCCCATGCCGGCGCCGAGCCCGGCGAGGCCGCCTTCGTTCTGCGCCGCCAGCGGGATCGCCTCGGCGGTCTGGAACTGCGTGTAGGCCTGCATGCCGCCCATCATGTTCACGCCGATGCGCTTGTCGAGCATGGCCTGCAACTCTTCGGGCAGCGAGATGTTCTGCACGTTGAGGCTGTCGAGCGCGAGGCCGTAGCTGGCGAACATCGGTTCCATCTTGGCGCGCAACGCATTGCCGAACTCGACCTGGTTCGATGCCATGTCGATGAAGGGCACGCCGGATTCACCGAAGATGTCCGCGATGTGGCCGACGATGGTGTTGCGCAGCTGGCCTTCGAGCTCTTCGGTGCCATAGCGCTCCATGGTGCCGGAAAGCGTGGTGTGGAAGGCCTTCGGGTCGGTCAGGTGGAAGGCATAGATGCCGAAGGCGCGCAGCCGCACCATGCCGAAATCCTTGTCGCGGATCGTCACCGGATTCGGCGTGCCCCACTTGCGGTCGATCTTCTGGCGCGTGCTGAAGAAGTAGACGTCGGACTTGAAGGGCGACTCGAACAGCTTGTCCCAGTTCTTCAGGTAGGTCAGCACCGGCAGCGTCTGCGTGGTGAGCTTGTACATGCCGGGGCCGAAGACGTCGGCCACCTGGCCTTCATTGACGAATACCGCCATCTGCGATTCGCGCACCGTGAGGCTGGCGCCGTTCTGGATTTCCATTTCGGCCATGGGAAAACGCCAGGCCATGGTGTCGCCATCGTCCTCAGTCCATTGGATGATGTCGATAAACTGTTTCTTGATGAAATCCATGAGTGCCATGAGTGTCTCCCTTGTGAGTTTCAGTAGGTCATGCTGGCCGCGTTAAGCAATCCGACGGTGATGGAAAGCGCGGCGACGAAGGTCGCTGGCGCCGCGCGCCCGTGCGCGATGTCCTCCTGGAGGTTGGGCAGCGCCACGCGCGCCAGCATCCAGGCCAGCAATTGCACCATGCCGGCGACCACGCCCCACACGGCGAGGTCGAGCAAGGTGTCGCTGTGGGCGATGACGTTGGCTATCGGCATGGCGAAGCCGAGCAGGGCGCCCGAGAGCGATATCGCCGCCGCCGTGTTGTTGCTTCGGATCAGGGCGATCTCGTCGTAGGGCGTGACGTAAAGGTAGATGGTCACGAACACGGCGAACAGCGCGAGGGCGGTGCCGAGGTAGGCGAGAAAATTCGGCAGCGTGGCGAGAAAGTGGGCGGGCATGGAGCACTCCTCCGGTCGATGGCGCATTGTCTGCCATGAACGCGGTGCGATCAAGTGGCTTGTTTCAGCAAGACTAAATAGTTCGGCTGTACCGTGCCAATCCTTCCAGCACGAGGTTGTCGATCAGGCGGTGAGGCACGCCGAGATGCGGCGCCAGTTCGGCCGCCGCCCCGCCCGAGAGCAGGCACAGCGCGTCGTCGCCCGGCGTCGCGTGCATGCGTTCGATGGCACCCAGCGTGGCGTGGATCGCACCGCTGACGATGGCGTCGTCGGTGTTGCTAGGTTGCGTCCGGTAGTGGCCGGCCGCATGCGGCAAATCGGCGGTATTTCTGGCAAGTGCCGCGCGCATCAGGGCCAGGCCGGGGAGGATCAGTCCGCCACGGAACAGGCCATTGGCATCCAGCGCGTCGATGGTGGTCGCCGTGCCGGCCATTACCACCACGGCCGGCCCCTCGTGCAGGCCGCGCGCCGCGATCAATGCGGCCCAGCGGTCGGCGCCCAGCTGCGACGGGATGTCGTAGCCGTTGGTCACGCCGCAGGCAGCGGCTGAGCTGGCAAGCCAGTCGAGCGAAAGGCCGAGTTTGTCGGCCAGGGCTTCGATGCGACGCCGTATGGCGTCACCGGCCACATTGCAGGCCACGATGCGTTGCGGCGTTGCGGGCAGCTCGGCGGCCAGATCATCGAATGCGTCATAGTTAAGGACACCCTGCATGCGCCAGGCGTTGCCATCGAACAGGCCGCACTTCAGGCGCGAATTGCCGGCATCAAGGCACAGGATCATGTTCGCGATTCACGCCGGCCGCAGCGAGACTTCGCCCGACAGAATCCGCTCGATGCGGCCATCGATTTCCAGAAGCAGCGCGCCGTCATTATCGGCACCGCGACAAATGCCTTCTTTGGGCGGCCCGAAATCGGTCGAGAGCCTGACAGGCGCGTCCTGAAAGGTATGACGGGCGATCCATTCCGGGCGGATCGCCGCAAAGCCCGCAGTGGCGAATGTGTCGAGCGTGCTCAGCAGTTCGGTGAGCACGGCGGCATACAAGTCGTCGGCGTCCGGTGCGGCGCCATTCGCGTTGAGGGCGGCGGAGGCGGCGCGGACTTCTTCCGGCATGCCGGCGGGCAGACGCAGATTGATGCCGATGCCGATCACCGCGGCATGGGGTGCGCCGGACACCAGCTCGACCAGAATGCCGCCGAGCTTGCGGCCATCCTTGAGGATGTCGTTGGGCCACTTCAGCGCCGCATCGCCAGCGCCAGCGCTCTGCGTCCCTGAGGGAATTTTTTGCAGCGCGCGAGCCACCGCAACGCCGACGGCGAGAGACAGCCCCGCAGGCGCCGTACCCGGCGCGAAGCGCCAGAGCAGTGAAAAGGTCAGGCTGTCGCCGGGACTGGAGAACCAGCTGCGGCCCCGGCGGCCGCGGCCGGCGGTTTGCTCCCCGGCGATGACCACTGTGCCCGAGGGCGCGCCGGCCTCGGCGCGGCTCAGCAAGACGGCGTTGGTCGAATCGCAGCTGGCCAGGACATCGATGTCGAAGCGGCGCGCGGCGTCCCCGAGTTTGGCGGCGATTGTGGCAAGGGCGGCAATGCTGGCAGGCATGAAGATGTCCCGGATGACAGCGAGGCAGTGATGGCACTCGCCCGATAGTCGGGCTGACTATACTTGAAGCCGGACGTTCAGGTCGCCTCGGAGTCTGCCTTGATGTCGTCCAGCCCGAGCTCCTGAATTTTGCGCGTAATGGTGTTGCGGCCGATGCCAAGCAGTTGCGCGGCATCGATGCGGCGCCCGCCGGTGGCATTGAGGGCGCGACGAATCAGCGTCGCTTCGAACTGGCGCGTGAGCTGGTCAAAAACCGCGCCGGGTGCCGCGGCGATCAGGCGGTCGGCTTCGGTCGCCAACGCAGCACTCCAGTTGGCCGGCAGGTCGCGCCTCGCCGCGCTGTCAGGCCCGTCGCGCAGTTCGGCGGGCAGGTCGGTGATGTCCACGCTTTGCCCCGGCGCCATCACGGTCAGCCAGTGGCAGAGGTTTTCCAGCTGGCGCACGTTGCCCGGGAAATACAGGTCTTGCAGGTAGGCGAGCGCGGCATCGGTGAGGCGCTTGGGTTCGCCGCCGAGTTCCTGGGCGCTTTTTTGCAGGAAATGTTTCGCCAGCAGCGGGATGTCGTCGCGCCGTTCGCGCAGTGGCGGCAGGCGCAGGCGGATGACATTGAGGCGGTGGAACAGGTCTTCGCGGAACAGGCCTTCCTTGACCCGGCCTTCCAGGTCCTGGTGAGTGGCGGCGATCACGCGCACGTTGGCCTTGACCGGTTGGTGGCCGCCCACGCGATAGAAGTTGCCGTCCGACAGCACCCGCAACAGCCGGGTTTGCAGCTCGGCCGGCATGTCGCCGATTTCATCGAGGAACAGCGTGCCGTTGTCGGCCTGCTCGAAGCGTCCCCGGCGCAGCGCGTTGGCCCCGGTAAACGCGCCCTTTTCATGGCCGAACAGCTCGGATTCGAGCAGATCGCGCGGAATCGCCGCCGTGTTGATGGCGATGAACGGCGCATCCTTGCGCGGGCTGTGACGATGCAGGGCGCGCGCCACCAGTTCCTTGCCGGTGCCGGACTCGCCATTGATCAGCACCGTGGCATGCGACTGGCTAAGCCTTCCGATGGCGCGAAAGACTTCCTGCATGGCGACGCCCTGCCCCAGGATTTCAGGGAGCGCGCTGGTTTCCTCTGACGCACCAGTTTGGTGCGTCGCTTGAGTGATCGCCCGCCGCACCAGATCCACAGCCTGGTCGACATCGAAGGGCTTGGGCAGGTATTCGAAGGCGCCGCCCTGGAATGCCGCCACGGCGGAGTCGAGGTCGGAATAGGCGGTCATGATGATGACCGGCAGTTCGGGATAGTTCGTCTTGACGTGGCGCAACAGATCCAGTCCGCTGCTGCCCGGCATGCGGATGTCGGATACCAGAACCTGCGGTCTCGAGCCGTGGCTCAATGCGGTGAGTGCTTCGTCCGCGGAGGCGAAGCACTTGGCCGGGATGTTCTCGCGGCCGAGGGCCTTCTCCAGCACCCAGCGGATGGAGCGGTCGTCGTCGATGATCCAGACTGCGTTCATGAATCTTCCTTCTTCTTTCTGGCCAGCGGCAGCATCAGTGAAAAGCAGGTGTGGCCGGGGCGTGACATGACTTCAATGGTTCCGCCGTGTTGCTGGACGAAGCTCTGGGCGATGGTCAGCCCGAGGCCGCTGCCGTTTTCGCGGCCGGACACCAGCGGATAAAAAATCTTGTCGCGGATATCTTCCGCAATCCCCGGGCCGTTGTCGATCACTTGCAATTCGAGTGCCAGCTGATGGTGTTTTTTGGCCAGAGTGACCTGGCGTGCGGCGCGGGTGCGAAAAATAATCTCTCCCTTGCCTTGCATAGCCTGGGCGGCGTTGCGCGAGATATTCAAAATGGCCTGGATCAGTTGTTCGCGGTCGCCGGTTATGTCGGGCAGCGAGGTGTCGTAGTCGCGCCTGACGCGGACATCATGGTATTCCGCATGAATCAGTCGCCGTACGCGTTCGAGAATTTCGTGGATGCTCACCAGTGCCGGCTGCATTACGCGGTGCGAGGACAGCAGGCGCTGCATCAACTCTTGCAGGCGGTCGGCTTCCGCGATGATGACCTGGGTATATTCCTTGAGCGGTTCGCTGGCGAGTTCGCGTTCCAGCAGCTGCGCCGAGCCACGAATTCCGCCGAGCGGATTCTTGATTTCGTGCGCCAGGTTGCGCACCAGTTCGCGGTTGGCCTGTTGCTGCTGGGCGAGCTGCTCCTCCCTGGCGGCCTTGAGCTGCTGGTCGATCGGGCGCACTTCCAGCAACAGGCGCGCACTGCTGGTTTCCACCGGCGTTACCGTGCAATCCACATGTAACTGCACGTCCTGCGCGAGCTTGATCAGGATGTTGTGGCCGGTATAGCTCCAGTTGTTTTTCAGCGCGTTGTCGAGCGCCGCGGAGAGTTCCGGCGGCTCGCCCACCAGCCGTTGCAGGGGTTGGCCGAGCAGTTGCCGCGAGCTGACGGCGAACAGGTTCTCCGCCGCCGGGTTGACGTGGCGGATGACCAGCCTGGCGTCAACCAGCACCACGGCGGAGGAAAGCAGATCCAGTCCGCTGAAGGCGTGGAAAGTTTCGGTGGTGTTCGCGTTCATCGCGGAGGATGTGTGCAAGAAGCGCACCAGTCGCTGATTCAGGTTGGACCGTGAATCAGCGCAGGTTGCCGAGTTCTTTCTTGAGCGACTCGACATTGCGCTCGTGCAGCGCAACAGTGTCGCGCAGGGGCTGGAGCTTGTCCGCGGGCTGGTTGCCGGCATCGCGCAGAGCCTTCCTGGCTATTTCCGCGTTTTGCAGTTCAGTGGCGAGCTCCTTGTCGAGAATTGCCCGGCGATCGCTATCGCGGGCTTTCTGCTCGTTGCCCGAAACGCGGGGGAAGTCGCCAGGGGTCGGTGTCGCGGTAGCGCGCGGCTTGGTTCCATTGCCCCCCGGCGATGCAGTGGGCGCTTGCTGCGAGAGCACCACGCAATTCTTTTTGGGCGCCTTCTGGTTGGTATAGAGCACGATTCCCGAATCGTCGGTGCATTTGTAGAGCGTGTTTGCACTCGCCGCCAGCGGCAGTGCGAGGCAAATTGCAAGCAGGGCGTTCTTCATGCTGCCGAGTGTATGCCAATTGCAGAAAAAAATGGACGGGCAAGCCCGTCCATTTTGTTTCCGCGTGTTGCGCGAGGTATCAGATCGAGTAGTACATCTCGTACTCGAGCGGATGGGTGGTCATGCGGAAGCGCGTGACTTCCTCCATCCGGAGTTCGATGTAGGCATCGATCATCTCGTTGCTGAAGACGCCGCCGCGCAGCAGGAATTCGCGGCCCTTGTCGAGGTACTCGAGCGCCTGTTCCAGGCTGGAGCAGACGGTCGGGATCTTCGCGTCTTCTTCCGGCGGCAGGTCGTACAGGTTCTTGTCGGCCGGATCGCCGGGGTGGATCTTGTTCTGGATGCCGTCGAGGCCGGCCATCATCATGGCGGTGAAGGCCAGGTAGGGATTGGCACCCGGATCCGGGAAGCGCACTTCGATGCGGCGCGCCTTGTCCGAATGCACGTAGGGCACACGGATCGAAGCGGAGCGGTTGCGTGCCGAGTAGGCCAGCTTGACCGGGGCTTCGAAGCCCGGGACCAGACGCTTGTAGGAATTGGTCAGCGGGTTGGTGATGGCGTTCAGGGCGCGCGCATGCTTGATGATGCCGCCGATGTAGAACAGGGCGGTTTCAGACAGGCCGGCGTAACCGTTGCCGGCGAAGAGGTTCTTGCCACCCTTCCAGATCGACTGATGCACGTGCATGCCGGAACCGTTGTCGCCGACGATCGGCTTGGGCATGAAGGTCGCGGTCTTGCCGTAGCTGTGGGCGACGTTATGCACGATGTACTTGAGGACCTGGGTCCAGTCGGCGCGCTGCACCAGGCTGCTGAACTTGGTGCCGATTTCGCACTGGCCGGCGGTGGCGACCTCATGGTGATGCACTTCGACCGGCACGCCACAGGCTTCCAGAGCGATACACATCTGGGCGCGGATGTCGTTCAGGCTGTCGACCGGGGGTACCGGGAAATAGCCGCCCTTGACGGTCGGGCGGTGGCCGCTGTTGCCGGCTTCGAACTTGTCGGCTGAAGCCCAGGCCGCTTCTTCCGAGATCACCTTGCAGTAGGCGCCAGACATGTCGATCTTCCACTCGACGGCGTCGAAAATGAAGAACTCGGGCTCCGGGCCGAAGTAGGCGGTGTCGCCGATGCCGGAGGACTTGAGGTAGGCCTCGGCACGCTTGGCGATCGAGCGTGGGTCGCGGTCATAGCCCTTGCCATCGGCCGGCTCGACCACGTCGCAGGTCAATACCAGCGTCGTCTCGTCCATGAACGGGTCGATGTAGGCGGTGTTCGCGTCGGGCATCAGTTGCATGTCGGAGGCCTGGATGCCCTTCCAGCCGGCGATGGACGAACCGTCGAAGGCGTGGCCGTCTTCGAATTTTTCCATGCCGAAATGGGAGATCGGCACGCCAACGTGCTGCTCCTTGCCGCGCGTGTCGGTGAAACGGAAGTCGACGAAACGGACTTCCTTCTCTTCGACCATCTTGATTACGTCCTGGGGGGTCATGAAGTGCTCTCCTGAGAATGAATGACAAATGCCGGGAAATCGATACCGAAATACGGTGCAGCACGGTGTTAGCAGTTAGCGTGCCATCAAAAACTGTGCTGCAAAACGAAGTTTCAGTGAAGGCTAACGCCGCTCCTGTTGGCGTTTAGCCGAAACTAAAACTTATTGTTTCAGTGAAGGCTAACGCGGGCATTATCCGCGTTAAGCGCAGCGGCCGAAACTAAAAGGAAGAGATTGTGCCACAAGTCTTTTTGCTTCTCGATGCTTCGATGCAAGCACCAATGATGTGCATGACCGATCAAAATCGCACTATTTTGGTGCAATCCTTTGATTGAGTCGAATTGCGCCGAACCAGGGGTCGTCGGCCAACGCCGCTTCCACGCGCTGCCGGATTGCGGCTATCCCCGCCGCGTCGGCATAGCCGGGAGGCAGAAAAACCTCGGCTTCGACCCGGTTACCCAGGTAATGCAGGGTGGTCTGCTCGAAATCCGGCGGGTTGGCGCCGAGCAGTTCGCGCAGATGGGCGAGCAGGGTCGCCCGCTCCGGCAACTGAATGGCGGCATTGCCCAGCAGATCGTTTTCGGCGTCGACGTGGACCAGCACGTCGAGCACTTCCGGATGGCTCTCCAAAACACGTTGCCGTGCTGATTCGGCCACGCGATGGCCTTCGGAGACGCTGATGCGCGGATTCACCTGGACGTGGGCGTCGACCAGCACCTGGTGCGCCATGCGCCGGGTGCGCAGTTCATGCATGCTCAGCACGCCTGACGTGCTGGCGATGGTGTGGCGGATGGCCTCAACTTCCTCGGCCGAGAGCCCGGTATCGATCAGCTCCCGAATGGCGGCCCAGGCGAACTTGAATCCGGCGCGCACGATCATGGCGCCGACAATGATGGCGGCGACGGCGTCGGCAAAGGTGAAGCCGACCAACGCACCGGCGATGCCCGCCGCCACGACCAGCGACGAAAGCGCATCGGCGCGGGCATGCCAGGCATTGGCCACCAGCATCGGCGAGCGAAGGCGTTCGGCGGTTGCCAGCATGTAGCGGAACAGGCCTTCCTTCGCCGCCAGGGTGAAAACCGCCGCCCACATCGCGGCGACGCCCACCGGCGGCGCGCTGCCGATATCCTGCAGGCGGCCCGCCGCCGCAATCAAAATGCCGGCGCCGGTTCCCGCCAGCAACAGTCCCAGCACCAGCGACGCGGCGGTTTCAAAGCGGCCATGGCCATACGGATGATCGGCATCGGCGGCTTCCGCGCCCTTGCGGTTGGCGAACAGCACGAAGCCGTCGGCGACGATGTCGGATAGCGTATGCATGGCGTCCGCGATCAGGCTTTGCGAGTGGGCGACAAAGCCCACCACCAGCTGCATCGCGGTCAGTACGATGTTGACGGCAACGCTGACCCGGGTGATGCGCTGGCCTTCGGCAAAGCGCTCATCGTCCTTCGACTGCAATTTTTCGACAGGGGTGTCGGCCATCTTGTCCGAGTGGGTTTCGCGGGGGATTGGGGAAAGCTATACTCGCATCCCCTGCATTCTATCCCGCCACTTCTGACACCTTGCCGTGGGTCGCCTTTCCGAAATCCTTAGCCTGGCGCAGTCGCGCGCCAGGGAACTGAACCTGTCTTACGAAGGCGCGCTGACGCCGGCGGAAGCGCATGAACTGTTGCAACTAACGCCGGCGGCCAGGCTGATCGACGTGCGCACCAAGGCCGAACTGGATTGGGTGGGGCGTGTCCCGGGTGCCGTCGAGATCGAATGGCAGGATTACCCCGGCAAACAGCTCAATGTGCATTTTCTCCAGACCCTGAAGCACAGCGTGGTCACGGAATCCCTGCTGCTGTTCCTGTGCCGCTCGGGCCAGCGTTCCAGCGCGGCGGCGAAGGCCGCCACCGAGGCGGGGTTTCCCGACTGCTACAACATCCTCGAAGGCTTCGAGGGCAACAAGGACACCAACGGCCAGCGCAATCGCAGCGGCGGCTGGCGCCACGCCGGACTTCCCTGGAATCAAGGCTGAGACTCGTCATCATGCAAACCGCCCCCATTTCCTTCGACCGCTTCAACACCCTCGCCGACACGGACGCCGGCGAGCGCATCCGCGCCGCCCGGGCGAAGCTGGGCGACAAGGTGGTCCTGCTCTGTCACCACTACCAGCGCGCCGATGTCTATGCCCATGCCGACATCACCGGCGATTCGCTCAAGCTGTCGCGCCTGGCCTCACAGTCCGATGCCGAGAACATTGTTTTCTGCGGCGTGCATTTCATGGCCGAAGTGGCCGATATCCTCTCGCGCCCCGAACAGGTTTCCATCCTCCCCGACCTCGCCGCCGGCTGCTCCATGGCCGACATGGCCAGCCTGGCCAAGGTCGAGCGCGCCTGGCGCGAACTGGCCGCCGTGCTCGATCCCGACCAGAAAGTGACGCCGGTCACCTACATCAATTCCGCCGCCGACCTCAAGGCCTTCTGCGGCGAACACGGCGGCATCGTCTGCACCTCGTCCAATGCCACCAAGATTCTGCAATGGTCATTCGCCCAGCGCGAGAAGGTGCTGTTCTTTCCCGACCAGCACCTGGGGCGCTGGAGCGGCTACAAGATGGGCATCCCGCTCGATGACATGGTGATCTGGAACCCCGACCTCGAACAGGGCGGCCTGACGCGGGAACAGATCGAGAAGGCGAAAATCATCCTCTGGCACGGCTACTGTTCCGTGCACCAGATGTTCCAGCCCAGGGACATCATCAAGTTCAGGAACCAGTACCCTGACGGCATTGTCATTTCGCACCCCGAATGCAGTTTCGAAGTCTGCAAGCAGTCCGACCATATCGGCAGCACCGAAACCATTTTGCAGACGGTCAAGGCGGCGCCGCCCAACACGCGCTGGCTGGTCGGCACCGAACTCAATCTCGTCGAGCGGCTGGCCGAGGAAGTGAAGCACGAAGGCAAGATCGTGCAGTTCATGGCCAGCACCATCTGCATGTGCTCGACCATGCAGCGCATCGATCCGCAGCATCTGGCGTGGACCCTGGAGAACCTGGCCGAAGGCCGGGTCGTGAATCAGATCAAGGTGCCGCCGCACGAAGCGGCATTGGCAAAGATCGCCCTGGAGCGCATGCTTGCCGTGTCGTGAGCGCCGACTTTTTTGGGGCCTCCGCCTCGTACTTTCACCAGTAACGCCAGACGGACATTCCCATGCAAACAGAAAGCTTCATCGCCGGCAAGGACGCTTCGCTCGAATCGTCCATCGCCACCATGCAGGGCAAGCTGGCCGCACTCGGCTTTCACGTCGAGGAGCGTTCCTGGCTGAACCCGGTGGATGGCGCCTGGTCGGTGCATGTGCGCGACCGCGATTGTCCGCTGCTGTTCACCAACGGCAAGGGCGCCTCGCGGCTGGCCGCCCTGGCGAGCGCGCTCGGCGAGTTCTTCGAGCGCTTGTCCTGCAACTACTTCTGGACGCACTACTACCTCGGCGATCAATTCGCCCGGCGCGACTTCGCCCACTACCCGCGTGAGAAATGGTTTCAGCCGGGCGCCAACGGCGAATGGCCCGAGCAGTTGCTGACGCCCGAGTTGCGCGAGCTTTACAACCCGGACGGTTCGATCGACGCCAATGCCTTGGTGGACCTCAATTCCGGAGATGCCGAGCGCGGCATCTGCGCCCTGCCCTACGTGAGCCAGCGCGATGGCGCTACGGTCTGGTTCCCGGTCAACATCATCGGCAACCTGTACGTCAGCAACGGCATGTCGGCCGGCAACACCGAGATGGAGGCGCGCACCCAGGCCTTGTCGGAAATCTTCGAGCGCCACATCAAGTTCCGCATCATCAGCGAAGGACTGTGCCTGCCGGAAGTGCCGGAAGAAGTGATAGCGCGCTATCCGCGCATCGCTGCCGGCATTCAGGGTTTGCGTGCGGCCGGCTTCGGCATCCTGGTCAAGGATGCTTCGCTGGGCGGCGAATACCCGGTGATGAACGTCACCCTGCTGCATCCCGAAGATCAGGGCTGCTTCTCCAGCTTCGGCGCCCACCCGCGCTTCGAGATCGCGCTGGAGCGCGCGCTGACCGAGCTGCTGCAGGGCCGAGGCCTCGATGCGCTGGCCGGCTTTCCCGAACCGGGCTTCGACCTCGACGAAATCGCCGCCTCGCCCAACATCGAAATCCACTTCGTCGATTCCAGCGGCATCATCAGCTGGAACTTCCTGAGTGGCGCGCCGGATTTCGAATTCGTCGACTGGAATTTCTCCAACACCACGGAGGAAGACTATCGCTGGCTGGTGGACCGCGTCCATCGCTCCGGACACGACATCTACATCGCCGACTTCACCCATCTCGGCGTCTATGCCTGCCGCATCCTGGTGCCGGGCATGTCGGAAATCTATCCGCTCGACGATCTGGAATGGGAGAACAACAGCGTCGGCAACGCCATTCGCGAGGCCATCCTGCACCTGCCGGAGCTGGATGACGAGGAATGCGCCGACCTGCTGGATACGCTGAACGATCTCGACTTGCAGGACGCGCGCCCCGTCGCCGCGCTGATCGGGCTGGCCGCCGACGAAGGTTCGTTATGGAGCGATC
>CAYNGV010000061.1:0-12346 GCA_964397005.1 uncultured Sulfuritalea sp. | reverse complement strand
ATCAACCAGCACGGCGGCAAGGCCGTGGGCCTCACCGGCAAGGACGGCAACTTCATCCGCGCCAAAAAGCTGATGATGGAAAACAAGGATGCCCCCGGCGACCTGATCGACATCGGCCAGGTCGGCGACATCATTTCCATCGATCCCAGCCTGATCGCCCTGCTCGACACCGGCGCCTTCATCCCCGTGATCGCGCCGATCGGCGTCGGCAGCGAGGGCGAAACCTACAACATCAATGCCGATGTCGTCGCCGGCAAGATCGCCGAAGTGCTTAAGGCAGAGAAACTCGTGCTACTGACCAACACGCCGGGCGTGTTGGACCAGTCCGGCAAGCTGATCACCGGCATCACGCCCAAGCAGATCGACGACATGGTGGCCGACGGCACGCTGTCGGGCGGCATGCTGCCCAAGATCAGTTCGGCGCTGGACGCGGCCCGCAGCGGCGTCAAGGGCGTGCACATCATCGATGGCCGCGTCGAGCATGCGCTGCTGCTGGAAATCATGACCGACGAAGGCGTCGGTACGCTGATCAAATCCAAATAACCGACGGAACAATCGCCATGAACGAAGCCCGCGCCGCCAAGGTTGGCGAAAAGAAGCTGCTGATCCTGCAAACCATTGCCGAAATGCTGGAGCGTCCGGCGGTGGAAAAAGTCACCACGGCCCTGCTCGCCAAGCAGCTTCAGGTCTCCGAAGCCGCGCTCTATCGCCACTTCGCCAGCAAGGCGCAGATGTACGAAGGGCTGATCGAGTTCATCGAGAGTGGCGTGTTTTCTGTGATCACGCAGATCGAAGCCGCCGAGGAATCGGGACTCAAGCAGGCCGAAGCCGTCGTCGCCTCGCTGTTGCGCTTTGCGCAGAAGAATCGAGGCCTGACGCGGGTACTGGTGGGCGACGCGCTGGTGCATGAGAACCCGCGCCTGCAGGCACGCATCAACCAGTTGCTGGATCGCATCGAATCGACGCTCAAGCAATGCCTCAAAGTTGCCTCGGCACAGGGCGCGCTGGCGACCGGGCATGATTTTGCGGCGCATGCCGATCTGCTGGTGTGCTACACGCTGGGCCGCTGGCAGCGCTTCGTCAAAAGCGGCTTCAAGGACGATCCGCTGGCGAACTGGCCGGCGCAGTGGCCGATACTGGCGCGCTGATCGCCGTCCCGCCAACGCCGACTTTTCTCAGAGCTTGTAAAAAAATTCAAGAGAACCCACCGCAGAGGCGCAGAGACGCAGAGGGTTCGCAGAGAAGTTCAAACAAAACAAAAGGGTTCCTCTGCGTTGTCTCTGCGCCTCTGCGCTTCCGCGGTAAATTTTTTCAGCCTCTCAGCCCTTCAGCAGCGTCGCCGCCTCCAGCGCAAAGTACGTCAGTATCCCGTCGCAACCCGCGCGCTTGAAGGACAGCAGCGCCTCCATCATCACCGCATCGTGGGCCAGCCAGCCGTTCTGTGCGGCGGCCTTGAGCATCGCGTATTCGCCGCTGACCTGATACGCGTAGGTCGGCACGCCGAATTCGTCCTTCACCCGGCGCACGATGTCCAGATACGGCATGCCCGGCTTGACCATCACCATGTCGGCGCCTTCGTCGATGTCCAGCGCCACTTCGCGCAGCGCTTCGTCGGTATTGGCCGGATCCATCTGGTAGGTGTATTTGTTGCCCGTGCCCAGGTTGCCGGCCGAGCCCACCGCGTCGCGGAAGGGACCGTAGAAGGCGGAGGCGTATTTCGCCGAATAGGCGAGGATGCGGGTGTGGATCAGCTTCTCGGCATCCAGCGTGGCGCGAATGCGGCCGATGCGGCCATCCATCATGTCTGACGGCGCCACCACGTCGGCGCCGGCGCGGGCGTGGCACAGCGCCTGTTTCGCCAGCGCTTCCAGGGTCTCGTCGTTCATCACGTAGCCACGCGGATCGGCGGCATCGATCAGGCCGTCCTGGCCATGGCTGGTATAGGGGTCGAGCGCCACGTCGGTGATGATGCCGAGTTCGGGAAACTCCTGCTTGAGGCGTGCCACCACGGTCGGCACGAGGCCGCCCGGGTTCCAGGCTTCTTCCGCCCCCGGCGTCTTCCTGCTGCTGTCCACTACCGGGAACAGGGCCAGGGCCGGCACGCCCAGCTTCAGCGCCTTTTCGGCCACCGGCAACAGGCGATCCAGCGACATGCGCTCGACGCCTGGCATCGAGGCGACAGCTTCGGTCCGTCCCGCACCCTCAAGGACAAAAACCGGATAAATCAGATCGTCGGCAGTGAGTGTGTGCTCACGCATCAGGCGCCGGGAGAAGTCGTCTCGTCGCATCCGACGCATCCGCGAGTTCGGAAATACACCTTTTGTAATCATTGATTTAGCCTTGATAAATTTTTCAAAATTGCTTGAACTTTAACGTACAAGACCTATCATATTACCCAGATGGCGGTGGACCTTGTTCCCGTTGTCTCCCGCTTCACCTCCCTGAGCGGGTGCCTTGAACATTTCAAGGTGTTTTCGCCCTCGACCTTCTCCCCTTTGGTCGAGGGTTTTTATTTTTGGCTTGGCCAAAAATAAAAACCCGTCGGGTAAATTGTAACGGCTATCCCCCCGGCCCCCTTTTCAAAAAAGGGGGTGACTACATTGGCTGACTGCGTCAGATCGTTGGCGATGGAGCGCCATTCAACCAGCCTCCAATCACTTGCTCCGCCTCGTCCATGCCGGTCTTCTTCAGGCTGGAAAACATCTGCACGGTGACCTGCGCGCCGAAGTCGGCGAGCGCGGCACGCGTTTCACGCAAGGTTTTGGTCTGCTCCTGGCGCGTCAGCTTGTCCGACTTCGTCAGCAGGCAGTGGATCGGCCGTCCGGTGGGGCCGAACCAGCCGATCATTTTCCAGTCGAGTTCGGTCAGCGGGCGCCGCGAGTCCATTATCAGGACCAGCCCGACAAGGTTGGAACGGCAGGTCAGATAGTGTTCCAGCAAGCCTTGCCACTGCAAGCGGACCGCCAAAGGCACCTGCGCATAGCCATAGCCGGGCAAATCGACCAGCGCGGCGCCGTTTCTCATGCGAAACAGGTTGATCAGTTGCGTGCGGCCGGGTGTCTTGGAGACGAAGGCGAGCCGGGTATGCCCGACCAGGGTATTGATGGCGCTCGACTTTCCTGAATTCGAGCGGCCGGCGAAGGCAATCTCGACGCCCGCGGGAGGGGGCAGGCCACTGGGTTGAGCAACGGAAATTTCGAAGGCAGCGTGGCGGAATACAGACATGGGGGAAGCTTCACAGATACGCCGCCGGGACCGGCTGACGTGGAGAAATCGAACGAGCTGGGATAGAATATCAGGTTTACAATTTCCGAATCCTGCAGTTTCCGAGGAGTTTTTGTCCATGATGCCTTCCCTGCCCAGTTGCCTTCTTATCCTGATGTGCGCAATGGCTGCATTCGGCGCCCAGGCGGCGGATGCCCCCAAGGCAACCCCAAAAGGCGATGCCGCACGCGGCCAGACCGTCGCCTCCACTGTCTGCGTGGCCTGTCATGGCCCGGATGGCAACAGCCCGCTGGCAGCCAACCCCAAACTGGCTGGACAACACCCCGAATACCTGCTCAAGCAAATGCAGAACTTCAAGGCGGCTGACGGCAAGCAGCCTGAACGCGTCAGCCCGATCATGAACGGCATGATTGCCGCTTACGACGAAGGCCAGATGCGTGATCTGGCGGCGTTTTTTGCAGCGCAAACCCAGAAGGGCGAAGCCGCGAAGAGCCGCGAAACCGTCGAACTGGGCCAGAAGCTGTATCGCGGTGGTGATCAGTCCAAGGGCCTGCCGGCCTGCGCCGCGTGCCATGGCCCGGCCGGTGCCGGCATTCCCGCCCAGTACCCACGCATTGGCGGCCAGTTTGCCGAATACACCGAGGCGCAGCTGAAGAGCTTCCGCGAAGGCGCCCGTGCCAATGACCCGAACAAGATGATGCGCATGGTTGCGATCAAGATGACCGACGCGGAAATCAAGGCCGTGTCCGATTACATCGCCGGCCTGCACTAGGGTTTTTCGCTTCGATCAAGGGCGGGCCGAATCCATTCGGGCCGCCCTTTGTTTTTCCCGTCATGCAAAGCAGCGACCGGTCTGTCGAGTCGACCTCCCGCGCATTGCCTATGTCGATGCAGCGCCTGACAATGCCGGAAACTCCCTGTTGACATAGGCCGCGTACTCCCGGTCACAGTTCAACACGTGATGGACGAACCAGTCCTCGAAAAATCCAACCAGACTCTCGCCCGATGCCTTGTCTTTCAACTGGCCTTTAAGTTCGGCGACCTGTTCGACGAGTCTTGAGTGCAATCTGCAATGATTTTCACGATCCGGATAGCGGAGAATTTCCAGCAGGGCCTCCTCGACGGCCAGGTGGAACTTCAGGTAGTCCTCCAGTTGCGTCAAGAAAAAATGCAGGATGTGCCAAGGGTCTCTTTTTGCCATCGAGTTTTCGACGGCAAGCAGATGCTCGAAAATTTTCTTGTGCTGGTTGTCGATCGCTTCGATTCCGATCTCGAAACTGCGGTCCCACTTCATCGTGTCTTCCTTTTTGCGGATCGGCATGCGGGTTGCCTCCAAAGGGTTCCCGGCGGACCCGATTGTAACGATACGGATTGATACAGAAGCAGCGTCTGCGGAGTATCGGATACTCCGTCACCGCAAGCAGCCGCCGCTGACGCGCACGATACCGGCGAGATCGCGATGCTGCTCGATGTCAGTGAGGCCCGCCGCCGCGAGCAAACCGCACAGCGCCTCTGCCTGATCGTAGCCGTGCTCCAGCCAGAGTTGCCCGCCGGGGGCCAAGTGTGCCGGTGCTGCCGAAATGATGCGGCGAATGTCCTCCAGTCCGTCTGTGCCGCTGGACAGGGCGGCCGACGGTTCGTGGCGCAGGTCACCCGCAGCAAGGTGAGGGTCGGCGGCGGCAATGTAGGGCGGGTTGGCGACGATCAGATCGTAGCCTTCGCCGTCCAGCGCGGTGAACCAGTCACTCTGGACAAAGCGCAGTTGCACGCCAAGTCGTTCAGCATTCCTGCTCGCGATCTGCAAGGCCGCCCCGGAAGCGTCCACGGCAGTCACGTGGGCCTGGGGAAGTTCCAGCGCCAGCGTGATCGCGATGCAGCCGCTGCCGGTGCCCAGATCGAGAATCCTTGCCGTATCACCAGCGCCGAGTTTTCTCAGCGCTATTTCGATCAGCAGCTCGGTCTCTGGACGCGGAATCAGCACGGCGGGCGAGACGGCAAAATCCCGCCCAAAAAATTCGCGGTAGCCGACGAGATAAGCCACCGGTTCGCCGCCGGCGCGGCGCGCCACCAGCGAGGCGAAACTGAGCAAAGCTTCCTCTTCGAGCACCTCATCATCGTGCGCAATCAGCCACGCCGCCGGACGTTCCAGCACATGACCCAGCAGCAGGCGCGCCTCGGCGGCCGGCAGCTTCGCCCGCGCCGCCGCAAGGGCCGCCGCCACTGTGGTCATTCCGCCAGCGCCGCCAAAAGTTCCGCCTGGTGCTCGGCGGTCAAGCCTCCCACCAGTTCATCAAGGTCGCCGTCCATGATGGCGTCGATCTTGTACAGCGTCAGGTTGATGCGGTGGTCGGTGATGCGGCCCTGCGGAAAGTTGTAGGTGCGGATGCGCTCGGAACGGTCGCCCGAGCCGATCAACGATTTGCGCTGCGAGGCGATCTGCTGCTGTTGCTGGCGCTGCTTGGCGTCGTTGATCCGCGCCGCCAGTACCGACATCGCCTGTGCCTTGTTGCGATGCTGCGAGCGGTCGTCCTGACATTCGACAACGATGCCGGTCGGAATGTGGGTGATGCGCACGGCCGAATCGGTCTTGTTGATGTGCTGGCCGCCGGCGCCCGAGGCGCGGAAAGTGTCGATGCGCAGGTCGGCCGGATTGATGTCGATGTCGACCAGTTCATCGGCTTCCGGCATCACCGCCACGGTGCAGGCCGAGGTGTGGATGCGGCCCTGTGTCTCGGTCACCGGCACGCGCTGTACGCGATGGCCGCCCGACTCGAACTTGAGTTTGGAGTAGGCACCGTTGCCCTCGATGCGGGCAATGATTTCACGGAATCCGCCAAGGTCTGATTCACTGCGCGAGACGATCTCCACCTTCCAGCGCTGGCGTTCGGCATAGCGGCTGTACATGCGGAACAGGTCGGCGGCGAACAGCGCGGATTCGTCGCCGCCGGTGCCGGCGCGGATTTCGAGGAACAGGTTCCTGTCGTCGTTGGGGTCCTTCGGCAGCAGGGCGCGCTGCAGCTCCGCTTCAAGCCGCAGCATTTCTGCGCTGGCCGACGCCTGTTCGGCGAGTGCGAGCTCCTTCATCTCCGGGTCGCCCAGCATTTCGCCCGCATTCGAAAAGTCGGCGCTGGCGACACGGTAAGCATGGAACAGATCCACCACCGGCGTGATGTCGGCGCGCTCGCGGGTCAGCTTGCGGTAGCTGTCCATGTCGCGCGCGGCGTGCTCGCCGCCGAGCAGGCCGTCGATTTCCTCCAGGCGTTCGCTCAGGCGTTCGAGTTTTTCGAGAATGCTTTTTTTCATCGGAGCCTGTCAGGAAACCGGCGCGGCGGCGCGGGCGATGAGTTGAATGCTGTGACGAACGTCGGCCGCCAACAACAGTTCGGTCTGCGCCGCGGCAAGGGTGATCCGCGCGTCGAACTGGAGCAGTCCGGCATCGTCGACGCGCAGGATTTCCGCGTCGATCAGGTTGCGAATCACGTTGGCGAACAGCAGTTTTTCCGGAAACTCGGCGACGTTGAATTCGTAGAGCATGGCCAGCCGCTGCGCCAGCAAGTGGGTGGCCTCTTCCAGGGCGGCGCGGGTCAATTGGCCGCTGCCATGGTGTTGCAGGAGTTCCAGCGTAAGGAACTGCCGCTCCAGGGTGGGGCGGATGATGTTGCCCAGCTGACGCAGTTCCGGGTTGGCTTCGCTGTTGGGTAGCGGCGCACGCAGCATGCCGGACTGGCCATCTTCCAGAATAAGGCCGCGGCGGGTCAGCGCCGCCTCCGCACGGTCGATCACGCCGTCCAGTTCCCCGGCGTCCCACGGCAGGAAAAGTTCCGCGCGCAGCAGACCGTAGATGCCCTTGATCGCCTCCCTGGCGCGCTGCCTGCTCAGCACCTGGTTGTGGCTGACCAGGCAGGCCAGCAGCGCGGGCAGGGCCAGCAGGTGCAGCACGTTGTTGCGGAAATAGGCCAGCAATGCGGCCTGCGGCTCGCCGGCGCGAATCATGTCGCCCAGGGGATGCGGATAGCATTCGACCAGGTCAAGCGTGCAAACATGGTCGATCGCCTCGGCGGCGGGCACATCGCAGGTGATGATCGAGGATTTGTAGGGGGATTCGGCCAGCAGGTACTGGACATGCTCGATCTGCTTTTTGAGCAGGCGTATATCGGCGGCGTGCTTGGGCGTCGACAGCAGGGTCACCGCGAGCAGATTCACCGGGTTGACCACCGCCAGGGAATTGATGCGGCGGGCGAGTTCCGTCGCCGTCGCGTCCACCGCGCCGCGCAACCAGGGCGCCTGCGCCTCGGGGCTGTCGTTGCGCCAATCCGGGTGATGGCCATCGAGGAACTCGGCCAAGGCCAGCGGCGGGCCGAAATTAACATGGACCCGGCCGAAATTGCGCTTCAGCAGCCGTGCCGCGCGCACCAGCCCGATCAGCGATTCGGATTTTTTCGGCCGGCCGTGCAGTTCGGCGATGTAGCTGCTGCCTTCCATCAATTTCTCGTAGCCGATATAGACCGGAACGAAGACCAGCGGCCGGGCGTGGCTGCGGACAAAGCTGTGCACCGTCATCGCCAGGATGCCCGCCTTGGGCGCCAGCGTGCGTCCGCTGCGGCTGCGCCCGCCCTCGATGAAGTACTCCATCGGAAATCCGCGGTCGATCATCAGGTGCAAATACTCCTGGAACACCGCCGCGTAGAGCGGCTCGCCCTTGATCTTGCGGCGCAGGAAGAAGGCCCCGGAGCGCCGCAGGATGGAACCCACCAGCGGCAGGTTGAGATTGGAGCCGGCGGCGATGTGCGGCACCATCAGGCCGCGGGTGAAGATGATGTAGGACAGCAGCAGGTAGTCCGCATGGCTGCGGTGGCAAGGCACATAGACGATGCCGTGCCCCGGCGCCACCGTGGTGACGCGCTCGAAATTGTGCACTTCGATGCCGTTGTAGATCTTGTTCCAGACCCAGGCCAGGAAAAGGGCAAACGCCTTCACCACGGCGTAGCTGTAATCCGACGCGATTTCAATTGCATACTCGCGGGCCGATCCCTTCGCCGCGACCAGGGGAATCGACTTGGCTTCGGCCTCGTCAACAATGGCCTTGTGCACCGCGGGCATGTTGAGCAGCGTCTGCAACTGGGTATGGCGATGGGACAGGTCGGGACCGATCGCCATTTCGCGCTGGCGGCGGAAATGCACCCGCAGGATGCGTCCCAGCTTGCGCACGGCGTGGGCTTCGTCGATGCCGTCGCGCAGGAACTCGCGCAAGGAAATCGGCGCATTGAAGCGCAGCATCGTATGGCGCCCGTGAATCAGCATCGCCAGCAGGTGGCGCAGGGTGCTGACCTGCTGCCAGGATTCGGCGAGCAGCGCCTTCAACACCGAATCCTGCTTGCCGGGCTCGCGTCCCCAAAGTATGGTCACCGGGACCAGTTGCACGTCGAAGCGGGGATCGGCGAAGGCGGCCCTGACCATGGCCTTGAGCATCGGCGCCGCGCTGACGCGCGGATTGGGCACCAGGCGGCCGCGTTCATTGTGCGAGAGGAAAAAGAACGAGCGCTGCGATGTATAGGCCTCGTCCCGCATCGGGTGCATGGCGCGCGGCAACCCCAGCTCACCGCACTCGTGGTCAAGCACCAGCAGGTTGGAAAGGTGGCGCTCGTCGAGCACGTAGCAGACCGGCAGGTCCGACCGCAGTCCGAGCGCTTCCGGAATTTCCGGAAACACCTGGGTCCGCGTTCCGAGATAGAGGATGCGGCGCATCAAGACCAGCGCCAGCCCCCAGAAATCGAAGATCGGCAGCTTGCTCACGGGCGACCGGGCACGCGCCCGGGCAGTGGATGCGGGGCCACGCAGCTACTCCCCGGAATTGAGGCGATAGATGCGGGAGATAAGCTCCGCAACCTCTGCGCGCTCGACGCCTTCGGCCTGGTTCAGGGCGTGGGTCGGCGCATGCAGCAGCTTGTTGGTGAGGCCGTGCGACAAGGCATCCAGCACCTTGGCCGGATCGTCTCCGCGCGCCAGCAGCTTCAGGGCGTGCTCCACTTCATGGCGGCGCGCGCGTTCGGCTGTGTCGCGCAGGGCGCGGATGGTCGGCACCGTCTCGCGCGATTCGAGCCAGTGCAGGAAACCCGAGACGCGATCAGTGATGATCGCCTCGGCTTCAACCACGGCGGCCTGGCGCGACTCAAGGCCGGATTCGACGATCTGGCCGAGATCGTCCAGCGTATAGAGAAAGACGTCGTCGAGGCGGTTCACTTCGACTTCGATGTCGCGCGGCACGGCCAGATCGACCATCACCATCGGCCGGTGGCGCCTCGCCTTGAGGGCGCGCTCGACCATGCCGAGGCCGATGATGGGCAGCGAACTGGCGGTGCAGGACACCACGATGTCATACTCGGCCAGGCGCTCGCCGAGTGCCTCCAGCCGCATGGCGTCGCCGCCAAAACGGGCGGCCAGATCGGCGCCGCGCTCCAGCGTGCGATTGGCGATGGTGAGGCGCTTCGGCTTTTGCGCCGCGAAATGGGCAGCGCACAATTCGACCATTTCGCCGGCGCCGATAAACAATATCTGCTGCGCGGCAAGGCTGTCGAAAATGCGCGCCGAGAGGTGCACGGCCGCCGCCGCCATCGACACCGTGTTGGCGCCGATCGCGGTGGTCGAGCGCACTTCCTTGGCCACGGCAAAGGTACGCTGGAACAGCTTGCCCAGCAGCGTGCCGAGCGTCCCGGCCTCTTCCGCGGCGCGTGCCGCCTGCTTCATCTGGCCGAGGATCTGCGGCTCGCCCAGCACCATCGAATCCAGCCCGGCGGCAACGCGAAACATGTGGCGCACGGCGTCCTGCTGCGGATGCTGGTAGAGGTAGGGCTGGATCTTCTGCGGCGAGAGCGAGTGGTACTCCGCCAGCCAGTCCGCCGCCGACTGGGAATTTTCGGCGGCACAATACAGCTCGGTACGGTTGCAGGTCGACAGGATTGCCGCCTCGCGCACGGTCTTCGCCCGCAACAGGTCGTGCAGGGCCTGCCCCATGCGGGATGGGTCGAACGCCACCTGCTCGCGGACTGCCAGCGGGGCCGTATGATGATTGATGCCCAGAGCGAACAACTGCACGGCGATGGGACCTTGGAACAACGCGAACTGCGAGTTTTCGGATTATAGGTAAAATCTGGCCCTTTCGCGGTGCCGGGCCCATGCTTGGCCCGTCGGGCGCCGGATCGCCAGCGCCGAGTTTTGGAGAATTTCAGTGCAACTCGTCTGTCTCGACCTCGAAGGCGTGCTCGTTCCGGAAATCTGGATCGAGTTCTCCAAACGTACCGGCATCCCCGAGCTGTCCCGCACCACGCGCGACGAGCCGGACTACGACAAGTTGATGAAGTACCGGCTGGACCTGCTGAAGAAGCACAAGCTCGGACTGCCGGACATCCAGAAGGTGATTTCGGACATGGGGCCGATGGCCGGCGCCGGAGATTTCCTCGACGCCCTGCGGCGCGACTATCAGGTCATCATCCTGTCCGACACGTTTTACGAATTCGCCATGCCGCTGATGGCGCAGCTGAACATGCCGGTGCTGTTCTGCCACAAGCTCGAAACGGATGCCGCCGGCTTCGTGGTGAATTACCACCTGCGCATGCCGAACCAGAAAATGGAATCGGTCAGGCGCTTCAAGGAACTCAACTTCAAGGTGATCGCCGCCGGCGACTCCTACAACGACACGGCGATGCTGAGCGAGGCCCACGCCGGCATCCTGTTCCATCCGCCGCAGAACGTGATCGATGAATTCCCGCAATTTCCGGTGACCATGAACTTCAGCGAGCTGCGGGCCGAAATCGACAAGGCATCGGCCCGCATATGACGCAGGCGCCGCCCATGGATCCGACGCTGCTGGCGGGCCTGCGGGCGCTGGCGGAATCGAGCTTTCCCAAGCGCTGCGGCACCTGCGGCAAGGTTTATGAAGACGTCGCCGACTACGTGACGCAGACGGCGAGCATCGCGGCCGGCAAAACCGGCCTGAAGCAGTCGCGCGACGACGATGGCCAGACGATTATCGAACTGTTCCGCAACTGCACCTGCGGATCGACCCTGATGGACTTCTTCAGCGATCGGCGCGATCTGTCCGCCGCCGGCGAGCAGCGGCGACGGCGCTTTGACGAATTGATCCAGCACCTGATCGGCCGCGGCCTCGACCGCGCGGTGGCACGCACCGAGCTGCTCAAGGTGACGCATGGCCTGCCCAGCGAAATCCTGCGCGTCAAGCGCCCACCTGGCGAAGAGTGATCTCATGCACCGCGAGCGCTTCTACACGCTGACCGCCTCCTGCCCCGACCAGGTCGGCATCATTGCGCGCGTCACCGGCTTCATCGCCGAACACAAGGGCTGGATTCTCGAGTCCAGTTTTCATGCCGATGACCTTGATGGCCGCTACTTCATGCGCATCGAAGTCAAGGCCGATTCGCTGCCCTTCCAGCTCGCCGGGTTCCGCAGCCGCTTCCAGCCGCTGGCCGACGAGTTGCAAATGGACTGGCGCATCAACGACTCGGCGCTGAAGAAGCGCGTCGTGGTGCTGGTCTCGAAGCAGGAACATTGCCTCTACGACCTGCTGGCGCGCTGGCAATCGAAGGAGCTCGATATCGAGATCGCCTGCGTGATCTCGAATCACGACAGCTTCAAGGGCTTCGTCGAGTGGCACGGCATTCCCTTCCATCACGTGCCGGTGACAGCCGACAGCAAGGCCGCAGCCTATGCCGAGGTGCAGCGCCTGTTCGAGGAAGTGCACGGCGACACCATGGTGCTGGCGCGCTACATGCAGATTCTGTCACCGGAACTGTGCGCCGCCTATCCGGGACGCATCCTCAACATCCACCACAGCTTTTTGCCCTCCTTCGTCGGCGCCAAGCCCTACCACCAGGCCTACACACGTGGCGTCAAGCTGATCGGCGCGACCTGCCACTACGTCACCGAAGCGCTCGACCAGGGCCCGATCATTGAGCAGGACGTGATCCGCATCGACCATTCCGACTCGGTGGAGGACATGGTGCGCTACGGCAAGGACATCGAAAAAACCGTACTGGCGCGGGGCCTGCGCTATCACCTGGAAGACCGCGTGCTGGTTCATGGCAACAAGACCGTGGTGTTCCGCTAA
>CAYNGV010000060.1:0-12351 GCA_964397005.1 uncultured Sulfuritalea sp. | reverse complement strand
CGACGTGCAGGTGATGATCGAAGGCCCCGGCCACGTGCCGATGCACATGATCAAGCACAACATGGACGAGCAGCTGCGCCTGTGCGGCGAAGCGCCCTTCTACACCCTGGGCCCGCTGACCACCGACATAGCACCCGGCTACGACCACATCACCAGCGCCATAGGCGCCGCCATGATCGGCTGGTACGGCACAGCCATGCTTTGTTATGTCACGCCGAAGGAACACCTCGGCCTGCCCGACAAGAACGATGTCAAGGACGGCATCATGGCCTACAAGATCGCGGCCCACGCCGCCGACCTGGCGAAAGGCCATCCGGGCGCGCAGGTGCGCGACAACGCGCTATCGAAGGCGCGCTTCGAGTTCCGCTGGGAAGACCAGTTCAACCTCGGCCTCGACCCCGACAAGGCGCGCGAATTCCACGACGAAACCCTGCCGCAGCACGGCGCCAAGCTGGCCCACTTCTGCTCCATGTGCGGGCCGCATTTCTGCTCCATGAAGATCACCCAGGACGTGCGCGACTACGCGGCCACGCTGGGGGTCTCGGAGCAGGAAGCTTTGAGCAAGGGCATGGAGACGAAATCGGTGGAGTTCGTCAAGGCCGGCAGCGAGATTTACAAAGCTTCGTAAAACTCGACGCTGATGAATCAACCGCGCTACATGGCGGTCTAGCAAAAGACGCTCTGATGAGGCCCCTGCGCAGCATGGCGGTCGAGCAAAGTGCGCTCTCCTCGCCGCTGCGGATCCTCGCCGTAACGGATGGCGATACGGCAAGTGCGGGCATATAATCCGCCCAATATGCCTTGCTCTGCAAAAAAGTCGCGACTTTTTTGCAGTATTAGTTAGAATGGTCGCATGAGGCGCTATCTCTACCAACGCATCCAGTCCGATCTGGAGCGCAAGCTGGTGATTCTCACCGGGCCGCGACAGGTGGGCAAAACCAGTTTGGCGCGGGAGTTGATGGCAGGCGACATGCCCGCCCAGTACCTTAACTGGGACATCGCCGAGGACCGCATCATCCTCAGGCGCGGCAGCTGGAACCGCGATGTCCGGTTGCTGGTGATGGATGAAATCCACAAGATGCCGGGCTGGAAAACCTGGCTAAAGGGCATTGCCGACGGTCGGGCGCCGGGGCAGGCCTTGCTGGTCACCGGCAGCGCCCGCATGGACACGTTCCGCCAGAGCGGCGAATCGCTCGCCGGACGCTATTTCGCCTGGCGACTGCATCCGGTCTCGGTGCGCGAATGGTGCGCCCACAGTGGCGCGACTCCCGCCGATGCCTTGCGCCACCTGATGCGGCGCGGCGGATTTCCCGAGCCCTGCCTGGCGTCCAGTGATGACGAGGCGGCGCGCTGGCGGGCGCAATACGCCACCGACCTGGTGCGCGAGGACGTGCTCGAGTTCTCGCGGCTGCACGAAATCACCGCGCTCAAGCTGTTTCTCGATCTGCTGCGCCAGCGAGTCGGTTCTCCGCTGTCGCTGGCGGCGATGGCGCGCGACCTGGCGGTGGCGCCCAATACGCTGAAGCGCTACCTCGACATCCTCCAGGCGCTGTTCATCGTGTTCGTTGTCCAGCCCTGGCATCGCAACATCGCCCGCGGCCTTTTGCAGGCGCCGAAAGTGTATTTCCACGATACCGGGATGGTGGCGGATGATCCGGGCGCGCGCCTGGAAAATGCCGTCGCCGCCATGCTGCTCAAGCACGTCCAGTTTCGCCGCGATGCGCTGGGTGTGGTCAACGGCTTGCACTACATCCGCACCAAGGATGGCGCGGAGGTGGATTTCGCGCTCAGCGAAGCCAACGAACTGACCCATCTGATCGAGTGCAAGCATGCCGACTCCTCTCTGCACAAGCCCCTGGCTCGCTTTGCAGAGCAGTTCGCGACAACTCATGCGGTGCAACTGGTGGCGGATTTGCGCCAGGAGGAGCAGCGTGGCCGGGTGGTCATCCGCCGTGCGGGCGACTGGCTGGCGCAGCTCGACGCATGAATGCGATGGATGCGCCGGGCACGGTTTCCATCGACTGCCGCCCCGGCTGCGGCGCCTGTTGCATCGCACCTTCGATCAGCTCGCTGCACAAGGCGGCCGGCATTCCCTGCCGTCATCTTGATGCGGAGCTGCGCTGCCGGGTGTTCGGCATGCCGCAACGCCCGGCCTGCTGTTCCGGATTGCAGCCATCAATAGAGATGTGCGGAGAGAGCCGCGAGCAGGCACTGGACTGGCTGGCCGCACTGGAAAGCGAAACTACGCCGCCCAGTACTGATCCAGGTTCTTGATGCCCCACTTCCCGGCATCTTCGCGGGCGACGATCTTCTCGCTGATATTGGGGCGGGCCAGGTCGATCAGCTCGGGGGGGATGTAAGCCATCGATTTGGTCGAGAAAAAGACCTTGATGCGTGGCGTCAGCAGCGATTTCTCGGACTGCTCCGCCACCACGCCGAGGCGACCCGAGCTCAAGCGTACCAGCGAGCCGACGGGATAGATGCCGATGCTCTTGACGAAGGCCTGGAAGATGCGCCCGTCAAAATGCCCGTTGGTCCACTCCGTCATCTTTCGGATCGAATCCGCCGGATCCCATCCCGACTTGTAAGGGCGGTTGGATGTGATCGCGTCATAGACGTCGCACACCGCGCCCATCCTGGCGAACATGCTGATCTCTTCGCCTTTCAAGCGATGCGGGTAACCGCTGCCATCGATCTTTTCGTGGTGGTGCAGGCAGACGTCGAGCACGGTGGCGCCGGCGGTGCCGCCTTCAAGCAGCAGCCGATGGCCCTCTTCGGGATGGCTCTTGATGATGCGGAATTCCTCGTCGGTGAGCTTGCCGGGCTTGTTGAGCACTTCCATGGGCATCAGCGCCTTGCCCAGGTCGTGCAACAGCCCGGCCATGCCGGCATCGCGCGTCTGCGTGTCGTCGAGACCGAGCTGGCGCGCCAGTACGACCATCAATGCGCAGACCGCAACGGAGTGCATGTAGGTGTAGTCGTCCGCTGTCTTGAGGCGCGCGAGGCTGATCAGGGCGCCGGGGTTGCGCGCCACCGAGCAGGCGATTTCATCCACCAGTTCGCCCGCCGCTTCGGCAGAAACAGCCTTGCCCATGCGCACTTCATGGAACATGGAGACCACGGCGCCTTTCGCGTTGGCGCATATCCTGGCGGCACGCTTGACTTCCTCGGCCATCGGCGCCTGCTTCGGTGACGCACCCTGCACCGGCGTTCCAGTGGCAGCGGCGGTTTCCATCAGGTCTGCGTCGACTCTGGCTTCGACCTGCTCCTTGCTTGCGGCAGAGGGAATGTCGAGGCCCTTGTCGACGTCGATCCATACCTCCGTGATACCGCTTTCGATGATCAGGCGGATGTCTTTCGGATCCTTGATGACGAACTTGGTGCGCCAGAAGGGATGCTCCATCCATGAGCCGCACAGCTCTTCAAGATGCATGCCCACACGCAGATGTTCAACGCCGATTTTTTTCAGCATGCTAGACTTTGCGGCCCTTTTCGGCAGCCATCACCAACTCTTCCCCCATGGATTTTCACCCGCTGCTCCAAGCTCTTTTACTGGGCCTGGTAGAAGGTTTCACGGAATTCCTTCCCGTTTCATCTACCGGCCATCTTATCTTGGCTGGCGATCTTTTGCACTTCAATGATGAAAAGGGCAAGCTGTTCCTGATCGTGATCCAGGCCGCGGCGATGCTGGCCATCTGCTGGGAATACCGCGTGCGTTTCGGCCGCGTGCTGACGGGCCTGGGCAGCGACCCGGCAGCGCGGCGTTTCGTGCTCAACATCGGTATCGCCTTCCTGCCGCTGGCGATCCTCGGCCTGATTTTCGGCAAGGCGATCAAGGCCACGCTGTTCAACCCCGTGGCGGTGGCGACGGCCTTCATCGTCGGCGCCTTCATCATCCTCTGGGCCGAGAAGCGCCGGCACACGGTGCGCATCGAGGACGTCGACCAGCTGACGCCGGTGGACGCGTTCAAGCTGGGCCTGGCCCAGGCCTGCGCCCTGATCCCGGGCACCTCGCGCTCCGGCGCCACCATCATCGGCGGCCTGTTGTTCGGACTTTCGCGCCGGGCCGCCACCGAGTTCTCCTTCTTCCTCGCCGTGCCGACGCTGATGGCCGCCAGCGCCTACCAGCTGTACAAGGAGCGCCACTTGCTGGCGTTCGACGACCTCGGCATGTGGGCCGTGGGCTTCGCCGCCTCCTTCGCCTCCGCCTTCTTATGCGTGCGCTGGCTGCTGCGCTTCATTTCCAGCCACGACTTCACGATCTTCGCCTGGTACCGCATCGCCTTCGGCATCGTCGTGCTGGCGACCTGGCAAATGGGCATCGTCAATTGGAGCGCTGCTTGATTCTCTACCTGCATGGCTTTACCAGCGGCCCGCAGTCGCACAAGGCGCAGGCCCTCGGGGTGCGCATGCGCGAACGCGGCCTTGCCGACAGATTTCTTTCGCCCCAGTTGCCGGCATCGCCGCGCGAGGCGATTGCACTGGCAACCAATCTGATCCGCCAGCATGGGGTGACCACAGTGGTGGGTTCGTCACTGGGCGGCTATTACTCGACGTATCTTGCCGAAACCTTCGACCTCAAGGCGGTGCTGGTCAACCCGGCCGTGGTCGCCCATCTCTCGCTGAAGGACTATGTCGGTCCGCAGCGCTGGCTCTATACCGGCGAGCCCTTCGAGTTCACCCGCGCGCACATCGAGGAACTGCGCGCCATCGAAATCCCGGTCCTGGGCAAGCCGCAGCGCTTCTGGCTGCTGGTGGAAGAAGGCGACGAGACGCTGGACTACCGCCATGCCGTCAGCCGTTACGCGGGCGCGCGACAAACCGTGCTGCCCGGCGGCGATCACAGCTTTACGCGATGGAACGACACCCTCGATCCGATCATCGAATTCGCCGGGCTGGCGTAAGCGGTACCAGCGCAATGCATCCCCCTGCAACACCGGAGAATGCCAGGCTTGGAATTCTTGCAGGGCTCGCCGCCTATCTGATCTGGGGTCTGGTACCGGTGTTCTTCAAGCAGATCGCCGAGGTGCCGGCCGACGAAATCATCGCCCATCGCGTGCTGTGGGCCATGGTGTTCATGACGGCAGTGATGGGCTTTGGCCGCGGCTTTGCCGATGCCCTGCGGGTTGCGCGGATACCCAGGCAACTGGCGCGCATTGCGCTGGCATCGAGCCTGGTGATCAGCAATTGGCTGGTATTTGTCTGGGGCGTGAATAACGGACACATTCTCGAGACCAGCCTGGGTTACTTCATCCTGCCCCTGTTCAATGTCGCGCTGGGCGTGCTGGTGCTCAAGGAAAACCTGCGCCGATTGCAGTGGCTGGCCGTGCTGCTGGCGGCCATCGGCGTCGCGATCGAAGCGGCGCGAAGCGGCGGGCTGCCCTGGATCTCCCTGGTGCTGGCCGGCACCTTCGGCATCTACGGCCTGCTGCGCAAGCAGTTGCCGCTCGATGCGGCCAGCGGCCTGTTTCTGGAAACCGTCTGCATGACGCCCCTGGCGCTGATCTGGCTCGCCTGGCTGGCGCTGTCCGGCCAAAGCCATTTCGCCGGCGGGCCGCAATTCCTTGCAACACGAGACCTGATGCTGATCGCCACCGGCGCCATCACCGCGATTCCATTGCTGCTGTTTGCGATTTCCGCGCGGCGCCTGCCACTGACCATGATGGGCTTCCTGCAATATCTCGCACCCTCGATCACTTTCCTTCTCGCCGTGTTCGTCTATGGCGAGCCGCTGGACGTGAGCCGCGCGCTGGCCTTCGCGTCGATCTGGCTCGGCCTCGCGGTGTATAGCGTCGATCTCGCCCGCTCCGCCTCGCCGCGAACGATCGTTGTTCCATGAGTTTCGATGCCGCCCAGTTCAAGAGGATCGAACGCGCCGGCTACAACCGGATCGGGCCGCGCTATCTGGCCGCATCTGGCACCCGCCGGGATTTGGATGCTGCGCTGATCGCCGCCGCCCGATTGGCCCCCGAACAGCGTGTGCTCGACCTGGCCAGCGGCCCCGGCCTGTTGGCGCGTGAGGCGCAAGACACGGTCGGCGTGGATGGACTGGCAATTGCCAGCGACATCAGCGAGGGCCAGCTCGCCTGCTGTCCCGGACTGATACGGGTTGCCGCGGACGGCGAGGCCTTGCCTTTCGCCGGCGGGAGTTTCGATCGCGTGCTGTGCGGGCTCGGCCTGATGTTCTTCCCTGACGACCAGGTCGCATTGAAGGAAATGCGCCGCGTATTGAATCCGGATGGCCTGCTCGCACTCTCCGTATGGGGCCGCGCTGAAGAAGTGCCGCTGGTCGAAACGGCGCTTTCCTGCATGCGCCGTCTGCTGCCGCCACCCAAGGTGGCGCGCCCCTCGATTTTCCGTTTTGGCGATGCCGACGAACTCGAACGCCGTATCGCCAGCGCCGAGTTTTGTGAAATCGAGATCCGGCCCTGTCGCTTCACGACCCGCTTCGGCGATGCCGGCGCCTACTGGCAGGGCTTTCTCGACCTCGCCGGCGGCGCGGCGGAGAGCCTGTCGCGCCTGCCCGCCGAAAAACAGCAGGCGCTCGCCGTCGCCGTCGCCGAAGAACTCGCCCCGTATGCGGTGACGGGTGGCTTCGAGCTGACCAGCACGGTTCTGGTCGCCACGGCCAGACCGGTATAATTCGCCCCCCCCGCTGCGGATCGGCTTGCCGCTGATCCCCGATACCTGATTCCTGATCCCTGATCCCCGAAATGAATGTCCTGTTTGAAGAGGACGGCGCTTTCCGTGCCGGCACCGTGCTGGCCGACAACGTTGCGTCCTTGCAGATCGAGCTCGCCTCCGGCAAGCGCTCCAAGGTCAAGGCGGCCAACGTGCTGCTGCGCTTTGCCGCGCCGGCGCCGGGCGAACTGCTGGAGCGCGCCGAAGCGGGCGCGGAGGGGATCGACGTCGGTTTTCTCTGGGAAGTCTGCGGCGAGGAGGAATTCGGCTTCGAGGAGCTCGCCGCCGAATACCACGGCGCGAAGCCGGATTCCACGCAAGCCGCGACCGTGCTGTTGCGCCTGCATTCGGCGCCGATGTATTTCCATCGCAAGGGCCGTGGCCGCTTCCGCAAGGCACCGCCGGAAATCCTCCAGGCCGCCCTGGCCGGCCTCGAAAAGAAGCGCCAGCAGGCCGCCGCCATCGAACGCATGGTCGAGGAACTCAAGAACGGCCAACTGCCGGCCGAGTTCACGCCACTGCTGACGCAATTGATTTACAAGCCGGATCGCAATCGCAGCGAGACCAAGGCGCTCGAAGCCGCCTGCGGCGAGACCGGCAAATCCGCCGCGCGCCTGCTGTTCGACTGCGGCGCGCTGCCCTCGACCCACGACTATCACCTCGGACGTTTCCTGTTCGAGTTCTTTCCCGAAACCAAAGGTGGAACGAATTTCCCCTACTTCGCCACCCCCGTCGACCCAGGCGATTTGCCTCTGGCGGAGGTCGCCGCGTTCAGTGTCGACGATGCCCACACCACCGAAATCGACGACGCTTTTTCCGTCACAGCCAATCCGGAGGGCGGCTGGCACATCGGCATTCACATCGCGGCGCCGGGCCTGGGCTTTGCGCCCGACTCCGACCTCGGCCGCATCGCCCGCGACCGGCTGTCCACGGTGTATATGCCGGGGCGCAAGATCACCATGCTGCCGGAGGACATCGTCGAGCATTTCACGCTGGCCGCCGGTCACACCGTCGCCGCGATCTCGCTCTACCTCTACGTCGCCGCCGACTACCGCCTGCTCGGCCATGAAACACGCATGGAACGCGTGCCGATTGTCGCCAACCTGCGCCATCACGACATCGAGCCGGTGTTCAACGAAACCACACTGGCCGCCGGCCTGCCCGATTTTCCGTATCGGAACGAACTGAAGCTGCTCTGGGAATTTGCCCAGGTGCTCGAAGCCGGACGCGGCAAACCTTCCGACAACAGCACGCGCAAGGACTACAACTTCATCGTCGACTGGGCCGCCGAGAGCGGCATTGCCGCGGAACCGGGCAAGGGTTTCGTCAGCATCGACGAGCGCGCGCGCGGCAGTCCGCTCGATACGCTGGTCGCGGAATTGATGATCATGGCCAACGCCACCTGGGGCGCGATGCTGCGCGATGCCGGCATCCCCGCGCTGTACCGCGTGCAGACGGCGGGCAAGGTGCGCATGAGCACGGTCGCCGCGCCGCACGAAGGCCTCGGCGTCGAGTGCTATGCGTGGTCGTCTTCACCGCTGCGGCGCTACTGCGACCTGCTCAACCAGTGGCAGCTGATCGCCCTGCTGCGCGAAGAGGCGCCGCCATTCCCGCCGAAATCGGCGGACCTGCTGGCCGCGATGCGCGACTTCGAACTGACCTATGCCGCCTATGCCGAATTCCAGCGCGGCATGGAACGCTACTGGTGCCTGCGCTGGCTGCTGCAACAGGGCACGCAGACGGCGCTGGCGCAAGTGCTGCGCGAAGCGCTTGTGCGGTTCGACGCCATTCCGCTGGTGGCGCGCGTGCCCTCGCTGCCCGAGCTGCCCAGGGGCGCCCGCGTACGACTTGGCGTCGAAGGCATCGACCTGCTGGAGGCCGAGCTGCGCCTCCGCTATCTCGAACTGGCGCCTGAATTGGCGGCCAATACGGGCTCTGATGCCGCTTTGGCCGACGACGAGGGTGAAGAAGTCGCGGAGTAAAATTGTTGGGCTTATGTCCAACCCGCCCAGCCCGTCACGCTTTTCCTGGCCCGCGCTGCCGTCGCTGCCCTTGCCGGCCTTCCTCGCCGCAATGGATGCGCCGCAGCGTCACCTGACGCTGGCGATCGGTGCTTCGCTGCTGCTGCACGCCGTGCTGCTCACGATTCGCTTCACACCGCCGGATTTCATCGACAAGGCGCGCGAACGGGCGCTCGACGTCATCCTGGTCAACAGCAAGAGCAAAAGCCGGCCCGACAAGGCGCAAGCCAAGGCACAAACCAATCTCGACGGCGGCGGCAACACCGACCAGGACCTGCGCGCCAAGACGCCGCTGCCGCCCTCGCCCGATACCAGGGAAGGTCGCGAACTGCTCGAAGCGCAGCGCCGCGTCGCCGAACTCGAAGCGCAACAGCAGCAACAGATGACGCGGCTCAAAAGCGAACGGGCCGTCGCCGCCAACAAGGCGCAGAACAACCAGGCGGCACCGCCCGAGCCGACCCGCTCCGGCGCCGACCTCGCCAGCAGCGCGCTGGCCATCGCCCGCATCGAAGGCCAGATCTCGCGCCAACTGGAGGAATACAACCAGCGGCCACGAAAAAAGTTCATCGGCGCCCGCGTCGAGGAATACCGCTTCGCCCAGTACGTCGAGGACTGGCGGCAGAAGATCGAGCGCATCGGCAACCTGAATTATCCCGCCGCCGCCAAGGGCCGCCTCTACGGCAGCCTGGTGCTGACCGTGATCATCAAGGCCAATGGCGATCTGGAGCGCGTCGAAGTCAGCCGCTCCTCGGGCCAGAGCCTGCTCGACGATGCCGCGCGCCGCATCGTGCAGATGGCCTCGCCCTATGCCGCCTTCCCCGAGGCCATCCGTCGCGACACCGACGTGCTCGAAATCACCCGCACCTGGACCTTCACCAACGCCGATCGACTGCGTTCGGATTGAGCGGCGCGTCATGACAGATCGCTACGCCGTATTCGGCAACCCCATCGGCCACAGCAAGTCGCCGCGCATTCATGCCCTGTTCGCCAAACAGACCGGACAGGACATCAGCTATGAAGCGATTCTGGTCGAGAAGGGCGACTTCGCGGCGGCGGTGGAGGCTTTCGTCGCCACGGGCAAGGGCCCGGCGCGGGGCGCCAACGTCACGGTGCCGTTCAAGGAAGAGGCGTTTCGCCTCGCTGTGCGCCTCACCGCGCGCGCCGAAGCCGCCGGCGCGGTGAATACGCTGAGCTTCGACGCCGACGCGATCGTCGGCGACAACACCGATGGCGCGGGCCTGGTGCGCGACCTGAAAAATAACCTCGGCTGCGACCCGGCCGGACGCCGCATCCTGCTGTTGGGCGCCGGGGGGGCGGCGCGCGGCGTGATCCTGCCGCTGCTGCTGGAAAATCCCGCCGAACTGGTCATCGCCAATCGCACCGAAGAAACCGCCGCGCGTCTCGCCCTCGAGTTTTCCCGCCTTCCCGGCTGCGCGCTCAGCGTCAAACCCGACGGCATCGGCTTTGCCGACCTCGCCGGGCGCGCATTCGACCTGGTCATCAACGCTACCTCGGCAGGGCTCAGCGGCGCCGTGCTGCCACTGTCGACATCCGTGTTCGCGCCGCGCTGCGTCGCCTATGAAATGGTCTATGGCCGCGCAACGCCCTTCATGCATCAGGCGCAGGCCGCCGGCGCCCGCGTCGCCGACGGGCTCGGCATGCTGGTAGAGCAGGCCGCCGAGGCATTCTTCGTCTGGCGCGGCGTGCGGCCCCGCACCGCGCAGGTTCTGGCTGTGCTTCGCGAGCAGCAATGAGGCCCGCACCGCGCTGGCTGAAGCTCGGGCTCGCGGCAATCGCTGGCTTGCTCCTGCTCTGGCAGGGCTGGTACCTGGGCTGGGTGATCTGGTGGAAATGGGTGAATCCCGGAACCACCAGTTTCCAGAGCCAGCGCCTGGACGAAGGGCGGCAGAAGAATCCGAAATTTGAATTGCGGCGTCAGTGGATGCCCTATGAAAAAATTTCGGTGCATCTGAAGCGGGCCGTGATTGCCGCCGAAGACGACAAGTTCGTCGATCACGAGGGCTTCGACTGGGAGGGCATCCAGAAGGCCATCGAGAAGAACCAGAAGAAGGGCAAGGTGGTGGCCGGCGGCTCGACCATTTCCCAGCAACTGGCGAAGAACCTGCTGCTGTCGCCGACCAAGTCCTTCCTGCGCAAGGGCGAGGAAGCGATCATCACGGTCTGGATCGAGCTGCTGTGGGACAAGCGGCGCATCCTCGAGGTGTATCTCAACGTGGTCGAATGGGGCGATGGCGTGTTCGGCGCGGAGGCCGCCGCGCGCCGCTATTTTGGAACATCCGCCGCGCAACTCGGCGCCGAACAGGCAGCACGCCTGGCCGTCATGTTGCCCGCGCCGCGCCGCTACGAACGCAATCCCCATTCGGCCTACATGAACGGCCGCACGCAGCTGATACTGGGCCGCATGCCCAATGCCGAAGTACCATGAGTCATGACGAACGCGACTAGAATACGGCGGCCATGAGCGAGCACATCGAAAATCAGGCCGACAACGACCACGAGGCACTCCAGTTCGCCGAGGAGCAGAACACGCTGCGCCTGGTCGAGGAGTTGCTGGCGCGCCAGAAGCGAGTCGAGAGCGTGGTTCACCGGCAGGGTCACGAAGGACCGCGCCAGGCCATCGTCGAGAATCTGGTGCATGTCCAGCACCTGGAGGAGTTGCGCCGCAAGCTGGACCAGATGCCGTCGGACGCCATCGCGCGCATCCTCGAAGCGCTGCCGCCGGACGACAGCCTGGTGGTCTGGGAACTGGTCGCCAAGGTCCGCGGCGAGGAAATCCTCGACGAACTTTCGGATGCGCTGCGCGACACCTTGCGCGAATCGCTGCCCGTTGCGCCGGCGGCCCCGGCAGCGCCGCGCAAGCCGGTCACCGTCAACGCCTTCGAGCTGAAGAACGGTCGCCTGCGCCAGGTCGAAGTCGATAGCAAGGAGGACCTCGCCGCCACCACGCCGATCTGGGTGGACCTGCTGGCCCCGTCCAAGGAAGAACGGCAATGGGTCGCGGAAATCTTCCAGCTGACGCTGCCGGATGCCGATGACCTGACCGACCTCGAAGAATCTGCGCGCTTCTACATCGAGGAGAACGGCGAGGTGCATCTGCACTCGGCCTTCCTGCTCGACAAGGAGGACGAGTCGCGCAACGTCGCGGTCGCCTTCATCCTGCACAACAACATCCTGTTTTCGATGCGCGACGAGGAACTGCCGGTATTCCGCCTGCAACGCCTGCGGGCGCGGATCCAGCCGGGCTATGTGTCGGAAGGCAAGGACGTGCTGCTCGACCTCTACGGCGCCGACGTCGAGTACTCCGCCGACGCGCTGGAGGACATCTACGCCGAGCTGGAAAAGGTCGGCCGCACCGTGCTGTCGCCCCATGTCAGCGACGACGAGGCGGCCGAGATCCTCTCCGACATCGCCAAGGAGGAGGACCTCAACGGCCGCATCCGGCGCAACGTGCTCGACACGCGTCGCGCGCTTTCCTTCCTGATGCGCAGCCGGCTCATGTCGACCGACCAGCACGACGACGCGCGCCAGATCCTGCGCGACATCGATTCGCTGGACGGCCATACCTCCTTCCTGTTCGGCAAGATCAACTTCCTGATGGACGCCACGGTCGGCTTCATCAACATCAACC